>JALRLQ010000002.1 GCA_023254365.1 Candidatus Poseidonia sp. | reverse complement strand
GTATTTGGAGGATTTCACTGAGCACTCGCGCCCGGGCTCAATTTTTGCAGGTTCGATGCGACCACGGGATCTTCGCCCGCCGACTGCAACACTTGGGCTGATTGTGTCAGTTGTCCCAGGTTAAACATGGCTACAGCGGCCGTGTTGAGGCCTCTTGCAGAGCCCGGTGACCGGGCGTTGTGGACGTTCATGATGCCAAGCGCCTTTTCAGACCGCCCACTTTCGATGAGCGCCGAGGCGAGGTTCACCAGAATATCCCCGTTTGCCGGCGCTCCTTTCGCTGCTTCACGAAGAGCGAGGATGGCTGATTCAAATTGAGCCCCAGCCATGGATTGTTGTTGAAGGTCAGCACCGTCCCGCATACCTATCGCCCGCTGGAGCAACGAAATCCCGTAGTTGTTGAACACCTCTGGACTCGTCGGCAAACTGGCTGCAAGGCGTTGGAAGACCCGGGCAGCATCGGACCATGACCCTTGTTGCATTTGGTTGAATCCTTCACCGAGCAACGACTGTAAGTCAGCAGAACCGCCAACATCGATGTTCAAGGCTTGCACTGGATGCAAGGCAAGCACAATCGACGGGGTTGCGGTTGAGACGGGGGTGGCTTCAAGCGGTGAGTGGAACACGGCAGCGGGCGAGTCGGTCTCGTGATCAAACACCACCACATCGTCTTCATAAGAACCGTACTCCATTTCAACAACGGCTTCGTTGTTTTCGTAGATCTCCTCATAATCGGGAATTTGTGCATCGATGCGCCAGTAATCAGGGACGGGTGGTGCGTCCTGAACGGGCATCATGTCATCAGCCAACGATGCAGATTGCTCGACCGCAGGCGAAGGAGTGACCAAACGTGCGGTTTGGAGCCTCACAGGCTCGCTTGTCGCCTCTGCTGGCGCAGGAGGAGCAGGAGCAGGACTTGGTGCCACCTGTTCAACCGCCGTGACAGAAACATCTGGGAGGTCAGGAAGGTCGTGACCATCGGACGATGGTGCAGGTGCCGGCTTGGGTACGGGGAGTTCGTCAAGAACATCGAGGACCGGAGGTGCCGCACGCACAGCATCCACAGCGGGTGGCGCAGGTTCGGGTGGAGTCATGCTTGGCGACGGCGTCGTTTCCATGACAGGTTCAACACGGTGTGAATCGGGCGTGATTGGAGCGGGAGGTGGGGCTGAGCCTGCATCAAAAGGAATGCCTTCAGCAAAACTCCCGATACCGAACGGCAAACGAGAAGCATAGACGTTGGATTGGCCTTGGAACCCAAAGGGCAGGCTCCCCTCCTCACTTGGGGGTTGCGAGTCGTGGGGTGGCTCGGCGGCTTCTTCAGGAGGCTCAATGCCTTCCAAATCGTACCATGCTGCAGCGGCGTCGTCCAAGCCAGGGACTTCGTTAGGAAGATGTTCCTCGGACTCGATGGCCGTGGATAAATCCGTGCGAAGTTGACTCCCACAAGCAGGGCACGCCGTGCCGCCAAGCGAAAGGAGACCACAGATTTGGCACTCGAACATCGCACTCGCCTACACCTGCGTTTCTGCGACAGGACTTCAAGTCAACGCTGGTCTGCGCCGGTTTACTCTTCCTCGCCACGGAGGATTTTCGTGGTCTTGTCCTTGGCTTCGATCACAAATTCTTGGATACCTGCCATTTCGTCATCCACCAAAGCCTCAGCAAACGACTTCCCCTTGCTTCGACCACGGGCCAGTTGACCGATGATGCTAAGCAAGGTGATGCCAACCAGAATGAGTTTGACATAGGTTGCGTTGTCTTCTCCACCGACGATGAAAACGAGCAGCATGTAGAGAGAAACGATGAAGGTGGTGAGAATCATGACGGGGAAGCCAGCCTTGAAAAATTCGTTAAACGAAATCGGGTAACCTGCTTCCTCGGACATACCAGCCGTCACGACGTTGGCCGAGGCGCCGATCAGCGTCCCGTTTCCACCAAGACAAGCGCCGAAGGCGAGGGCCCAAATCAACGGACCGAGCAAGTAATCGCCCAACTCATGGGCGATTTGCAGCACAATGGGGATCATGGTCGCCGTATAGGGAATATTATCGATAAAGGCTGAAGCAATTGCCGACACCCACAACACGATGAGAATGGCGGCTGCGAGACGAACCGTTTGACCGTCGCCCGTATCGCTTCCAAAGAAGGCGATGGCCTGCATGACGTATTCTCCGATGAAGTTGATGACGCCCATGTACTGAAGCGAGTGAACCAAGACAAACAGACCCGCAAAGAACAGCAGTGTGGTCCATTCGACGTGATGAAGCGGCTTTTCCAGGTCGTGCCGGTCGGTGGCAAGAAGCATCACAACGGCACCGACGAGCGCAATCCATGAAACAGCGATGTGGGTGATGGGGTGAAGGAAGAAGTTCAAGATGACGAGAATGAGGATGGCGCCAGCAACCTTGAGCATAGCGGGGTCTTTGATGCCGTACTTGGACTCAAGTTCAGCAACATCTCGTATCCTTGAGCCCGAAAATTCCTCTGCATAAAACCACTTGAGCAACATAAAACTCGGAACGATGCACATCAAGATTCCAGGACCCATTTCGATGATGAAATCGTTGAATGTCACGCCGTATTCCGACATGTAGGCGTACTTGCCCCCTTCCGTAGATGCAATTTTGTCGGGGGAAAGGCCCGAGCCGATCATGATGTTGGGTGGGTCACCAATCATCGTTGCAGCCCCACCAATGTTGGAGAAGAGGACTTCAGAAATCAGCAAGGGGATGGGTTTGATGTCGAGCACCTTGGCGAGTTGAATCGTTACGGGCGTGAGCAGTAACATCGTTGTGACGTTATCTAAGAAGGCCGACAAAACGGCGGTAACCGTACACAAAATGACCACCAGGGTCCAAATTGAACCACCGCTTTTCTTGTATGAAAGTACGGCGAAGTATTCGAAGACGCCGGTATTCGATAGAATTCCGACCATCACCATCATGCCGAGAAGAAGTCCAATGGTCTCCCAATCGATCATCGTGGTGACTTCTGCCAGCGTGAACGTGTCTTCGACGGCATAGTAGTTGAGGGCAAGAACCGCCAACAGGCCACCGACGGCAGCAGCCAATGTTCGATGAACCCATTCGAAAATGATCAGCGCATAGACGGCGATGAGGATGGCCAACCCGACCCAAATGGCTTGAGAGCCCATGCCGTCGCGAATGTGCACTTCCAAGGAGACCCCTCCACCGCCACCGGCCGATGAGTAGCCCATCAGCATCATGAAACCGACGAAGAGAAGAAGAGCGAACGAGACCTGTCGGTTTCTGTTGGTAAAGAGCAGATTGTTCATCACGTTCGCTTCCTAAACACGGCGAAGAAAAGGCCACCTTTGACCCTTTGCTTTCGTTTCGTTATCCACGCCACAATACGCCAATGTTCCCGCGTTGCAGCACGAGGGTGGTTTGCGTTTGTTCCGCAAGGTAGTTCCAGACTTCTCGGCGTTGTTCTCGCTCGAACAACCCTTTGTTGACTTTGATTTTCACCAACTCTCGGTTGCGCAATTGCTGACGGATTTCCTCCACAACGGTTTCGCTGATACCTGCCTTCCCAATTCGAACGCTGGCGCGAAACTCTCTGGATTTGGCCTCACGCATCACTCGTTCGGGTACGTCGGACATCTCAGTTCACCTTGCGCTGCTTGCGATGGTGCTTGGGACCGCCTCCAAACCTTCGGATGGTGCCACAAGCAAGGCATGTCTTTACGCGCTGACCTGCCTTGATTCGAACACGAAATTGAGAGGCATAGACATGATTTGCCCAACATGAACGGCAGACCCTTTCCCGCCCTTCAGGGCTGAGACGCAGGCGATGACGCCTCGATGTTTTAACGAGATGAACAGCGGCTGATTCAATCACTTCACGAGGATAACGATGTGGTTCTTTGAGAACCTCAGTAAGGTGAGCCTGTGCGTTTTGTGCTTTCGCCTTCCGCTCCTGCTTGTTGGAACGGGAACGACGGCGGGGCATGACATTCACCTCATTGGACGATTTTGAGCAGCGCCTCGGTGATGACATCAATGTCACGATCACCGTCAACACGGTGGAACAGGCCTCGCGCTTCGTACCAATCAGCAAGAGGTGAGGTTTGCTCGTGGTAGGCGCCCAGACGGTTCAACACCGTTGCTTCCGTGTCATCGGCTCGTCGCTTTTCAACGAAGTTCCCGCAAGCACATCCGTTTTCAGGCACGGGATTGAACGTGTCGTGATACACGTGACCGCAGGAACCGCAGGTCAATCGCCCACATATTCGCTCCACAATCCGGCTATCCGGCACCTCGATAGCGAGAACATGGGTGATTTCCGTGAGTTGGCTCAAGGCTTCTGCTTGGGGAATGGTCCGAGGAAAGCCATCAAACATGACGCCGTTTTTTGCGTCGGCTTCTTGGATGCGCTCCTCAATCAAGGCGAGGATGACATCATCAGGCACCAAGGCACCTTTGTCCATGTAGCCCTTTGCCTCAAGCCCAACTCGTGTACCTGCTTTGACCGCTGCTCGCAGCATGTCTCCCGTGGAGACCTGCGGAAGACCCGTGTGCTCGAGAATGCGTTGTGCTTGCGTTCCTTTCCCTGCGCCTGGCGGCCCAAACAATACAATGCTGCCCATAAATCGGGGAGAAGGTCCTCCCTTTCAACCTTCACGACTCAGCCTTGCCGGCGCAACCACTCATGCCCGTAGTGCTGCCATTGTTCCATGGTCCAGCCGGCCGGGAGACCACCCGGTGGGAGAGGCGGTCCTGATTGAGGTGGAACGGCGGCTGGAGCAGGTTGCGGTGATGGGGCGGCCGAGGGGGCCGCTTGTGGAAGGGCTGGCAGTGCCTTGCCAGGTGCAGGAACTGGAGGCATACCCGCAGGTGGCAAACCTTTGGGAACATTGGCCTTGGGAGGCATTCCGGCAGGAGGAAGGCCTGCAGGAACCTGGGCAGGTAATGCGGGGAGGTCCATCGACTGCATGATGGCTTGGGCAATCTCGTCATCGCTGACTTCGCCGCTGGTAAGTTCGTCAACAGCCGTTCCAAGGTTCAAAGCTTCATTTCGGCGTAGCCCCAAGGTGTCGGGGTCAACGTGCGTGTCGGGAGCCACCAACTCGGCACCGTCATCGGTGAGTTCACCGGATTTCTTCATCCGCCGGCCCACCACGACAACACCAACGAGCAACACGGCCACCAAAGCCCCGCTAACGGCGGGAGGGAGAACACTGAACAGACCCGTGGAACCCGTCGCCGTTGCGACACTGACGTCCATTTGGAGGTTCGTGACGACACCGCTTTCTGTGCTCAAGTTTAGCATGAGTGTGGAGGTGCCTCTTGCGACGTTCTCCGAGGGCGTGAGGGTGACTTCCACGGTTTGTGTAGCACCAACAGCAAGCTGTGACACGGTGTCTGGATTGATGCTGATCGACCAATCCGTTCGCTCTTCACCATCCTTGTCAAGCAGCACTGAGGTCAAGGAGGCGGTGAGAGGAACATTGCCATCGTTGCGTATCTCAAAGGTCTGTGTTCGTCCATCTTCACGAGAAATGCCCTGGAGCAGACGTTCACCTTCACCAATTGCAGAAATGTTTCCAAACGCCGAGGGAAGGACGCCGACGGACACCATCTCATCCGCCTCAACAAAGCGATCGAGATTGGAGGCGTTGACCTTGATCAACAATTCAAAGGCATTGTCCGTCGCTTGCGCCTGTGCTGGAGGAATGACGCCGAAGCGAACGACCTTTTCCTCCCTTGGCTCCAGGTAGACGATTGGATTGGCAAAACCAACCTCCCAACCGTCTGGAGCAAGTCCGTGGGACCAATTCAGCAACAGGTCGGTGTTTCCGGTGTTTTTCACCTTGAATTCGCCGTAGGAAAAGACGCTTGCGATGCTGGCATCAATGTGGTTGTCGATTGGTGGAGTCAATTCAATACCCAACTCATCGCGAACAACAAGCCGGGTGATGTTCTGCCGGAAATTGGACAGGCTACGCTCGGTCCGTATCGTGAAGGAATTGGCGTCGTTCTCTTCCGCCGTCAACGGTACGGCGAAAATGAACTGAACCGTTGTTTCCTGACCGGCGCCGAGGGTGAGGGAGATGGACCGCGTGTCCGTCACACCGTCATAACTCACTTGGATGGCCCACTGCGGGTTGTCTGGAAGCACCGAAACATCAAGTTCAACCTCAATGTTTCCGGTGTTGATGATACTCATGTTGAGGTAGACCTTTTGCCCACTGTCGACAGAGATGTCGGGCGAAAGTTGGTTGGGCCCAACTCGACCGTTGTCGTCCATGAGATGAACATCAAACGATTCTTGAGCGAGAACGGTGATGGTCACGGTTTCCGAGAAATTCATGCTCAAGTCCGTGAGCGAGGTCACGTAGCAGGTGACGGTATCCGTATCGCCAGCGGAAGGGACGCCATCAGCCACCAACGGAACAATCACGCGAATGGACATGGGGAGGTATTCGAGGATGGTCAAGGGTTCAAAATCAAGTTGTGAGGAATTTGAGGAGCCAAGCATCAACTGCCAGCGCTGCTCAGAAAAGCATTCCATGCTGTATTGGGCGGGGGCATTTCCGGTGTTGCGCACCGAGATGGAAAAGACGCTTGAACCGCCTGGAAGAGCCTGCAAGCCACTCGTACCTGCAGCAACGACCTGAACCTGATCGATTTGTTCAACTTCGATCATGATGCGTTGGGTGTGGGCCACCGTCGGTTGCATTTCGTACCTGGCCGTCAATTCAACCACATACGTACCCGCACGCACATACCGAGGATTCGATGGGTCGGAGGTCAAATCAGAATCAATGTCTTCAAGTCTCAAATTGATGGATTTGTTGGCTCCTTCGGTCCCTTGGGCGTTGAGGATGAACGTGGCACTTTCGTTGAATGTTCGTGTCCACATGTCCGGACTTGGGAGGAAGAAATTCTCCCGGCCTGGCACAGGAATTTGGACCATCGACGCTGACAATTTGACGGATTGGTTTCCCGTACCTTCGTGGAGAACACTCAGCGGAATGTCAATTCCCGAATCGTTACGAACATCCAATGTCATCATCGCGTTGGCCGCACGTTCCTCGGGTGTGGTGGGCAACGTACCGTCGTCGTTCTCAACCACCACTCGAACACCGAGGGCCATCACTTCCACATTTTGCTCCAGGATGTTGTTGTCAAAACCATTCACAGCATCGTTCATTTCAATCACGGTGTTCCCCGTGTCAATAGACAACCGAAGCGTATGGACGCCTGTGGTGGTAAATTGATGGAAAATGGTGTAGGAGTCGATCATTCCCGGACCGAGACTGGGTCGGCTTGCGGTGGCGAGGGTGGTTTGGGTGGTCAAATCCTCCAGAAGAATATCGAAGGACGAGGAGGTGCTGGTCCCTTGATTTGCCCAAGCAAGCCGAATGGAAATCAAATCGTTTCGCAACGGGTTTTCAGATGACGTGAGGATGCTTCCATCAAACACGACCAAGTCTGCCTGTGGCGTTGGTGTTGCAACCGCCGACATCACCAAGGCGAAGTCTTGCGTTGAGCCACCCCGGTGGAGCACCTTGACGATCCAATCACCGGTGCTCGAGGAAAGCGTACCCGGGGCCACACGAATACGTTCGACGTTGTTGAGGTCATCGGCGGTACCGCCCGATGTCGAGAATCCTTGAGCGAAGTTGTTTCCGAACCACTCGGTTCCATCGGGTGCTACCAACACCAAGTCGAGGTCGTTGACGAGGCGGGGTTGAGTCTGAGCCGTGTTGGCACTGCCCGCTTCGTCGGTCCATGCCAAGGTCAAATCAAGACCGTGTGAAGGGTCGAGCGAGAACGAGTAGAGCAACCCAAAGCCGGGTTCGAGTGATTTCTTATCGTCAAAAAAGGTGTCAAGCGGGGTGGTTCCGTCCATGGGAAGCACCGTTCGCTCGAGGTTGATTTGACCCCATCCCTCGGCAGCGTTGGGGATGTCCGGCGTTCCCAAATCGGTTGCGCCGTTGATGAGGGCAGCTTTGACCAGCGCACTCGATGGAGAAGCCACACCCGCTTGTTCGCGAATGAATTCACGTGTGAGGGCAGCAACGCCCGAGGCGACGGCTGTCGCTTGGGAGGTGCCGGTGAGCGACATGTAGTAGGAATTCCCACTGGCGTGCGATCCGGATAGACACGAGGTCCCAGCCGGGAAACGAGCCTCTTCGGCCAGCCCTGAACAAATACCCACGCCCGGTGCGACCACATCGGGTTTGACACGGCCATCAAGGCTGGGGCCAAGCGAGGAAAAATTCGCAACGCTTCCAGCGGCGGTTGTTCCTGCCGCCCCCGTGGTGGAGGCTCCGACAGCGAGCACGTTCTTGGCGGTCGCAGGAGAAGTGACTTGGGACGCACCCGACCCACCTCGGTCACCCACTGAAAAGATGGGCGTCAGGTCCTTTCGGTCGTGAACAAAAATGTCGACGGAACGAGCATCGGCCGTGTATTGTCCGTAATTTCCGTTGAGGCCCCATGCGTTCACCGAGAGACGAGCCGTCATCTGTTCAGCATCACGAAGCATGTCGTAAATGGAGCCAATGCGGCCGAATGTTCCTGTAGGGTCGTGCTCCAATGCGTACATCACGAGCGTTGCAGCGGGGGCCACCCCCCGTGCAGCGGCGTCACCCGTACCATTGCCCAACACCGTGACCGCAATGTGGGTGCCGTGGCCACCGTTGGTGTCCTGTGGACTGGGGTCCAACCCAAACTGAGTGTAGGTTGCAGCCACTCTTCCGGCGAGGTCCGGGTGATTGCTGTCCAGTCCGGTATCGGTGATGGCCACCATCTCCCCCGAGCCGTCCAAGGTAAACGTGGCGTTGTTGGCCACGCCTTGAACACCGGCAACCGACCACGCAAGCGCGTTGTGCACACGAAGTTCGCTGGCCGGTTCAGACCAGAGGATTCGGCCATCATGCGCCACGTTTTGAACAAAGACATGGGCGTCTTCTGGATTCACGGCAGCGCTGCACATCCATGCATCACAGGAGGCTTCGTTTGCTCCGTAGCGTACCAAATCGGTTGCCAAGGTTCCAAATCCACCGAGACCAAGGTCAGGTGTGGGAACAATGGACAGGACCTCCACGTCAGAGGGTTGCGTGATGAGGATTGGAGCCACACGCCAACCGGGCTGTTGGGGTCCAAGCCAGCGGACTGTGCTTTCTTCTCGAAGTTGCGAAGGGGCAGCATTCGGAGGGAGGCGGACAAGCCAAGCCTCGTCGAAGAGCACGTCAAGTACAGTAAATCCGTAAGTCTCCTGAAGCGAAGACAAGACAACGCCGTTGGCCTCGTGCAATTGAAGAACGGCGAGACCGGTGTGAACCATGTCGCCGTCTCGCATCAGCCATGCGGGAAGGACTGGTCCGGCCGATGTCAACGGATCAAACGACCCGTGTGAAAGATGAAGTTGCCCGGTTGATGGCTTGATTGAGGCCTCGACCGTGGAGGCTTGCGGCATCGTTGACCAATGACTGCGGGCCAGTTCAAGCCGCTGAACTTCGCTCATTTGGTCAAAGGACAAGCCAGATTCCGAGCGCTCCTCGGCAGGTTCGTTCAATGGTTTCACCGTGGCATTGGCAGCCACCGAGAGGGGGGTGGAAATCAGCAAAAAGAGAACAACGGACAGCCATGCTCTCGACAGCATGAACTTCGGAATCAAGCCCCTCTTTTGAATGAAACTCTCGCCTGTGTTGATGGCGCATCGTTCGGGGCCTAGAGGCGATTGTACGCCGAGATGGCTGCATCGGTTTTTTCCACCGAGACTCGCCAGTCGGATTCGGTGCCCATCAGGGCACGAATTGCGTCAACATTTTCGGGAATCACGTCCGATTCTTGGTGAATGGCTTGAAAATAATACAGGGTGTTCCCGTCAAGTTTCACGCCGTCTTCCCACACGAATATTTCGTGGAGGTCGCCCCACTTTCGACCGATATCGCGTGCATACTCCATCACCTCTGCCGTGGTGGTGATGCCCGTTTCACCGCCGTTCATGATGATGATACGAGGGTTGCTTGCCCACAGGTCAAGAACCCCTTGTGTGGTCAATCCGTGGCCATCGGGCAAGGTTGCGACGATTGAATGGCAATGCATCAGCGTCGTAGGAACCGCCACGGCCATGGAATTGATTTGGATCTCAGGTTTCACCGTCATCACGTCTGGGCCGTGGTGAGATGGAACCTTGAGCACCGGCTTAATGGCATTGATGGGCCCCTTGGCGGAGTCACCCGGGTCGGCAGCACGACGAATCATGGTGCACTCAACGGCCAGTGAGCCACAGTGCTCGAAAAGAGGAACGAGGGTGCGGGACAATCCCGTGGTGTTGCATGAAACCACCCGGGTGCCTTGGACGTTCAGGTTCGCCTCATGGTTCGCCGAGGAGGTGTAGGACATGCCTGCCATTTCGTGCTTTTCTCCACCTTGGAAGATGAATTTCACGCCGGCAGCAACGTAGGCTTCTTTGTTGGACGCACCAACTTTCCCTGGCGCACAATCCACTACGATGTCCGCCACTGCCAACAAATCCGAGAGACCACCATGACAGGTGTAACCGCCTTCTGCGAACGCTGCGATTCGATCCGCATCGTCGTAGGTGCAATACAAGGGGTAACCCTTTCGCACAGCCAAGTCACAACCAAACGAAGGACGTGTCTTGGTCACGCCAATAATCTCCATGTCGTCTTGGGCATCCACTGCGTCAGCCACGCGCTTGCCGATGGTTCCGTATCCGTTGATGGCGACTTTGATGGTCATGACCTTCTCCATGTGCTGCTCATGAAGGCCGTCAATAAAGGCTTCTTCATGTACCGCCGACCTCCTCCTCCCGTGAAAACACAGCAAGGCTTGACCGCCCAACAGCAGGCTATTTGGATGATGGATTCAACCGTGCCTCATGGCGGATGTTTCCGATGTCGTCAAACGGTCGATGAACATCAATGAAAAACTCGGCCCCCGACTCGAAGCCGCTGCTGAGCAGAACGCCATCTTGCGAATCGGTTGGACCAACGCCGGAGACCCTGTACCAAAGAACGGGGAACTCGGTCTTTGCCCAAACCTTCCTGAAGGCGCACGCCTGCGTGCTCTTGGAGTCCTTGGATCGTGGGTGGCTGCCTTCGGCAAGGGTGGCTCGTTCACCATCCAAGGTGATGCTGGTTCATTTTTGGGAGCGGCCAATCAAGGGACGACCATCGTCTGTGAACGCATGGCCGGCCACTACACGGGATACGCAATGAACGCCGGCACCATCACCGTGATGGACGGATGCGGCGACGATTCTGGAGCACAGATGAGCGGTGGCATCGTCATCATCCGTGGAGCAAGCGGGGCCCGTATTGGGGGAGGGATGACCGGCGGACTCATCGTGGTCCACGGCGATGTGGGATCAGATCCCGGTGCCGGAATGAAAGGCGGTCGAATCGTTGTCAACGGCCGGTGTCCACCACCGCCACCTGGCGTCACCCTTCGCCCGCTCGAAGCCGGTGAAGTGGAAGAAATCAACGCCATGCTCGATGACGAGAGCCTTCATGTTCCAAGCGATGCGGTGTGCCTCACACCACAAGAACACCTCCTCGTTGAATCCGCCGGTTACATGGTCTCTTCAGGGGACCTCGCGCAAATTGGGTTGGTCAACGAAGAACTCCCCCCGCTTCCCGACTACCAAACCGTGGACACCGTCGCTCTGTTTGGTGTTGACGACGACGTTCAATCCCTCGCCCTTCCGACCCCCATGCTCCCGTTTTTGGCCGACGGTTCAACGGTTACACCCAACAAAAAGACACCTCCCGCCGTTACCCAAGTGCTCAATCGCCACCCTGCACTGGTGGAATCTGCACCACGACCCGTTGACGTTCTCCTGGTGGGCGAAGGCAACCTGCTTGAAATTGCGTCGGATTTAGCGCAAGCCGGTGGTTTCGCCGTTGCGCTTGACATGTTGCCTCCGCTGAATGCTGAGCAGCTGGATGGGTTGTTGGTGGCGTTGAAGAGCATGGCCAGACCCAATGTGCCCGTGGCCTTGGTCGACGGGGTAAGTCGCATTCAATCCCTCCACACCAAGGCAGCCTACCACGGGATGGATGCCGCCCTTGCTCGCATTGAAGATGGATCGGGCTTGTCCGAGGCCGCAGCGCTTCCCATGACCGGTCGGTCAAAGAAAGAACACCTGAGTCAAAGCACCACGCAAACGGGCTTTTTGCTCGGGTTCTCTGCATCAGGCCATGACCTCGCCGTCCTGCTCGCTTCAGGCGTGGACATCGTGTGCTGTGCTGCACCGATGGCCGATGCAGAGGACATTGCCTATTGGCTTCAAGGAACACAAGACGACCTCGCTTCCCAACTTCGCAGAATAGGACTCAACAGCATTGACCTGCTTGACCGAAAGCACTTGCGAGCGTTGGACCATGAAACGGCTTCGGTCAGCGGCTTGAGGCTTGCTGGTTATGGACGGCCACTGCCGCATTGGTTTGCGAGATAGGTGAACAAACATGCCAACAATCTCCGTTCCTCAATCCCTTTTGCGGTCGTTGATGGAGCAACATGGACATACGCATACGCTCGAACAGGTCAACGAACACTTGCCGTTGTTGGGCACCGATATTGATGCCTGCACCGAGGAGACCCTCGACATCGAAATTTTCCCCGACCGCCCCGACCTCTTGAGCGGCGAAACCTTGGCCTTTGCCATGCGTCCGTTCCTTCACGGCGCCCAAGCATCTCCAGACATGCAAACGCAACCCAGCGGCATCACGGTGACGGTTGACCCCAGTTTGCAAGACATCAGACCCGTGGTCCACAGCGCCGTCGTTCGAGGGGTAGAACTTCCTCCCGATGAGGCGACCGTTGATGCGTTCATCAAAGGGCTGATGGACCATCAAGAAAAGTTGCACTTTGCTATCGGTCGAGGAAGACGAAGGGTCTCCATTGGCGTTCACGATTTGTCAACCTTGAAACCACCGTTCCGTGTTGTATCTGTTCCAGGCACGACATCCTTCACTCCTCTGGCTTCCCAGAAGCCAATGACCATTGATGAGATTCTCAAAGAACACCCAAAAGGCGTTGACTACGCTCACCTCTTGGAGGGGATGGAGGCCTACCCCTTGATCCTTGACGCCAACGACGACGTCCTTTCCTTCCCACCAATCATCAACGGCGAACACACAACGGTCACGCAGACGACACGCGATTTCTTCATCGATGTCACGGGGTGGGACGAGCGTGCGTGTGAAGCCGCCATCATGCTGGTGTGTTTGCAACTCATGGAGCGTGGCGGGATGGTGGAAACCGTTGAGGTCACCACGTGCACGGGCGAAGTCCGAACATTGCCCAATGGCGCCGGAAAACAGCACCTCGTCCCCGAGGAACTGGTTGCCTCTCTGCTCGGTCGCTCGTTCAGCGACGATGACCTTCAAACGGCCATCAACCGAATGGGAGGGCGATTTGATGGACGGCAATCCGCACCTCACGATGCACCCGAACGCTCCACCAAGATGGCAGAGGCGAGCGCTGGTTCCTCTGAACTGATCTTCACCATGCCTCGGTGGCGGTTCGACGTGCTCCATCCGGTCGACATCGTTGAAGACTTGGCCATCGGACACGGATACGAAGACCTCGGTACGGACATGCCCAAGGCCCAATTGACGGCCCAACCACGCCCAGACCACCACCTGCGTCGTCGGCTTCGTGACGCCATGCAAGGCATGGGCATGATGCAAATTCAATCGCTCACCCTGTCAAACGAGGCTGACCAGTTTGAGAACATGCGATGGGAACGCACGCACAGCGTGACGCAAATCACGAACCCCATCACGGTGGACCACACCATTTTACGGCAGCATCTTCTTCCAGGGCTTCTTCGCCTGTTGGCTTCAAATCGACACCGTGACCTCCCCCAATCCGTTTACGAACTTGGGACGGTCGTACGGGACCACAAGAACGCAAATCGGTTGGCATTCTTGACCGCAGAACGCTCGGGCGGATTTGCAGCGGTTCGAGGACGGATTCAGGCCTTGTGCAACGATCTTGGTGTCAAAGAGTGGCATGCTGAAGCGCTTGGTGAAGGCGATGGACCATGGTTAGCCGGCCGAGGTGCCAAGATCATCATCAACGGCGCTTGGGTTGGTTGCTTCGGTGAAGTGGACCCTGCGGTCTCCACATTGTACGACCTACGCGTACCGTTGAACGGGGCAGAATTCGACGTGAACGCCCTGTTGGATGTCATCGTTGACCCTGTTTGAGGTCAGACCATGTGCGGACGGTTTTCCCTTGCACGACCCATGGACGAGGTCGCCGCCTTGTTTGATTCCCAGCCGCTATCGGACTTGACGCCCTTCGAACCATCGTGGAATGTTGCGCCGCAAACACAGGTCCCAATCATCACCGAATGCGGCGTTCACGATGAGCCAGCTCCCCGCCACATGCGCATGATGAAGTGGGGGCTTCGACCTTCATGGTCATCACCTTCCCAACGGGAGCCAATCAATGCACGTGTTGAGACCGTTGCCTCAAAGCCAATGTTTCGCACATCGTTCCAACGACGCAGAGGGGTGCTCCCCGCCGATGGCTGGTACGAGTGGATGACCACGCCAAACGGAAAAGTTCCATGGTATCACTATCCGATGGACGGAAGCATGTGCTTGTTTCCCGTGATTTGGGACCGGTGGCAAAACGACGGAGCCTATCTTGAATCCTGTGTCATGCTAACCAAAGAAGCCAACGAAGATTGCCGCGAGGTGCACCACCGAATGCCGGTTCTCCTTACAGAGAACAACCTGGATTCATGGTTGAACGAGGGGGAACTTCCAGAACTTGAATCCTCTTTTCGCATCGATCGCCATCCCGTGTCACGTGACGTCAATCGCCCAACCACCAACCACCGAGGACTCATTGAGCCGCTTCGAACCTTGTTTGATCAAGAGTATGGTGCGTAGGTTCCGTCTGCACGACGAACGTGGGGCGTTGGCTCAAAGGAACCGTCGGCGTTCTGTTTGTAGTGGTAACCGTCCGTGTGGTGAACCCACGTGAACGAGGGGGCATCGTCCATTGTTGGCGTTGCGGGTTCTTCGGATTCAGGAGTTGAAGCCTCTGGAACGGCAGCCGATTCAGCCGTCACACCGTCGTAAAGAGTGGACTGGTCGCTGGCAGCCTCAACGGTTTGAGAGCCACCTCCGAACAAAGCAAGGGCGTCTTTGTAGGCTGCTTGGTCCGAGGTGACCTCTGGTCGAGCGTTTGGGTCTTCGCCGCGTTTGTAAACCAAAGGCGCAGGGGGCTCTTCGTCGAGGACAGCCACAGCTTCTTTCTTCTTGAACGGCCAAAGAGGAGCCATGAGTTCCCGAGTGGAATCCTGTTCAAGAAACCTGCGTTCTGCTGGTGTTCAAGGATGGGTGCCATTCATAGAGGGCGAAGAACAGCCAATGTCATGCGGTGGGCACTCCTCTTGCTCCTCTTCATCGCACCCTACGGCATGCCCTTTGCGGATGCAACCGCCCAGGTGTCCAGTCGAGAAGGGGAATTGTTTGCCGTGGTCGCCCCTTCTGAGGTCGTTGTACATCCAAACGAGACCGTCAGCACCTACATCACCGTGCACAACAAGGCCAGCGAAAACCAAGCGCTCACCATCACACCCCTTTCTGTCCCGTCCATGGTTGAAGTGCTGGGCTTGCCCCTGACCGAACTGCTGGTTCCCAATCATCTGCGCCAGATGGCATTCAACATCAAAGCCAATGCGTCGGCCAGTTACCAAAACGTCACCGTGTCGTTCATGGTGACCTCGGACCTCGACGAAACCGTCAACCAAACCGTTGAGATGAACGTCATGATTGCTCAGTGGTCAAACATCAATTTTGGGGTGGATGATTTTTCGACACTCACCGTGGATGAAAAAATACGGACAGCGGTCGCCGTGAACATCTCAAACAACGGGAGCTACGCAGACAACGTTACGTTTTCACTCTACTCTGCATCTGGGTGGTCATGGGGTTGGAACATGCCGTACACGAGCGGTGAGACGTCCTATTCCATCATCAATCCAGGCCAACTGATCTACGTCTACTTCTGGGTGGACGTCCCTGCTGTTGAAAATGGCGCCCCTCTTGTTAACACCGGACCACGCTTCGTTCTCTCCGCCGTTTCCGGTTTGGACAAACGTAGCACCCAATGGAACGTAGACCTGTTGATGAACGAAAAAAGAAACGCGAGCATTGACGATGTAGAGACTGAACTGGTGGTGGCGCCAAATCAGGACGGCCGCCTTTCTGCTGTCGTGCGCAATGTCGGGAATTCACCCAACACGCTCAACATCACGCTCCAAGCCCTTGACGGAAACGGGGAACCAGCAGAAAACTCACCACCCGCTGACCGTTTCAACAGCAGCGGGTGGGTGGTTGCGTTGTTTGGTGGTTTGGAAGATGTCACGCTGCAACCCAACGAATCTCGAACCATTGAAATCGGGTTCCAATCACCCAACCAATTCTCGGGGGAACTCTATGTTCGCCTGTTTGTGTTTCCATCGGGCAGTGCGGCGGCGGTCAAGACCACGGACGTGATGGCTCGCATTGAACGAATTGCCTCGGCTGAACTCACCTACTCGCAAGAAGGGTGTCAAAGCATCTTCCCCAACCAAACCTGTGAGGCATCCCTGACCGTTAGGAACACCGGAAATGCCTACGACACCTATGTACTGCGACTCGGAGAAATCACCGATGGTTTTGACGTCGTCATTCCGGGTCAAGCGCTGCTGGTTCAGGCAAATCAAGCGAAGTCGTTTCCTTTCCTCGAGATTCAAGCGGATGCGAACGCCGTGGCGTTCTTGCTTGGAAACGCCACCATCGAAGTGCTTGGTGACACCGGCGAGGTCATGGCGGCCGTCACCATTCCGCTCAAAGTCGCACCCGAAATCAAATGGACGTTTCGAAACGTTGAGGAGCAAGTAAACGCTCGTGGCCGAATGACCTTTGCGATGGAGGTTCGCAACGATGGAAATGCCGTGGACGGATTGATCGTTCAGTTGCAATCAAGCCATGTGGTCGACATGGGCTTCATCCCTCCGGAAGAAGCCGTGGTCGAAGAAGGGGTAGAATTTCCTCGTTCGTTCGAAATCAACGAAATTCCTTTGAATTCCAATTTCACCATCCGAGCATGGGTTCAACTGCCCATGGACCAAACGAACAACGGCACGGTGTACATCAACACCACCATCCGGTCACGATTGGCCCCGGAAACACCCTTTGTTTACACCTCAACCGGCGATTATCTGGGGAAACAGTGGCAGCCACAAGAAGTCGTCGATGAGGGGATTGATTGGGGCGGACTTGCCAGCACTGCAGTTCTCTACCTCAAAGCATGGTCAGGTGTACTCTTCGCCATCCTGGTTGCCGGTGTCATCATTTACAAGGCGGTGATTGACCGGGAGAGGCGTCTGGAAACAGAACATGTCATGCCCTACCAAGAACAAGCCTCCGCTGATGATTGGCTCCAACAATACCAGAAAGACCCCGAGCCGGAAACGCCTGCGCCTGTTCAAGCACCGCTCGAACCTGTACCGAGGGAGACCTACGAAGCCATGTTCAGACACACGCACGGCGAGGCTTCCGTTCCCAGCACACCCATTGAAACCACGCTCGTGGATGCTGCCAATCTGGTCATCGACAAACGAACAGAAGACATCAGTCGAACCAAAGCGGATGAATTGCTGGCATCAATTCGGCCAGAGAACATGAACGTGAACGGAACTCAGGCAGCCACCGTTCTCTCCGAAACTTCACCCATTGCCGAGGACCTGAACAAGGACACACCTGTGGATGGACCGGATGACGACTTGGAGTTTTGAAGCATGAACCACCTTGTTGGACTGGACGAAGCCGGACGAGGGCCCGTTCTGGGCCCTCTGGTGTTCGGTGTGTGTTCTGTTCCCGCAACCGACGTTCATCTCTTGGCCGAACAGGGAGTTCGCGACTCCAAGGATTTGAGTCCAAAGAAGCGAAAGGCCCTGGAGGATTGGTTTACTGAACAGCAACAATCCCGAGGTTGGTTTGGCTGCACGGTCACCTATCATGCTGAGCGCATCGACATCGCCCTCCAAAACGAAGGGCTGAACATGCTGGAGGTGCTTGGTTTTCGAGAGGCTCTCGAAGCGTTGCCCACGCACCAGCAGGTTGACATCGTCGCCGACGCTTGTGACGTGAACGCAGAACGATTCACCCGTCGCATCACCGAGGGATTGGTGGGTTGGCCTTGGCCATCAAGCACCATGGTATCCGAGCACAAAGCTGACCGAAACCACCCGGTTGTCGCCATGGCGAGCATCCTTGCAAAGGAACAACGAGAACGAGAAATGGGTGCTATTCAGCAACGTTACCGGGTCCCATTGGGATCCGGTTACCCCAGCGACCCTGCAACTCAGCAAGCATTGAACACGCTCTGCCCCCAAGAGGGCATCGATCCGGATGTTCGCTGGGGATGGGCTACTGTTCAACGGTTTTGGTCAGAACACAGGGAAGGGGATGTACCCGTTCGAGGCCAACAGCGCACCGTTCAACAGACCCTGTTTCGTGAAGAAGGTCCGCGCATTTCTTGAAGGAGCGAGATGACGCACGGGTGAAGACCATGACGTGGAATCCGGACGAGGAAACCCTAGCCATGATTCGTCATGTCGCGTTGCAAAACGCCTTGGAGTACGAAGGAAAAGCAGCCGCTGGTTCGGTCATTGGTCGCATCATGGCCATGCGAGAGGATCTCAAACAGCACGGAAAGGCCGTCACAAGCATCGTTGCCAGCGAGGTCATGAACGCCAACGAATTGGCCTCGGGCCAAGGCCTTGATTCGGTTCGTTCCATTCTCGAAAAAGAAGCACCTCACCTGCTTGAAAAGCGAGAAACAAAAGCCCGACGGGATGGATTACCTGACCTTGAAAAGGCGACCAAAGGCAAGGTTGTGTTGAGATTTGCACCCAACCCCAACGGGCCGTTGTCGTTTGGCCATGCTCGTGGACTGGTCATCAACAACACCTACAGAGAGATGTACGAAGGTGAATTCATCCTTCGTTTCGATGATACCGATACCAAAGTCAAGCCGCCGATGCTTGAAGCCTACGGGCGTATTCAGGAAGAAACCGAATGGCTCACGGGGCGGGCCCCTGACAGGGTCATTCTTGCCTCTGACCGGATGGAGGTGTACTACGAACACGCCACAACGATGCTAAACGAAGGTCACGGCTATGTCTGTCGATGTTCTGCTGACGCTTTCAAAGAGCACCGAATTGCCAAGACCAACTGCCCCTGTCGAGACCAATCCGTTGAGGACAACACCACGCTCTGGTCGATGATGTTGAAAGGAAAATACAAGCCGGGTGACGCTGTTGTCCGGGTGAAAACCGACATGACGTTGAAGAATCCAGCCTTGCGGGACTGGCCGGCCTTGCGCATTCAAGACACCAAAGCGCACCCTCACCCGCGGCCGGAAATTGGTTCCAAGTACGTTGTTTGGCCGTTATTGGACTTTCAGAGCGCCGTCGAAGATCACCTGCAGGGAGTCACGCACATCATACGCGGCAAGGATTTGATGGATTCAACGAGAAAACAAACCCTCCTCTACGAACATTTTGGGTGGACGTATCCCGAAACGTTGTACTGGGGTCGGGTCAAAGTCCACGAATGGGGTGGTTTTTCCACCTCTCAAATGCGTGCAGACATCGAAGAGGGGCGATATGATGGCTGGGGAGACCCCCGATTACCAACCTTGGACGGTTTGAGGAAACGCGGGATTCAAGCCGAGGCCCTGCGCAGTTTTTGGTTGGAATTGGGCATCACGCAAAAGGACATCTCGGTGCCGCTTGCCACGCTCTACTCCCATAACACCAAGGCGATTGACGCCACTGCACCTCGCTTGTCCTTTGTCCGCCATCCCATCGCATACGAGTTGGAAGGGGAACACCCCTCCGCCATCGAGTTGGATGTTCACCCTAATGACGCCTCCATGGGAAAACGTGCGTGGTCGTTGAAGGGCAGCATCTGGTTGGAAGGCGAAGATTTGGAAAAAATGGACATCCGACTCAAAGAATTCGCGGACGTGGCGCTGCACGACCAAATTGCGGAGATTGAATCGATCGACCGCCAAGACAACCGACCTGTCGTGCATTGGCTCCCCGTCCAACACGCCAAGGAAGCAACCTTGATTGAAACCAAAAACGATCAGAAGGTTCACATCGCAGGGCAACTGGAACAGCATCGCTATCCCGCAGGCACCATTGTTCAACTGGAACGCGTCGGTTATGCACTTCTTCTCTCCGAGGACACGTTGATTTTGTGTCATGAGGAAGGGCAAGAACCCTAAGCGGCAAGTTACAAAGGGTCCAACCGATGTGGTTGATTCATGGGCAAAACCGTGAACGACCTCACCCTTGACGATGAACACATGACCGTTGGCAGCAGCGATACACTTCAGGAAGCAGCCAAGCGTTTGTTGAGCGTCCCCGGAGGCATTTTGGTCGTCCTGGACGACAACAACGGCGTCAAAGGTGTCCTCGGCCAGCGCCAAATGGTGAAAGCCCTGAGCGAAGGTGTGGATGCTTCGAAGGACCAATGCCATGAACACATGGAAATGGATTTCATGAAAGTGCAGTTGAGTGATGACTTGAAAAGCGTCCTCAGCGATATCCAACTTCGCAGCCCACAAGCCGTTGTGGCGGTGAACGACGAGGATGAATTTGTGGGTTACTTCTCCCCCAGCGACTATCAGGAAGCCGTTACGCTGGTCAAGAATTTGAAAGACTTGAACCTCTGATCAGGCAACCAATTTGATCACTCGCTGACATCCTTTGCAATTGAATCGATGGGGTCGCTCAGTCGTCGTGACGGCGTTGGGTGTTTGGCAAGCAGGGCATGGAATGGTCGGTACGGTTGAGGTACGACGTTGGGCCGCTCCCACCAATCGAGGGCTCGCAACACCGGTGACCCACCAAATCATCGCCGTTGCACCAAGCGCGATGCCGATGAACAGAGGTGGATAGCCGAGCACGGTGATGAGCAGCACCACCGGGACCAAGACCAGTTCAACATAGAGAGAAGTCCGACGACGTTCTTTGGTCAAGTTCAAACCAATCACAAAGGCTCCAATCAGACCAACGAGGGTGAGAGCAGTCAAGGACAACGGGGCATACACCAGCGAAGTGGTTGGCAAGGTGGCCAGTGTGAATTTCTCGTTTTGGTCAATGTCCGTTCCACTTAGGCGAATCGAATCGCCCCAGGGCAAACGAGAAACGGAGAAATCAAACGCATCGGATTCTCGAAGAATGCTGCTGCTCAATGCCGTAAGGGAACTCGAGCGAGCGGTGAGTTCAATCGTCATGTCGCTCCAGAGCGGGGCGGGTTGGACGACGACAAAATTGCGAAGAAGGTCAAAGCGCTCACCGTCAGCAATCAGTTGTGTGGTGGAAAAACGCAACGTCACGGGATGGTTGATCACGGCGTTTTTCCCGTTCAAATCCACCTCAACCTTGAGTTCGTTAAACGACCGGAAATCACCGAGCAACTCTTCGGTGTCAAGGCCGAGGCCTGCGTTCATGTACATCGGCCCAAGGGTGACCAATTGCCGTTCAAATTCTGCGAGTTCCACATCCTCAACGAAGCGGCTCACACGGTCTTCGTCCGTCACGGCACCCGCTGAAAAGGCACGAAGCATCGAGGACAAAGCGGGGTTATCGTCACCAATGTGGTCCATGCCCCAACGCATCCAAAACGCCAGTTCATCGCCAATTTCCATCGTGGTCACTCGCTCGAGCAACAACCCGTTGCCGTCATGCCTCAAGTTGATGTCAATGTCAAGCACCAAGCCACTCCCGTCACCGTCGGTGCGAAGAGGTTCGTCAGGTGGATAGTAGGTTCCGGTGCCGCCACCTGAATCATCGGTCTCAATTTCAAAGGTCGCAGAGCCCTTCAGCGAGGGTTTTCCTTGCTGGAACACCAAGTCAATTTCGACGTTGATGACTTCAACACCACCGGCAGCCTCGGACCATGTCCATGTGACTCGAACCATATCGCCGGACGCCGTTTCAATGGGATCGCCGGTCACCTCTCTCCCGTTGACTTTGAGACTGATGGACTCGGCCATCGCAAGGGTTGACAGGCCCCACGGGGAATCCAAACGAACGGCAAGGTACACGTCGGAGCCTTCCACCTCGGGTTCAACCATCAGGATGTCCATCACAGGAATCGTTGCTTCCAGAGAGGATGCATCATCTTCGCTTCCCCAGAGAAATTCGAGTTTTGCATCGGCACCCGGGACACTGAAGACAACGGCTTGAGCCGTCATTTCAAGTTCAATGTTCGATGAACCCGATGTGGTCATGGCTTCCACTTCAATTTCAAAGGTCATGGAGCCGGTTCCTTGGGCAAGGAACGAACCCGGGTCCGTTTGGGCGGAGAAACTTTTGGAGCCGATGTTCACCGTGGCAGTGGCGTTGATTTGAACACCAGCAGCGTTGGAAACTTCGTAGTTCAACGAGAAGGTCCACGTTGATTCAGGGATGTCGCCCCCCCAGGTGTCGGGGAGGACCCAGCGGCCGATGCTCTCTTGGGATGAGATGGAGGTCTCGAGAGAGACTCGTTGCGGCTCATCGCCGAGTTCCGATGCGAAGGGCGTGAGTTTCTTGTTGCTGTCGCTGCCAAGGAGATACAACTCGACCGGGCTAGCGTCACAACAGACCACAAGGTCGTCCGAGCCTGCTGCCTGCACGGGTTCAAGCACCGGAGACAGGGTAACGGCTACAAGAAGAAAACTCAGAAGCAAGGCTTGACGCATCAGTTCTCGCCCCTGCCAAGCGCCCATGCCTCATAACATGAACTCTTGACTGCGGAGAAATCGGCTCAAAGTGCCTTCTCAAGCAGGGCTCCGAGTTCCTTCTCAAACAGCGTCACCAAGGCTTCGCCAACCTCACCTTGCAACTCGTCAGGGAGCAAACGAAGTCCAAGGCGAGTTGCAGCCCGAGTGGCCTTCAATTCCGCATAGATGCTTCGTGCTTTTGAATGGAAATAGTAGGCCACAGCTTCCTTGATTTCGGCCTTGAGTTCGGGATCTTCGTCAACTTTGGCACGAATGTGAGCCTTGAGTTCGTCCTTGACCAAATCTCGGAAGGCTTCAATCACCAAGTCCTCGGTTGACATCAACTCTTGGAGTTGATTTTGGATGCTTCCCGTCAACAATCGTTCAATCGCCATGCCACGCCCAGTGCACTCACAGGCTTCAATCCGTCGCTTACTCATTCAGTGCGAGATGCCCGGATGTTAACCACTGGTCGAGGAGCTTTGAGGCATGGACCCGTGCGGCATCGGCATCCGTCGGCCAAGACCGATGCGCAAGATGCGCTTGGCTGACCAAGTCCAGCGATTGGTCACGAACCACCAAACGGTGCCAGAGCAATTCCTCGAGGCGAGGCGTGGAGAGCTGGGCGTGGGCCAAGCAGGGCAGGGCGAGCTCGCTCAACGCCAGCGTTCGCTGATCGACATCCATGGAAGGCCAAGCCTTGGTGAGCCTTGCCAGTTGGCGGGCAGACAGACCCGGCATCATTTCAATGACCGGTGCCTGAATTTCGGGAAGTGGCAAGGTGCGAACACTTCCTTCGTCCTGAAGGTGGGCGATGAGCGCCGTATGGATGGGGTCGTAAGTTGTGTCGAGGGCCCCACGTAACCACAACCCGAGAGCAAGAAACGGACGTAGGCTTCGAACTCGTGGCCCGTTCGGCGAGAGGTGGGCGGCGAGAGCAGCGGCTTGAACAACAGGATCGAGGGCACCGGTATGACGTCGATGTTGTGCGCCGAGCACCACGTGGGTTTGGACAGGAACGAGGTTCAGCAACCCATTGTGAGTCACATCGGCAGCCTGCCAAGTCTCTTCTTCCACGTTGCAGAAAACGGTGAGACCTTGTTCGGCCGGCTCGGGCACGGCTGTTGCATCACGAGGAACATGGTGACGGGCCGGGGTCAATCGCCGGCTGTATCGAATCTTGCTGTCCAAACACGCTGCTTCGAGTTGGCCCAAAGCGAGCACGCCTTCCAAGGTGGCTGGTGCGCTCAGATGTACCATATCGGCTTCTTGAATACGGGTCAAATGCTGGTTCAGCAACCCCGAAACCGGTTCAAAGAGGGGTGTTGTCAACAGTTCACGCATGGCAGACCGTTGTTGGCAACATGGGCCACCTCAAGAAGGTGTCCTCGGGCAACGAGCGGGTTCACTCAACCATCAGGCGGAGTTCGTCTCGCTTGTAGCGCCAGTCAGCAGGAAGGCGCTTCTCGCCCTTGTAATAGTTGGCGAGTTTGCGAATTTTGGCTTCCGTGATTTCCAAGGCGCGCTTGTTGTGCAAATCTTTGTGGTTTCCGGAGCCAAGGTGATTGATGATGCCGACGGCTTGTCGCATGAGGTTCATCATGTCTTCAGGATACGAACCGGTCATCTCGTTCTCCGACAATACCTGCGAGATACGCTTGCCGAGCACGAGTCGGGCATTTGGCACGGCATGCTTGTCTCGAAGCACCGTTCCAATTTCTGCGGAGGAGTGTCCGGCTTTGGCGAGATCCAAAATGATGCCCACAATGGCCTCTTTGTCGGTGTTGGACCACTCGGGAGCCTCGCTTACATGCGGGCGAGAAGAGCCGCTTTGACCTCGTCGGGACTTGTACATACGTGCCATATTCACACCACCAAGCGGCCTTCCGACTTATCTCCCCTTCTTAACCACTCCGCAAGCCACGCCGAAGGCCTTGTTCACTTCTGTTTCTTGCGCTGATGGGATTTTGCCAGCGTCCCCGGCGTGCCATTCCATTCCCACCCAGGAGCAACAGCACGAGCGAGCCCGATGCATGCCCCGTTTTGGATCACCCGGACATCATCGCCCGCTCTGATTCGTGGGTCGGCCGTAGCGACGTGTTGAGCAAACACATCTCCTTTCCAATCCACGTCGCTGTGGAGATGAATTTCACTCAACGCCTGATGCTCGTGCAACAGGTCAATGGACGCTTTGGAAAACGAAAAACCGTTGCGATCGATGGACCATACCGCCATTTGAACCCCGTTTTCTTCCAGTCGCCACCGAGGAAGCTTGCCTTTGACAACCACCTTCTCCAACCAGGCATCGGTTCCGGTGGATTTTCGGGCGATGCTCTTGAAGTGTTCCAACAAGCGAAGGTTGTTTTTTTGGTTCCGCAGGCCAAACGCCTTCACGGCATCACCAACGGCTCCCTTCAACCGTTGCAGCGAATCGTGGTGTGTTGCTCCATCACCGTGACGGGTGTCCACCACCTCAACGCCGAGGAACGACAGGTCCAGTTTGGTGTGATTGATGATTCGCTGATATCCTGTGCGTTCAACCAACGATGTCAGCATGCGTCGAACGCGTTTGAGTTCCTCTTCATTCCAATCTCCTGTGACGGGCACGTCGTAATGGGCAGCCGGCCAAACGTCTTCCAAGTCCCTTGGAACAAGACCGAGTGGCGATGTCATCATCACCTCGTGGCAAGCGCTCGAGCCCATGGCGTTGAGGAACTGGCTGTGCGATTTGGAAAGTCTGTAGGGCTTTCGCGCCGAGCAGGGCAACAGCACCATGACCGAACGAACGGGTTGTGGGGCGACGTAGTCCTGCGTCATGAAACGCTCCCAATCCTCTACCAGCGGGTCATTGAGGCGTTGAGGTGCATAACATTCGAACACCGTGTCAGCCGACACATGGGAGGACAGCAGGCCTTGACTATCGCTCATCATCTGTTGGTGATGACGCAGGTGTTCAACGAGTCGAGGGCTGGAAAAAGACGAACGGAAGGCAAGCGATTCAATGGTGTTCTGAGCGATGGCTGCTCGTGCTTCGTCAAGGGCTTTGATCAGATGGTACACCTGTGCTTCAACGCTGGTGGATTCGTGAGCCAAGGCCGCACGGGGACCTTGCTGCGTCAACAAAACACCGCTGGACGAAGCCTCCCTGCATCGTGCAAGGTCAATCAGGTCAACCCCCATCAAGGCAAGCGCACCGACGTTGTCCGGACCGCCCAGACCTGGCGTCCACAACAAGGCCCCGGGAAACCGATGTTTGAGCGTGAGAAGAGCACGCGGCAACTTTCCTGGTTGGCTGGCGAGTTGCACAGCATCGGTGAGCACGACGATTTCTGGCTGGAGAGATTCGTCCATCAATTCAGCATCGTGATGCATCCGCTGCCAAGAGACGGGCAAGAGAGCCGAAGTCCCCTGTTGTTCTCCCGCGTTGGCGTCATCAAGTGAAGGCGGTAGCACATGACCCAACTCCACCTGATAGCTGGGGCCGTTGGTCACGAATTCGGGAGGTTGGAAGGCTGCTCGCGAAGTGAGACTGAGCGTGGCTGGAAGAGAAGCAGTGGTGGCGGCTTGAAACGGAGCGTATTCGACGGGAAGTGCAAGGTCGTCTTCCATGAGCACAACCCCCGGCGTTTGCGCACTGGGGGCTTTTCGGTCACCGAGACCCCACACACGGGCATAGCGCTGCCGGTGAAGAACCGTCCTTGCGAGAACACCGGCCATGGTGGCGGCTGTTGCCTCCGCTTCTTGAAAGGTTTGAACGCCGAACGAGGGTGGATTTGAAAGACTCCGCTCCCTCCCCAAGCCATGGGATGGCGCGCCCAACCTGCAGCGGTCGTTGGCCTGGTTGTCGCCTTGATGGTGATGACCGTCCCGTTGCCTCAGGTGCAGGCAGAAGCGGCCGACACAGACACTCACCGCATCACGACCTTCGCCGTTGCTCCGGAAGCAAGCCACAGCCTGCAGGTTGACCTCGCCGATTCCAGTCACGCACTGGTGGCCTGGTCGTGCAGCGCGTGTCAGGTTGATGTGAACGGTACCGACCTCGACATCTTTCAACACCAGGGGCAAACCCTGCGTATTCACGCCTCAGCAACCTCAACAGCGACCCTTCATTTCAGCACCGATGCCGAAGAGACGGTCTCCGTGATGATTGTGACCGATCTGACGCTCGACCATCCTACACTCAGGCCAGCGCCCGGGGAAGGATTCGCTGCCACCAACCTCTCCTTCTGTTCACCCATCACCGACTGTATCAACACCGATGCCGGTACGTTAGCTGCGAGGATTCAGCCGCATGACGACCAACAGTATTTGCTGTCCGGATTGTTGGAGACATCCAACGATGAATACGTCGTTTTCGACGTGCTCGAAGGCGATACCGTCGAATGGCAATGGTTGGCCACGACCCACGAAATCAACGTTGAATTTTACCACCAAACATCGACCGAAGAAGTGCTTCTTCCACACCACCACCACGTATCGGAAGCGTTCAGTGAACTCTCGGGTGAACCACCGAAATCTACCTGGTGGACGGCGGAGGAGGACGGTCGATTCATCGCTCGATTGTCTTCCAACAGTTCCGATGTTGCGTGGGCAGCGCATGTAATGGCCTATTCACAAACCCTCCAACAATCACTCATCGGAGAGAATCTCACCCAAGGCGTTGAACTTCTCGGACACCAGTCGCTGACCGCTACGATGGATTGGAACGATGTCGACATGGTGCACCTCCACGCTCGTCTCGGAGCAACGACCGTTCAAGTGGACCAATTCCTCGGTGGGTCGTGGGTCAGGGGCACGCCCACGGCCCTGGAAAAAGGCGACTCTGTTCATGTCTACCCCTATCCGGGGACCACTGCAGGGCAGATCCACGTGCTGGACACCTCCGTGTTCTCCGTTGAACTTCTGACGCTCAGCTTTGCTGATATGAGCGGACTTGAAGCCCCTTCCTATCGTCCGACGACCCTGCAAGAGGACAACCAATCTTGGCCCGTGATCAACCTCACCTCGGACACAGCCGGTCGTTTCACCCTTGCTGTTCACGATACAAGCGACACCTACCGATTGGAAGTCGATGGATGGGAGGATTCGATTCATTTCGTCCAGTTTGCCCTTGACGGGGACGTACAGGGGCTGGAACTCCAACTCTGGGATATCGATCAGGGAACCAGCGAGGTGTTGGCCACCGACATCACGCGTCCTGTTTCCGGCGAATTGAGCATCGGGTTACAGGTTGGACGTGGAACCCACTTTTTCCAAATTCGCTACCAAAATGCCAGTGAGGCCACTCCGCATCTTTGGGGGGAACATGTGGAGGACCGAACCTACATTGTCCAAGCATCCTACTCCCTCATCGATGAGGGTGAAGAACCGTGGTACCCCCCAAGCGAGGAAGCGGTGTACTGGGGAACGGTGGCTCGCTGGTTCATGGGGCTCTTGTTCCTCGCTCCAGCGTTGTACCTGCTGGTCAACGTTCGACGCACTCGACAATTTGCGAAAGAAGTCGCCAGCATGAAACAGCGCTTGGCCTGGTATGTTGCTCGCCTTGACAGTGGAGAAAGCAATGCGGTTGAAGCGCGCCAAGACATGACCAAGGCGTTACAGGCGGTTGCTCAACTCGACTGGCAGGACGGGATGGATGCTTGGGGGGCGCAGCGAACCGAACACCGAACCGATGATTTGGCCATGGCGGTGTGGACCGTCGACCAACGCTTAGCACAGCACGAAGGGGCGTGGCCCTTGGTCGTGGGCGTTCATGTGCTTCGTGGCACATGGGATCTTGCTGCCCTTCGATTTGATGCACCCAACGATGGGGCCTTTGAAGTCGTTCACGTGGAACCGCGTTTCCTCTTCCAAGGTGAAGAAGTCTTCTTGGATGAAATGAACGAAGGCCACAGGGTTTACCTGATGGTTGAATTGCTTGGAGATGCCCCTCATGTGGATGTTGAACTCAACGGTCGTGTGAGCAACACGCCCTTTGCTGCTCGCATACCGGTCGCCATTCAACGATGAGACAGCGGTTCAGGATGAACGACGCTCTTTGGCATCGTCGAGGATGCTGTCCATCAAATCAGCGGGCGAGAGGTCGTCCGTGATGCCCTGGAGCGTTTTCTTGGTGGCTTTGCTGACCTTGCGTGGCATGTGCAACTTGAGCAGCACCACCACGTCGCCTCGACCACTTCCACGCTGGCGGGGCAAGCCTCGTTTCTTGACTTCAATCGTCTCACCCGAGTTGGAATGGGCTGGGATGTTGATGACGAGTGGCTTTCCATCGATGTGGTCCAACGTAACGCTCGTCCCGAGCAACAGCTGACCGTAGCCGAGGGGGAGGGACATGATCAAATCGGAACCGCTCCGTTCAAACCAGGGATGGGCCTCAACTTCCAATTCGATCAACAAGTCACCGGGCTCACCCATGCCCTGTGGGGCAGGTTCCCCTTTGCCACGCATCCGAAGACGGGTTCCTGATTCTGCCCCCTCAGGCACATGGAACCTCAACGTGTTGGCCTTCAGTTCGGTTCCCCGGCCGCTGCAATCAACACACGGTCGGTCCGCCACCCTGCCTCTACCGATGCAGGCATCACAGGGTTGAACCGATTCTTGGATGAACGGACCCACTTGCTGACGTACACGGAGCTGACCCGAACCACTGCATCGCTGACAAGGAACAAGATCACCTCCTTCGGCCCCCGTCCCCTCACAGGAAGAGCAGGGTTCTGGCAAATCGAGAACCACTTCTTGCTCTGTTCCGTTCAAGACATCTTCGAGGTTGATGGAATGACGCAAAAGAATGTCACCGCCTTGACGGCTGCGTCGTCGACGAGAACCACCTCCAAACAGCGTGGAAAAGAAATCACCGCCGAGAATGTCATCAAAGTTGATGTTGAATCCACCTCCAAAGCCTCCAAATGAATTTCCTTGGGGGCCATCGTGACCATAGCGGTCGTAATGCGCTCGCTTTTGGTCATCTGAAAGCACCGCATACGCTTCTTGAAGTTCCTTGAACCGGTCTTCAGCATCGGGCTCCGTGCTGCGGTCAGGATGGTATTTTCGTGCCAAACGACGAAATGCGTTTTTCAAATCGCTTGAGGAGGCGTTCTTGTCGACGTCCAAGACTTCGTAGTAGTCTCGTTTGTCGGTCAACCTGTCGCCCCCCGTGATGGACGATGTGGGGCCCGCTTTCAACCTCACGCCTCGGCTCAAAGGTCAAGGCCGCAGTGTGGACAGAACCGTTCTTGAACGGCTACAGGCGCCCCACAGCCTCGGCACGATGGGCCTGCAGTGGCAAAGGCCGACGACGCTGAAGGGGCTTGACCCATCATCGCCATGCTCTCCAACGATTCCTTTGGTTCAGGGATGGAGGTGGCGGCGGAAAGTGTGGGAACGTCTTTCTCAAGCCCCGAAGAGGAGATGACGGTCTCGACACCGCCGGAATCGCTCATGGACGTCATGTTGACCTCCGATTCATCCTCGGTTTTGTTCAGCCTCAACGGAGCGACAGGTCGTTGGGCAATCACGGGAGCATCAACGGCCGCTTGCCGCAATCGTGCTTGGCGACGTTGTTCACGTTCCTCTCGACTGTCGATGCCAAACAAACCAAACACGGTGTCAAGAATGCGATCCATGGGGCCAGCACGCCGGTATGCACCAACCGTCCCGGTGATGGCTTCTTCATCCAACGATGCCGTTCCCGTGACACGGGCATTGGCCTTGATGACATGGGTCGCTTCGGACAACATTTCGACCTCAACTTTCTCATCGTCACCAACCTGCATCTCTGGACCCTCTCCCGAGAATTCAGCAACGGTTCTGCCCAGGCCAGCCTGAGTGGTGGCGTCCATGGTCCCGTCAAGATGCGCATCGGTTTGCCACACACCTCGCTCCTCAGCCTCGTAGACGTGGCGTACTTTCTTCATCGCCTTCACGCGGTTGTATTCATGGTCCTTGACGACACGCGAGCGGCGTAGAAGCACGGCCCCGAGCAACAACGCTACGGCATACCACGCATACATCAGGCGAGGTTCCACCTCAAACATGGCCTGGAGCGGGGGCAAGGAAAGGTGGGTGACACCCATGAGCAACAACGGGAGAACACCGACGCCCAGAGAAGTCAATTGCCGTTGTTGCGCCATGCTTCTTCACGCCTGTGTCGGAGAATTCACTCATCATACTATTGGGTGTTTGTTCTCATGCCCGGTCGTTGGGCAGCCGCCCCTTTCGAACCAAGCCATCAAGCAAACCGATGGAAAAACTCGTGTGAAGCATCACCAGACAAATCGGAACCCCAACCCCACAGGTGAACCTTCGTTGTTTGATGACTTGAACCAGACCCGACACCCCCAACACAACGAGGTAGGCTGCCAATGGGAGATGCCAGAACGGATGGCCCATCGCTGCCAATCCGGCGGTCAATCCAAGACCAAACAGCGGTAAGAATTCCTGCCATTTGGCCCTTCGTGGATGATGCAACAAGACCTTCGTCCGCCAGAACCCGTACCTGTGCCCCATTTTCCACCACTGCCCCAGCGTGGTTCGCTTGTGCATTTGTACGCGGGGGCTTGGATGTCGATACAGCGAAAAGCCCGCGTTCAACAACCGCATTGAAAGGTCGCTGTCTTGACTGGTGATGAACCTCGTGTCCCACCCATTCACGCTCTCAACCGCCGACCGGTCATGCATCACAAAGGCCGGTACGTTGGTTGAAGACGGTTTGGAAAAGGACGCAAATTGTCCGCCACTTTGACCGACGATCGAAGAAATCGCACCGTCAATCCACGAAGCGACCATCCCTTGCGGTTCATCCATTGCAACCACCCGAACACCGACGCCTGCCAGTTGCCCTTGCACCTCTTGCGTACACGCCTGCCATGCATCAAGTCGGTCTTGGAGGTGGTGCTCATCGACCACGGCATGGCCAATCATCTCGACAAGCCATTCAACCGAGGCAGGAAGATGCGCGAGGGCCAAGTTACGAGCGTGTGCGACGGTTCGTTCGGGATTGTCCATCACCTCGACTCGAGGATACGCAGACCCGGTGTGGTTGGCGATGACATCGTTCACCACGTCCAATGTCCCGTCGGTAGAACCACCGTCGAGGACGAGAATCATGTGCATGGATGGATCGACGGTCTGATGAAGCAAGGATTCCAAGCACCCTCGGATGTGAAGCTCTTCGTTGAACACAGGAAGAACGGTCGCGAGGCGCGGCCCGTTCTCTTCTTCCATACGGTGCGGTACCTCGCCGGTATTTTCACCCCTTCGGCAGTGACGGTCCCTGCGAGTATCTTCTTGAGGGGAGAGCCTCTGCCCGAGCCATGGTTGAACAGCGCCTGAGACTCACCGGTGTGAGTGAAGGCATGACCGTGAAGGTGGAAACCGAGCTCCGAGGTGCAGATTCTCCCACCAAGGTGTTAGCCGCCTTGAACACCTTGTTCCCCACCATCAGCGTGGACACGATACCCGAAGAGCCATCGTTTGGAAGCGGCGTTGACGTTGTGTGGTCGTTCGAAGATGTCTCGTTGGCCGTCTTCCTCAATCAACTCCACGAGCAGCGCATTCTCGACACCGCTTTGGATGCCATGTCGGCAGGCCTCAATGGAAGCACCACCACGTTTGCACTTTCTCGACTCGCAGCAGCAGCGGGGAAGATTTCGTTTCCGATTCCCGGAGATGAGCCACTGGGTGGCATCGTTTCATTGTCCATTCGCGGCGAAGGGTTGGAAGAATGGTTGCAGGCGGCGACATGGCACCCCGGCAGAAGTCAAGTTCCACGGTCCATCAACGATGATTTGGCCATGGAGCCGGACGGCGAAGCATCGACTTGGTTGTGACTCAGTTCGCTGATATGGGCAAATAATTCTCCGTCTCGACCTGCCCAAGGGAAGGTGGGCGGATGGTGTGGGTCCACCAATTGGTAGGCGGCATGGGCGCGAAGATGAATCGTTTCAGGGTCTTGCGCCCATTCGCAATGTGCGAGATGGACGGCATAATGGGTTGACTTGATGGTTCGGACCCACGTGCCCAGCAGATGGCGTGGCTTGACTGAGAGGTTCAATTCCTCATTCAGTTCGCGGCTGAGCGATTGCCTCCAATGTTCGCCTTGTTCGCACTTTCCCCCAGGGTATTCCCAGCGTCCTTCATCACCGTCTCCCTCGGGTCGCTGGGTGACGACATGCTGGCTGTTGGACAGGGCAAGATGCCCAGCGACAACGTGGATGGTGCTGGGCGGGAACGGTTGAACGAGGTAGGCCAAACACCGAAGGGAGAACGCAAACGCATCGTCCACGGCCATGGAGGTGTGGTGCGGCAAATGAACAAACAAACAGGTTGGGGGCAAAGGAGAACCTTGGTGCGTCGCAGCCAAAGCCGCAAGCGTTCGGAAATAGGTTTCATTGCAAAGATACGCCCCTGCGTTGGTGGACAGTTCAAACGGGTATGGAAAAGCCTCGACGGGCCAAATGGTCGGGTCAACCCAACAACCACGATCACCACCCCCGTCCAGCGAGGCATGTCGTTCCTGCCGACCTGCGTTGTCGGGAATGCGCATGTCCAGCACATCGCGCGCAAGCCGTTCAATGCGTGGCACATCGCATCGCTCACACAACCCGAGATGGAGGATGGCATCCCATGATTCGCCATCCTCAAGCCGCCCAGCGATGTCCATTGAACCCGCAGCGTCGACGGAGAGGATGGCTGTTTCACAGGCAACCGGCAGAACCTCACCCGTCCAAGGGTCTTGAACGGTCTCCACGGCCATGAAGCGTTGAGCAACATCCTGACTGATGTTTTCTGGGTGACCCCCAAACGGCTCAAAACCGGTGACCAGCACCTTTCGAACCCGAGCCATGGAGCAAACAACAGGTCCGGGTTTTTCATCCATACCCTTGCTGTGAAGCGTCATCTTCACAAAGAAGCAAGAGCAGCGTTGTTCATGGAAGAAGAATTGGTGGTTCAATTGGCCCCCGATTCATCGGCCGAAAAAAAGGGCCTCTTCCCGGTGAGAATCGTCAAGGAAATTTGGCGTGAAATCACCTTCGGCGTCGGTACATGGGGCGCCATGCGCCCCTTGCTTGCCGCCATCCTCGCTCTGGTTCCGTTTCTGTATCTGGGACAACATTTCAATCGACAACACCAGCGAGCCGTCGACTGGACCCTTCTTCAGATACCGTTGGCCTTGACCATCGTGTTGTGGATTGCATTGTACCTCTGGTCCATCTTTGACGCATGGCGTGATGCCGTGGCCATCATGGGTCAGGGCCAGAGTTGATTCCGAACTTCGATGTCGCCACTCGCCAAACCGGCTAAATCCGAGAGGTCGTCCTGGTCAAATTCCGTCGGCAAACTTCCGAAGAAGAAGTTCGCTATGTCCATCGATTCAATCGCCCAATACATCACGGATTCGTCGTTGCTTGAATGGCCGGGGTGGTCGCTGTCTTCATGGTCAACCGGTGAGGTGTACACCAAATTGACCAAACCAAGCAAATGGCCGACTTCGTGTACCATCACGCTGTTTTCAACATCTTCATCCGAGGGGCGACCGAGGAAGCCCTCCGATTCATCGATTGAATCACTGAACATGGCAACGGTGGAGGCGTCAACCGCCACACCCAGAACGCTCTCTTGGTGGTAAGCACCCTCTGGGAAGATAAGTTGCCAGCGCAGGGTAGAGCCCGTCAACGGTGAAGCATCTTTGTGTTTCCAGCCCTCTTCACGAACATCGTCGGCCGTCCAGTCACCCGTATGCTCAAATTCGACTTCGTTGAATTTGACGGTGATTCCGGAAGGTTTCTCGCAGACCTGCTCGAGTCGCTCAACCAACAGGTCGGTGCTGCTCGAATAGGGTCGATAGCCTGGAGCATGGTCGATTTCGATGATCATGGAGGTGTATTCCCCACCTCGCAGGCAGGCCAAGGTGAGGCCACCCGGCACACCTTTTCGTTCGGGGAGGATATCCAAGCCGTCTTCACCCATGCAGCCCGCCATGGGGCCAACCAGCAGAACAACCACCAACGTCATCGCGAGGAACGGTCGGTTGGCCATGAGGAACCCTGTCCGGCGATGTTTTTCAATGCCGTGTCACCAATCATCAGGAATGTCAAGAGGTGAGAACAATTGACCCGGGCCGGTAGCGTTCGCAAGTTGCGTTCGAGCAAGATGCTCCCACGCCCGCAAGGCGAGGATGGCGTCGACGACGGAGGCGTTGATTTCAATCAGGGTCACACGAACCAAGGTGTCAAGGATGTCCATGCGTTGTTGGTCAACGATGTCCATGACCTTGTCCAGAGGAAACGATGCAGACGATGTGGATGATTCGACATCGAGTGGCCACGGCGAGTGAACACGCGCATTGACGGTCTCGCCTGTTGCGGTCAAGTGCTGATTGAGGGTGCCCATCAATTGCTTCAGATGCCGTTGAATGACCAACGAAACTTCCACCAGCGGCATGTTGAGTTGGTTGACAAGATTCACGGTGCGTTCCTGCAACGTGACCATGCCGTCAACCGGTTCCTCCGTCAACCGAGCACCTCTCACTTCTTGGCAAGGGCGTCAATGTATTGCCATCCGTAGGAACTCCATTGCTCCTCACTCCAGCCTTCTGGCAACCCGGTGGGGGGAATGGGCGGTGGCACGCTACGATCGGGTCCTGGAACCACCTTGGGGGGCGGAGGAACTTGAGCGGCAGCAGGAGGGGGCGGGACGCCAGCGGTTGGCGGTGGCGGAACCTGCCCAGCCGGAGGGTTGGCAATGGCTGGAACGGCTTTGGTCGCCACCATTTCATCAGCAACGACGGCCGTTTGGTCAGCCATTTCCTCTTCGGTCTCGGGGGCAAGCATACGACGGCGCAACACCAGCGCATACATGCCGAACGAAACCGAGGCAAGGGCGATGATAAACAGCGTCACAGAGAAGACATCGGTCGAAAGTTGCTGGGAAAGGGCAGCTCCGTCACGAACCGTTTCTTCTTTGATGAAGAGGGAGTCAACGGTATGACGGTCCATCTCTACACCGTCAACCAAGACGATGACACGGTATTCGAGCGTGTCGCCAGCCTTGGCATTGACCACGACGGGAAGTGATGCGGACAGGGTCCCACCGGTCGTGGCTTCCAAGCCGGTCAGCGTGACCGTTGACCAGAAGCCACCGTCAACATGCTGCTGCAAGGCGAATTCAACGTAGCCGTTACCACCCAGGTTGTCGGTGTTGACCACCATCGTCGCCGTGTCGCCTTCATACGGGCTTGGCACGTCCCACTGCAAGGAGGTGGATTCGTGTTGGAGGTCTACACGGGGGCCAAGAAGGGCCAACGGCCAAGATGCAAAGGGATCGCCCATTGAATTCTTGATGGTGTCGTACGGATTGCCCGCTTCGTCAGAACCAGAAACCCAAACATCAACGGAGTAGGAGGGCAGGAGGGTCGTAGCCCCTGAATCGGTGAGGTCCAAGTTACCGCTCCAGAAATACTGCTGGCCAAACGGCGTGATGTCCGGAAGCAACACACTGCCTCGGGAGATCTCTGCTTCACCTGCTTTGACACGGTAGTGCAGAACAGCGGCTTCTTTCACGTTGAATCCATTTTCATCGTTGGTGATGAGAATGACTTCCAAATTGCTGGCTTGACCGATGGAGAGTGGAGAGTTCACGGGCACCCCGTTCAGCGAAATGCTGTCAATGGTCGGGCGAGCACTGTCGACGGCAAGGCGGACACGAGGGGAGAACGGTGTCTCGTCGAAAGCAAGGCCAGGCAGGTCATCCATGCTCAAGCGCAAGTCGAGACGGCCGGAACGAACGGATGGCACCAGAAGGTCGAGACTGAATTCGCCGTCTTCGCGGGTGGAGGTTCGCCAATTGTTTTCGAAGTCACCGAACACCACATCAAAGGCACCGGGCGGCGCAGGTGTTTCGTCTTCGGAGAAGAGAACACGACCTGAGACACGCAGGGCTTGGCCTGCACCGATGATGGTTTCGTAATTTTCCGGATTGTAGTGGTTCTCGCTGTTTCTCAACTCAATGGCTCGAATGTGGCCAGCCTCGGTATCGAATCGGAAATCGTTGTCAAGGCTCCACCAATCGTCACCCATGCCTTCCTCGACCACGAAACAAGGCGTCACTTCGTTGTCGTTGCAGGGCATGTCCGTGACCCTCACACGTGGAATGAAATGACTGAGTCCATCGGTATCAAACACCTCGGGGAACATCCACGTGAGTTGGAATCGGGCCTGGATGATGACCACAGATTCGTTTCCTTCTTCCAAACTGACGGTGGAGTAGAGGTTGGACACGGCGATGTAATTCGAACCGGACGTCATGACCGCTTGGGGTAGGCCATCCGGACCTTCTGCAAGGGAGATGAACATCGAGGATTCATCGTCCTCGAAATCACCACCCAAGGCCACTTGGACATACTGGATATCTTGCCATCCGTTGATGTCAACCAACTTGATTTGTGCAGTGTACGGGATGCCTGGGTGGAGCGGTTCGTAGTCATCGTGACCCAAGATAGAGGAATTGCCCACATCGACCTCTGGTTCAAACTCTTGACGAATGTGATAGGTCACAAGGTCAGCATCCCAGTCTGGCACCACTTCGCCGGGACGGTAGCCGCAGGTGATGGTGGATTGGGGACAAACGGGTCCCATGCCCATGGCAATTTGGTTGTTCTGCTCGTCCTCACCCGAGACGTAAAACGAGACGCGCTGTCTGTGGAGGAGCATCGAGTCGTCGATCAGTCCCTCGAAGATGTTCAATCCCCCGGCCCGGGTTTCGGGTGACGAGAGGGTGACGAGTTCGTACTCGTCTTCGTTGGGCAGCCCATCGAAGTTGTAATCGGTGCATCCGATGGCTTCGCTGGCCTTGCATCCCACCCAGTAGTGCAAACTGAGTTGGCGAGGTGGGTCAACGGAGTCTTGCACGACAATGGAGACGGATTGGCCAACACCTGAAGCACCAGCATGCCGTTCAGAACCGTCGAGAGGGGTGGCGCTGAGCACAAGCGGTGAGTTTCCGTCCAGAATCAATCGGATGCTGTTGTAGTTGGGATTGGTGAAGGTCGAGCCGTTCTCGAGATCAACGGCTTGAACATAGAAAATCATACCGCCGGGAGCCGATTCAATGGGGGATGTGAACGTCATGTTGTAGGCACCAAAGGCTGGATTCACTTCTTCGTAGAGGATTTGCGGTTCTCCCAGAGGGTCGCCGTCATACGTCACGTTTTGACCGAGAATACGAAGCGAAAAACTACCAGCTGGAGGCATCAATTGAGAATCTTGGAAATGCATGGACCCGCTGAAACTGAGGTTAAACCCTCCACGAACCCAATCCATGGGATACAGCTGACGCCCCGTTTCTTCCCATACACGCAGGCCGTCCAACTGAATGTCGTTTTCGACCACGAGGTCCATGGAGGACGTTTCCCAACGGTCCACGGACGGGCCGAGGTCATCTTCCACGGAAATGATGGCTTCAGTGCTGCTTTCGTCGTTCCAACTCCAGTTCACCTTCGTGGGCATCCAGATGGAAACAACGTCGTTCGCATCCACCGTTGATGTACAGTTGGCAACATCGAAGACAACAATGCCGCCTGCGTCGGAATTCACCGAACAACTGTCACCCCGTTCCCACGTGAAGGTAGGATTGTCCCCGTAGGAGTGGTCGATGGAAATCACCGCCTTGGTCACGCGGTCGACGTCGTCGCCCGGCGCCACTCGCGTGATGAAATTGCGGTAAATTCCGTCCGGTGCCGCCAATCCTCCCTCGAACGAGGCGTCAACAGCTCGAGTCTGCATGGCATAGGTGATGTCGATGTTCGATATCTTCACGCGTCCCGCACTCGCTGCCTTCACTCCAATGGGGATGGTGACCGAACCGTCGCCGTTTTCAGGCACATGGGAATTGAAAGCATCAACGAGGGTTGGTGCTTTCTTGACCACGTCGCCAACTGGCGAATCGTCAGAAGCGACCACGGATGACTCGTTGAGGAAAATTTGGGATTCCCAATCGTAGGTTCCATCTCCGCCAATGTCCAACATCGGTCGGTCGGGATAGCCTTCTTCGTATTCGAGAACAAAGCGGTCAAGGGAGGGCGTAGTGGATGCGTCGCTGGTGGTCATGAAGACCGCATAGCGCAGGGTGTTTCCAGCAGCCTCGGTGGAGAAACTCGTTTCAACACCGTTGGAAGCATCCAACCACGTGCTTCCGTTGTCGTTAGAAACCACCACTTGAAGCGTGGTGCCAACTGGTACATCGGCGGTCCATTGTGGACGGACCTTGCCGACTTTGGTCCCGGTGTTGAAATGCGGAGAAGTCCAGTCGCCGGAGGCGGCATAGGCAGTGGCGTATTCCATGTCAACCCACCACGATACGGCGGTCGAGCCAATCAGCTGGGCTTTCCAAACCAACTCCCGACCGGGATAGTCAAAGTGAATGGTCTCATTGGAGGTCACTTCTTCCCAATGGGTGCCGTTATCGGCCGATATCCAGTAGTCGACGCGGTCACCAATCGAAGCGGCTGACCAGTAGGTTTGGACGTTGGCGGCCAAAACATCGTCGCCCGTGGTCACGACCTCACCGTACCACGTCGTGGTGCCAGGTGCGGGCGTTGTTTCGTACATCCATCCAGTACCAAACTCTCGGTAGTAGAGGGTGGCTCCTGACCATGTGGAATAACCGCTGTCAACCGTCACGAAGCGTTCGCCGTCGTATTGCAGGCCGTAGCCCAAGCGTGAAATTTGACGCACCGTGGTTTCGGGAATGAGCGAAGATGAGGAACCGGAAACGGACCACGCCTCAAGTTGATCTCGGTCGTTGTAGTACATGTCTTTCTGACATCGCATGTAGAACGTTGAACCGTTGACTTCCAGACCACGCAGCATCTGCTTCTGGTTGTTACTGGCCGTTCCACCGCATTCCCATGTCGAGCTTGATGACGACGTGTAGGAATAGAATTGCTGGTCGCGAGTGTACGTCCCGGTTCCATCGCCCGCAAAGTCGTACGCATACAACCGGTTCATGGCGTTGTGTGCAACCCATACTTTTCCGGTGTCTCGATCGTAGGCGATACCCGTGTATTCGCCAACCGAAGGGGAAATGTCGTAGGAATCAATGCAGGTCCACGTGTCATCGCGTGAGATGTCCATCTCAAGAACTCGATGATAGTTCACAGGTGCGGAGGAGCCGTAGGTGTACCGATAGCCGGACAAGATGCCGAAAAGGCGTTCATCATCGGTGATGGTCCAGTCACGGAACCCGTAGTATGCATAGTAGGACGACGAGTGTTTCTGGGGCAGCGTACATGACGCCTGCTCGAGCGTGATAACGGATTCACGGGTGGCGTTGTTGGGGTAAAGCCGTTCCACGACGTTGTGGAAACTGGACGATGACCACGTCGACAAAAACAGCCAGTCGTGGTGTTTCAAAATCGCCCCTTGGCTTTGGGCCATGAAACTGGATGAGGTTTTCGTCAACTGTTGTGAAAACAGGGATTCCGTGGCGTTTGAGGTGTGCGGTTGACGAAGCGCATTGGAGCCGTTGTCCAACCAGGCATCGGAATTCGGGTTGACGTACGCATCGTTGGCGTGAGGCAGGAAATTTCGACTCACGTTTGAGAGGGCAAGGGTCAAGTCGCCGCTGCGGTCGTCAACATTGCTCTCAGCGCCGCGAATCCAATGCACGCGGTCGTCAGCGACCACCTGAGACCAACCGGTTGCCGAGGCACCGGAGAGCGTCATCGTGACGTCCGTGACCAGCGCACCGCGTGGCAAGGTGACCTCCCCGCCGAGATCGGGGTTGGCGCCTTGATAAAGTGCGATGTGTTCGGTGGAGCCGTCGGCAAACGTGTAGACATGGCGAGTGCCCGCCGCTGCATCGGCTTCGACCGCCACGAGTTCCGAAAACGGACTGAGCGGCGTCAAAATCATCAGCGACACGAGCAACAAGAAGATGCCCCGAGTACCGAGTGTATGCTGTCCGCCGCTTACCATGACTGCGTGAGGGCCGACATACACTTTGAACCATGCGGTTCAAGGTCTGTTCATTTCGTTCGCTAAGAGGTCTGTCGAGAGTCGTATCGAATCGGTGAGGAATCGCCTCGAACGCCGTCTTCTTCATCGTCGTGAACCTCAAACCAATCGTTCATCCAGTCTCCATCGGTGTCCCAATTGAGAGGGCTCGAGCCTTCGGCCAAATGGTCGTCATCAAAGTCCAGCAAGTACCATCCAAATTCGTGTTCGCCAACCTCCCTCACCGGTGCGGTGTTGGGTGAACTGGCATAGTAGATATCCCACTGGTCGGTTTGGTTGCCCGCCATCAAAATCACGTCGTCACTCGGGTCAACGGTCAGGAAATCGACGTCGTTATCGTCCACGATGTAGCCGTATTGACGGTCGGGTCCAGCATAGCGGTCGAGTTTCAAATAGTTCAGAACGAGTTCATTGGATTGGCCCAAACCGAGAATGGCGGCACGGAACTGCCAGCCCTCGGTCACTGGGACGCCGTCATGGGTTAATCCGCTGAGCCGGACGGCATTTGGCGAGGAATATTCGCTGGTCGTGATGGCGTAGAATTCTTGGAAGTTGGTGTAGGGTTCATAGGTGCACCCCGCACCGGTGCAGTCCCAGTTTCCATCTTGGTCAGGATCTTGGTTTGCGTCGTTCGGGTCGGCTGGATTGAGCGTGAACCAGGCCATCTCAATGTCCGGTCGGGCCAAGGTACCACCGGAGCCGTCCTGAGACAACGGTAGACACGACGTGGTCGACGTGTCGCAGGGCCCACCGGTCGCAACATCAATCCACACCACTTGAATCTGGAGATAGGAACTGAAGTTGTCGTTGCTCTCGTTCCACCCCAATTTGTATTCGTACCAATCCGGTAGCATGTCGCCATCGGTGTCGTTGTCGCTGGGATTTGAGCCGTACTTGAACACTTCACGACCGTCGGAATAGTTGTAGTCCCGGACGTGAGAAACAACCTGCCCGTTCTCAACGGTGGTCAAGTAAGTGCGGCTGTCCTCGTCGGTGTCGTTTTGATCTGGGCGCGTGTCGTTGTCGTATTCCATGGCGTTGGTGAAGGGTAAGTCACCAATGCCGTTCTGAATCAAGACGCCGGAAGGGGTGAACACCCTGTTCTCCCACGTGCCTTGGGTAGCGGGAATATCGAAACTGGTTCGGTCGTACCACCCGTCGTGGTCACCGTCGTAACCAACGTCCCAAGGGTTGAGCGGATTGGCAGCCCAGTGATTGATGGTGGTTGGGTCGTTCATTCCAAAGATGGCATAGCAGTATTCCCATCCATCAGGAATGCCGTCGCTGTCCGAATCGGGGTGAGTTGGGTCAGCTACACCGCGGAGGCTTCGGTTGAAATTTTCAGATTCGAGAGAATTGATTTTGTTCATACGGTCGAGGGAATCCTGGCCCTTCTCGATGAAGTCCTGGTACAGGGCGGCTTGGGCTTGAATCAACGAGAACCCAAGTTCCTCTTGGTAGGCGAGCATCGCGTCTTCACCGAAATCGATGATGCCCAAATTGGAGGGAACCGTGTTGCGATTGAGGAACTTCCCCCACGTTCTCGACTCCCATTCTCGGAGGTTGCTGAAGGTTTCGTTTTCATCAATTTCTCCGTCGTTGTTGCAGTCGAAGCTGTCTTGGTCGGAGTCAAGATTCACGTCACCGTCAATCAGCGGATTCATGGCCCATCGGTTTTGGTCGAGGTCCCACGAGGTGAACCAATATTCGAATCCGTCGTACATGCCGTCACCGTCTGTATCCGGGATGGTGGGGTCGGTCATCCCCAACACCACCTCAATGAACGCATTGGGAGGTTCACCCTGCTGCCAGGCGTTGAAGTCGTTGAGCAAGCGCTTGCCTCGGGTTTCTTTGGAGATGAGGATGTTGAAGACCCGTTGGGCCTTTTCCGTGGGCTGTTGCAAATCGCCGTCGATGTGCAGCAACGGTGCATCCGTAGGGTGGTCGATGCCGTTGTCAGGTTGCTCGGTTGCAAGAGCAAATTCTTGCCTGTCAATCAGCCCGTCCTCGTCACCATCAAACTGACCGTCGCCTGCAACCAAGGGGTTGAGCGTCCATGTTCCTGCAGAACTGTTCCACGAGGTGAACAGCAATTCAACACCGTCCAGCATGCCATCGCCATCGGTGTCAACGTTGTTCGGGTCGGCTGTCCAGCCGGTGAGGTTGATTTGGTCTTGGGTCAAGAAGTCCCCAAACGATTCTTCGGTGGGGATACCCGGCCACTGCTGCAAGGCAAAGGCTGTTCCAATCGTGGTGACGAACCATTGCGGAGAGGAACGGTTTGCATCCGTTTGGGAGTACAGCGGCGAAATTGCATTGTATTCCTCCCAGTTGGTCATCCCGTCGTTATCAGCATCGTTCCATCGGTCCGTCGAGTCCAGTGGATTGAGGGTCCACTCATCGTCAAGCAGGTTCCAACGAGCATGCCATATTTCCCAGCCGTCCGGCATCCCGTCCTGATCGGTGTCGGCGCTAAAGGGATCAGCAGCGCCAACGCTGTAGACCGATTGACCTGAGGTCACAGCACCAGAGGCTCGTTCAGCAAACGATGCTTCTGGTTCACCAAAGTCGCTGATGGAATCGAACAGGCGCGTGGTGAACCCGTTGGGGAGTTCAACACCCTCCAGCGTCATGTTGCCGCTGAACAGATCGGTTCGAATGTGGTATTCAAGGTAGTTCACGAAGGCCTCGTCCTCACTCAATACACCGTCGTGGTTGACGTCGTACCCGTCACCATCTGGGTTTTGGAAGGCATCTGAACCGTTGAGAGGATTGACGCCCACTCTGCTTGGATCCCACGTGCACAATCCCTTTGATTCCCATCCATCGGGTAGCGAATCGCCGTCGGAATCGACGAGGTTGGGGTCGGCAACGGACCACGATTCAGCGGCTTCTGGAGATTCTCCATAGTCTGCAAGAAGGTCGCCGTTCACACCCATTAGGCGAACAACCGACCACTGGTATTCACACAAGTTGGCAAGCCCATCACCGTCAGCATCCCAGGTTGCATCCTCAGGACGAAGGGGGTCGAGGCTCCAGTTGTTTCCGCCAGAGAAGGTTGTTCCGACCCAGCGGCGATGTTCGATTTCCCAGCCATCAGGCATTCCATCGCCGTCCGTATCGTGATTGGTTGGGTCCGTCGCTGCGTCGACGTTGGCCATGGAAAGGTAGGTTGCATTGGCTGCCTGACCTGCAGCATCGTCACACACATGGACCAACTGGACCGTGTAGTGGCACCAAAGCGTGGATTGTTCAAAGAAGAAACCGAAGTATTCGGCACCGTCACCCAACCCATCACCATCGGTGTCGCCCACTCGAGGGTCGGTGGAATTGTAGCCTTCGGGCGTCAATCGAGTGTAGCGGAATTCGTCAAGGTTGGTCCACAATCGCTCCAAATTCATATCGCCGGACTGGTCCAAATCAAGGCCGTCGGCGTCGCTGTCGTAAAGAGCGTCCCACGGGTCGGTTGGGTCAAGGCCATGAACGACCTCCCATCCGTCTGGCATCCCGTCGGCGTCTGAATCGTTGGCGCCGGGATCCATCAGAAGCAGGTTCGCAAAGCGCCCCGGGGACGCAGCGGCATAAACCGAAACGTTGCCTTCACCGACGGCGGTCGTGATCGCCACGATTTCACCGGGAAGACGGGTTTGGTCTTGGAGGCCATAAACGGAGGCATAATCACCTGCAACCGCCCAAAGCCCCCAATCGGAACCGACCAGCACTTCGTCCCCGGTGGGGTGTATGCTGTGGATGCTGTTGGTTTCCTTCGATAATTTCCCATCCACACCGGGGTGGAGGAGCAATCCACTGTGGTCGATGGAGCCATCGTTGAGGTTCATTTTGTGCACCCCAGCAGGTGTTCCAAACCAAAGGACCTGAGCGTTGGAGGGCGACGGGCCATCCAAGACAAGGGTTCGTACCTCGGCCGGATTTCCTACAGAGCCGAGTGGCAGGCTACGAACAACATCAACGTTGGTTGGAATCCCCGTGGTCTCTTGGGTGTAGAAGAAGGCCCAAACACCAGCGGTTTCGTCGCGAGCCGAGGCTGTTTCCACAACGAACAAACCTCGGTCGGTGCCAACGAAGAGGGTCAAGGTGGAACCCCCTGCGAGCCCGTGCGCAACCGAAGTGACGCTGGCGTTCGCTTCAGACAACCCGGAGACCAACCCCAAACCAAGTTCATGAGTTTCTGCGATGGCCCCCGTACCGTCGATTTCGATGATGGCTCCTTCTCCACTGTCCCCCAAACCGATGACGTGCAGGTTCAGATCACTGCCGGCGAGGGGAGCAACAGCGTGGAGACCCTCGGTCATGCTCCAATCCCAGGAATTGATGGTGCCGAGTGAACCATCGGCCAGGAGAGGGGCGACGGCGAAGCCGACACTCGTCCCCATCACCAACGCATACGGTGTGACGCCGGAGCGGGCAAGGAACCCGTCATGAAGTTCCACGCCCTGAGGCAACCACTGGTGGGCTTGGAAGGCATCAGCTTCGTTGATGACGCTCACGCCATAACGAGTCATGACGTACACCGTGCCGTCGTATTCGTCGAGGGAACGCACATCATGATGCATGATGGCAAGGTCGTCTTCAGTCGTATCGTAAACGAGCGGGAGGACATTGTAATTCTCTGTGTCACCAACCACCGTGGTCTTCAATCCAGGATACACGGTGTTGCCGTTATCAAAGTGGACATTGTATTCCTCGAGCGTTGAGAGGGCCTCGCCAATGCTCAACGCCGTCTCGGTTCGAGCAAGGTCTGCCGTGATACCGCCGTCTCTGTTGGCGTCCCACCCGTCGTTGTCCGGGTCCTCAAGGGCATTGGTTCGGTTCAATGGATTCAATCCGAAATGAACCTCCCATCCATCCGGAATGCCATCGCCAAAAGAGGGATACAACGGTCGGATGGAAAATCCGTCCCACAAGTAACGGTCCGAATCGTCCAGCATCGGGTCGGTGCCGAGCCACATATCTTCCCCAACGGGATTGACATCACGAAGGGTACAGGCACTCAACAGATTGTGGAAGGTCGCATTTGCACCGGAAGGAATGTACGGCCAATTCTTCAACACGGCACCGTCAGGGAGGGTGGCATAGCACCACAACCCATCCAATTCTGTGGTGTAATTGGACGGCATGCCATAGGCATATTCCTCCGGCGCAGTGTACCGTTCGGATTCACTCATCACGCCGTCTCGGTTGACATCGAATCCATCGTTGTCACCGTCGTAGGTTAAATCGCTCGCGTTGAGCGGATCGAATGTTGGACAATTGTAACGCAACGAGGTGCTGTCAAATCCCCCGGTCCGCTGGCACATGTAGGCTTCGTACCCGTCGGGCATGCCATCACCATCGGTGTCGGCCACCCGAGGATCGAGGTAGATGCGGTCGCTGTTTTCATCCAACTGACCGGTGAGACCCCGAGGAAACCCGGGCGCAGTGCAGTTGGCAGGATACGGCCAGCAAAATTCCTCAGTGGCGTTCAACCCGTCAAGGTCACGATCGGTGTTGGCATCCGACGCATCGTTCTTGTCGAGTCCAACAACCACCACGGGACGACCGTCCGGTGCAGTCCAATTCATCCAGTCTTCAAACAAGGTCTCGTGAACATCGGGAATCAAATCACCGTCCGAGTCGGTGTTCGGGGGCGGGGTTTGTGTGGTGTCGTCAGGGTGGACGTTGGCCACGTTTGAGATGGCGGGAAATTGTGACATGAAGAGCAAACTTGCGATGACCGCAAACGTGGTCAGGAGGGTGGTTTGACTTCGACGCATGGACTCACCAACTGCCAAGCATACGCTTCGCTCGTTTTTCACTCCTCCAAGATTGCTTATGAGGCTGATGGAACATTGTTCATACATCCCACGCTTGACAGGAGAAATTTCATCGAAAAATCACCGTATTTCGTAAGCGACTGTCGGTGTGTTCAAGACCTTCCCGCGTCCGGTAAGCCATGTTCGCATGTCCCTGACCATCACGCATTTGGGAACCGGTAGTCGAGGCAACTCGACCTTGCTGGAAACACCCACGGTGAAGGTGCTCATCGACCAGGGTTTCAGCGGGACACAACTCCAAAAGCGATTGGCTCGGTTGAACCTCACGCCCGAAGACATCGATTGCCTCTTCGTCACCCACCACCACGCCGATCACGGTGGAGGCGCACGAGTCATGCAAAACAAATGGCAAACTCGCGTCCTCGCGAATGAACGGACAGCCCTGGAATTGGATTTGGATCCCTCCTTAACCACCTATTTTGAATCCCTTGATTTGGTACGAGTCGGTGAAGACCTGGCTGTTCTTCCCGTCCCTGTACCGCATGCAGGTTCCGAAAACGTCGCCTTTGTCGCCAGTTACGGAGGAGAACGAGCAGCGATCATCACCGACCTGGGTTCATGGACCGACGAACTCATCGCCCATGTTCGAGGATGCGAACACATCTCCATCGAAGCGAATTACGACCATAACAAACTGGTCTACGGCCCCTACCCCTACTCCCTCAAAGACCGAATTTCTGGCCGTGGCGGCCACCTTTCAAACGACCAAACCGGTCAATTCCTCGCTGAAGTTTGCACTGAAGCCACGCGAAGCATCACGCTCACGCACCTGAGTGAAAAAAACAACCAACCCCACATCGCTGAATCCACCGTTCTCTACTACATCGAAGACGTGTTCAATGGCGACCTCACCATCTCCAAACAAGAAGGTCCTGATTTCTCGCACTACATTGGGAAGGAAGACGGCATCGTCGAGGCTCCGCAGAAGCAACACAACCGTTGATTGATGACCGTTTTGAGGTCAATGGCTAAATGATACCGCATCGTGTCAAGTCCGTGAACCGACGCGAGACGCGAAGAGCAAGCCCTTGCCTTCGTGGCGAGGAGCGTGCTGTGAGCGAAGTTCTTGGCGTGGTCATGTTGCTGGCGATGGTGATCACCATCATGGGCGGCGTCTGGATTTTCCTCAACCCCTATTTGTCCGATTTTGAGGACAACACCAACTGGAATTCTGCCACGGGCCTGGCTGACCGAATTGAAGACCGCGTGGAAGTTGCCGGCAACGCCCCGGAGGGAACGGGCTTCCGAAACACACTCGCCATTCAATCCACTTCAATTCGTCCGGTTCAAAACGTTGAGCAGTGGACCATTGCTGCCGACCTTACGCCCGGGGAACGTATCGCTTTGCGGCATGTGAACGACACGACGATAGCCGTGCTCGCTGCCAACGAAACAGCGCGGAGCGTCACTGTAGAATCGCCCGGCATCCTGGTGGAACGGGACATTGCACCCAGTCACCTCGAGGTCATGGTCACCCACAATGCGAGTGCCTCCCACTGGATGATCGTCACGGTGTATGATGCTGATGATGTCCCGCTGCATCGTCAAGTACGAATTTCCCTGTCCGGGATTGAAATCCATACCTCGTTGGGCCAAGGCGAACACCAAATCGTGCTGATGAACAACGCACGGGCGGAACGATTCCCGAACGGTGCCTGGGAAGTGAGTGCCATGCCGTCGGTTGAATTTGACCGCATGGCCAACGATGAACTTCGCCTCTCCATGCTCCTTACCGATGTCACGGCCAACGGGTCAATCGGCACGGGGAACAACATCGGCCTCCAATTCGTCTCGAAAGGGCCCATGACCCTCTTTACCGGCCAAGCCTACAACGTCCAGTTCAAGGTGTTGAATGCGCTCCACGATGTGGTCACCCCGCAATACCACGACAACTGGCTTTCGGAATACACCATTCAACGGTCTGCAGGAACCCTTGACACGTACATCGGTTTTGCGCCCTATGAACGGGCCAGCGGTGCTGATGGATTCAGCGTGTCTGCCCAGCAACTCCCCCTCTACTTTGAGGTGGACCTTCAACGCGTGGAGGTGAGTCGTTGAGGGGAACCTTGCGCCGGCACGACGAGGCGGTTTCTGCCGCCGTGGCCACCGTCCTCTTGTTTGGAGGGGTGCTTTCCATCATCGGTCTCATGATGGTCTCGATGATGCCGGTCATCGAAGAAATGGAAGGTTCGGTGGAACGCCATGACATGTCCTCTCAAATGACCCTGCTTGCCCATCAAACCTCTGCCTTGAGCGAACGGGGCATGCCGGGTGATTCTACCCACGCCACGCTTATTCCGGTGGATGGGAACTTGGCGTGGGACAGCCTTCGGGGAGGCATGTGGTATTCAGCCACCTGGAAAGAAGACATGTCGCTTCGGGCACGAGGTGCGCTGGATTTTGACGACACCCTGGAAATTCGACATCCGGAAAGCTTCGTTCAATCCGTCTGCCTTTCCGACCTTCGCTTGGGACCCGATCGACCCTATTACTACACACTGGAAGCCGTCTTGGACAAGGTCATCTTCACCGTCACGCCCGGTCTTGCCATGCCACTTGGCCCCATTGAGGTCATCCTGCAAATCGATGGTGACGATGTCGAGACGAGCATGCTACGCGTTGACGATGTCGCTTCGTTTGACCTGACGTCCAAGGGCGAAGCCGTGCTGGTGTCCACCCACGCACTGACCGTCCTGGGAACCACCGGAGAAAGTGGAGCAACCTACCTGTTGCCGAGCATGGTCGAACCATCGGACAAACGTGGACATGCGTGGTCCATCCCGCTTCAAGCAGGAACATCAACCATCCACCTGTTGAGCGAAAACGCCAATCAAATTCACATCACCCTCGATGACGAAACTACGATTCACTACGCCCTCCCCAGTGGATACGCACGCACAGCCGTGGCCTTCAGCCACGACATCACCGTTGCACAAGACAGCGTGGTCCACGTCACCAGCAGTTCACCATCACGTATGCTGCTGAAGAGCAATTCATCGTCCAGCGCTGGCATCACCGCGTGGCCTTCCGATACCGGCGCCTACCTCGGCCATGCGTTCACACCACCAGGCCTGAACGGAACACTTCGTTTCTCGAACCCCGGAGACACCATCGTGACCGTCACATGGCGAAACGGTGGGATTTCGGTCTCGCCCGGTGATGTCGAGCACATCGCATGGCCACCAGCTCAAGATATTGGCGCAGCCACGCTCGACGCAGACGGAGACGTCCTCGTGACGTGGGCTGCGCAACTCAACGCCACCACCGTCGATGCCGTGGCGGGAAGCATGTTGTTGCCAGCCGATGATACCGGCGCGGTTTCAGGGGGCGCATTCACCCACATCAATGAAGACAACGTGACGGCCGAACTGTTGACCGTTCGGCTGGCCGGCTACACGAGCACCTGGAACGCCAGCGGAGCCGCCAACGTGACCGGTGTGTTCCTTGATACAACCGCCTCAGCCGCCTTTGATGCACCGCTGGGCACCACCAACCTTCGGGTTGAATCCGGCCATCCACTTCGTCTCTTCCGGTCTTCGGGAGGACAGGGTTTGCACCACATCATCCACGACGGAGCCGAACGTTGCACGAATGTTGCCACCCAAGCCAGCGGATGGATCACCACGGACCTTCCTTGGGAACGCATGGGTGGGCGAGGAGAGGTGGACATCCAAAACGCGTGGCGTGATGGGCGACACCCTGCGAGCGTGAGCATCGACGTGTTGGGGAGCGATGGCATCTCAACCCATGCTTCCATCGGCACCGTTTGGGCGTTCCATCTGTCAAGGCTCGCCTATCAGTTCCAGTCTTCCATTGACGGCCTGGAAGTGGCATACAGTGGTGGTGCCGTGGTCACCAATCATCCTGAATTCAAGCCCTATGTCGTTGTCCCCCCCTCCGACCGAGGCGGCCCTGGTC
>JALRLQ010000029.1 GCA_023254365.1 Candidatus Poseidonia sp. | reverse complement strand
TGCATCACGATGCGTGATGTGGCCGTGAGTTGCATCTCATCGTCCCAGTCCGGTCGAAGACGGAAGGTGATGTTGGTCATCACGTTCATGCCGTCCTCGGTGACGGTGATGGCATCGGTGGGGTGCAGCTCAACAAGGTCGGCATCGCCCAGGCCCGCTGGTGCACCACCCGCGGCAGGGAACAACCAGGTGGCTTGGTGAGTCTTGCTGAACACATCCAGCCGATAGTGGGCCGCAGAGCCTCCGGTGAGTTGGTATTCGGTGGAGACGGTTTGCCAGTGTTGGCTTGGCGTCAGCACATCAGGTGCATCGACCATCGTTCCCTGCTGAAGGATCACGTTGCTCGAAGTTTGCAGACCGATAACCTCCACCGTGAGACCGCCTCGCTCCTCCGCCATGAACGGCAAAGGAATGGCTTGCATACCACCGACGTTGGGCACGCTGGTTCGGGCCTCGTTCACGCCCATGACAAACGCAGAGGAAGCATCAGCCACGAGATGGTGAGAGGCGTTGTAGGTGGCTCGAAGACCACCCAGCACGGCCGTGCCGGTCCCGGTGACTTCGATGCGGGCTTCGGTAAAGGGCGTGCTCAGAATATCAACCGAGGCCGCCACGTTGGCCAAGGCATCGGTAAACGCATCGGTTTCCTCGACCGTGAGATGGAATAGACCGCTTGAACTGTTGCTGCTGCGGGTGGCAATGAGTTGACTTTGGACGAAGAGTGCGACGTTTTGCACGGTACCGCTCTGCGCAGCGTAGGAAAATCCAAAGGAACTCAGATCGTCTTTTGGAACCCAGACTTTCGCCACGCTGGGGGAACCTCCCGTCAGCACCATTTCCATGCGCTCTTCGGCGTTCACAAAGCGATTTTGCCAGCCCCACGTTCCAACGCGCTCGTCGGCACCGCCCCATTCGTAGCGCTCATCGAGATTGAAATCCAACGCTGGTCGGGCAGGATGCTGACCTCCGAACAGGTCAAGATTGAGTTCAGAAACCGACCACGTCGTGAAGTTGCTCATGTTTCCGTCGGCGGGCGGAAGGGCCACGATGCGAGCCTGCATGCCCACAATCTCCTGGCTCACGATGGGGGTGTAGGGCAAGGTGACGTTCACCCATGGATGGTCGCCGTGGTAACGCACCTGTACCTGCGCGTTGGTCACTGTTCCGGTAAGTTTGACATCGTACACCGGAGCGTTCGCCAGCATCCATGGCGATGTGAGCGTGGCGGTGGCGTTCCCGGTGATTCCGGTGGTGGGGCTGTAAGCGGAGCCGCTGAGATTCCATCCTTGCACGGCAGAATCGGTTCGGAAGCTTTGTCGAACCGAGCCGTCACCGGCGATGGAGTAGACCAGCGGCATGCCGTTGGCGCCGCCAGAGAGTTCGAGATGGAGGCGGAATTGATCCACCACATCGTGGTCCAGCAAGCCCAACGGGACAATCAACTCATTCGAGCCGTGCATCCCTGGAATCATTTCTCCAGCGGCGTTGAGTACAGACCAGTTGAGGTAGGACCCTTCGGGAATGTTGGCTTCGATGTACAACGGGGCATAGGTATCGTCAGCCAACGGTTGACTGCTCCCACTTTTGTGGCCCAACGTCGGACTGGTCCAGTTGGATTCAGGAGGCGTGGCGATGTGAACATCGTCAACAAACCAATAGTCGCAGCAGGTGCTGCTCCCGCTTGTTTGGTGGATTCGGAATTGCGAGTTGGCGTGCACAGCAGCTGCCGGCAAAGTGGTCATGAACTGGAAGTTCGTGGTCTGAGAGCCCCCTCCGCTGAAGGTTCGAAACACCGTCCATCCACCAGCAGCGGTCTTGTACTGGAATTGGAGATTCTCGCCGCTATCGGGTGTTTCCCCACAGCCAGAGCGCCCTTCGTGGACCCATGCGTGGAACGGGATGTTCACCCCGCCGGCGAGGTTGACAACCGGAGAGGTCCCGTAGGTTGACCCTGCATAGGTTCGAAGCGACCCACCCGACGAACCGTTGTACCCGCAAGCGGGCGATGTGACCCGAGCCGTGTAAGAATTCGAAAAGGTCCACCCTTGGTTGTTGGTGTTGAAGTCCCAGAGCACACCTGCTGAAGAACCGGTGAGCGCACCATTGGACACGCTTGAGCCGTTCTTGATGGCGTCTGGGTGGTTCCAATCGGCAGCTTCGTCCCAAACAAAACCGGACTGAAGCGGGAGAATCTTGGGAGTGAACATCAATTCAGCATTGACCAACGGCTCTGCGTTCGGTAAATCGAGTTTGAAATTGGTGTTGGGGGTGCTGGTCAAGGTCAAATCCATTTGGTCGCCTTCGCCAACCAACTGAGGCCGAGTTTCCTCGTTGAGTGTCACCGAGGTTGAGGCTTCGAAAACCAGCGTACTGAGGCCTCCACTGAAGACCATCAGGGCAACGAGGACCAGAGCCTGTGCGTGGACACGCCTACCCGCCATGCTCCATGGTGGGCATTGAAGGACTTGAAGCATGCGCCTGCGTATCTTTGCTGAACGGAAGAACACAACCATTCAGCACATCGTTTTGGTCACCGAAAAACCGCACGGTTTGACAAAAATGAACATCTTTTGGAGTGAGGTTGAAAACCGGGCCGCCGGTGGAAGGAACATGGCTCAACCGAAACCAGCGGGTGAACTGAACGCCGTTCAGTTGGAAACCGACCTGCTGAAACGGTGGTCGGAAGACCAAACCTTCCAGGAATCCATCGACGTTCGTCGCAACGGCGCCCCCTTCATTTTCCTCGAAGGACCACCCACCGCCAACGGAAAACCGGGAATCCACCATGTGGTCGCTCGGACCTACAAAGATCTCGTGTGCCGTTGGAAGGCCATGGAAGGATTTCTGGTCGAGCGAAAAGGTGGCTGGGACACCCACGGCCTCCCTGTCGAAATCGAGGTGCAGAAGCGGCTCGATTTGATGAGCAACGAAGCCATTGAACAGTTCGGGATGGCCGAGTTCAACCAAGCCTGCCGAGAATCGGTGTGGACGTACGAAGCCGCTTGGCGGGAAATGACCGAACGCATGGCGTACTGGGTGGATTTGGACAACCCCTACGTGACGCTGGACAACAACTACGTCGAGTCCGCCTGGTGGGCCCTCAAGCAAATGTTCGACAAGGGCCTGCTGTATCGGGGCCACAAAGTGTTGCCGTACTGCCCCCAAACAGGGACGTCGTATTCCAGCCACGAAGTGGCGCTCGGGTACAAGGAAGTGGAAGAACCGTCGGTCTATGTCAAGTTCAAACTCACCGACGACGATGCCTCGATATTGGCGTGGACGACCACGCCGTGGACCTTGCCCGGCAACGTTGGTCTCGCCGTTGGACCGGATGTCACCTATGTCCGATGTCGCATCAAAGAAGCGGCGGGCGAAGGATGGGCCGGTGCCGGTGGTGCCGATGTTGGCGAAGAGGTCATCCTCGCTAAGGCGCTGATGAAAGAGGTGCTTCGCCACCATGTTGACATCGTCGAGGAATTCCCCGGCAGCGACCTCGTTGGCCGAGCCTACGAACCGCTGTTCCCCGGGGCCGTACCTCGAGGCGATTCCACCACGGCGTGGACCGTGCTCGCAGCCGATTGGGTCACGACCACCGACGGAACCGGCGTGGTCCACACCGCTGTGATGTACGGTGAAGACGACTACAACTTGGGCATGGAAGCAGGCTTACCTGCCCATCACACGGTGGGCATGGACGGGTCGTTTGTGACCGGAACACACCCTGAATTGGACGGACGCTACGTCAAGGAATGCGACGAGGCCATCATCGGATTGCTCAGCACCCCCGGAGGTTCCAACGGGAAAGGACCCGAAAGCGGTTTGCTGTACCGAGAAAAGGCCTATGCGCACGATTACCCGCACTGCTGGCGAACCGACCATCCGCTTCTGTACTACGCCATGGACTCCTGGTTCGTTCGCATGACGGCGGTCAAAGACAACCTGCTGAAGTTCAACGACCAAGTGGAATGGGCACCCGATTGGGTGGGTGAAGGTCGCTTTGGCGAATGGTTGCGCAACGTCAAGGACTGGGCGATTTCACGAGAGCGCTACTGGGGTACGCCTCTGCCTGTTTGGCGCAGCGAAAGCGGTGAAATGAAGTGCGTTGGCTCGATCAAGGAACTTCAGGAAGAAGTCGCAAAAGCCGTCGCAGCCGGCCTTGAAAACCCCGAATGTCCCGATGACGTTGACCTTCACCGACCGGTGGTGGACGAATTCACCCTCCTTTCCGATGCTGGTGAACCGATGAAGCGTGAACCCTTCGTGATGGACTGTTGGTTCGATTCGGGCTGCGCTTCGTTTGCCCAGTGGCACTATCCGTTTGAGAACGAGGATGTGTTCAACGGTTCGTTCCCCGTGGACTACATCTGCGAAGGTGTTGACCAGACGCGAGGGTGGTTCTACACGCTGCTTGCCGTTTCCACCACCGTGTTTGACGAAATGTGCTACAAGCGCTGTCTTTCGTTGGGGCTGATCCTCGATGCTGAAGGCAAGAAGATGTCCAAATCCAGAGGCAACATCGTTGACCCGTGGGACCACTTCAATCGAGAAGGAGCCGACGCCACCCGCTGGTACATGGTCACGGCTGGCGCTCCTTGGAACCCGCTAAAGTTTGACCCCAACGGCGTGCGAGAAACCTACGCCAAGATGTTCCTCACGATGTGGAACGTGTACAAGTTCCATGTGGACTACGCAGCTTTGGACGGCTTTGACCCCGAATCCGCCGACGTTCCAGTGAACCAGCGCCCTGAACTGGACCGTTGGATTCTGTCACGCCTTGCGAGCGTCGGCCACGCCTACCACGAGCACTTTGTCAACTGGGATTTCCACAAGGCCTGCAGAGACCTCGAGGACTTCATGGTCAACGACGTTTCGAACTGGTATGTTCGCCGAAGCCGACGCCGTCTTTGGGATGAAGCCGAGACCAACGACAAATTGGCGTGCCAGCACACACTGCACGAGGTGCTTACGACCGTGTGCCGTTTGATGGCGCCGGTGGCGCCGTTCATGGTGGACGAAATCCATCGCAACCTCACCGGCCAATCCGTCCACACCGCCCCGTGGCCTTCTGGTGTTCCCGGGTCGCTTGAGGGAGCCACCTCCGATGCATGGGACGAGGCAGCTGCCAAGGCAACCGCTACGCTCCCTCCCCAAGACCTGCCGCTGGAAGCCACCATGGACCTCGTCCGCGAACTCGCCGAAGCAGGTCGCCGAATCCGCATCGAAGCCAACCGACGCCAACGCCTCCCCTGCGCCCAAGGATGGATCGTCGCAGGCCCTGACCTCGAGGCGTTCCACGAACTGCTCGCTGAAGAGTTGAATGTTGAAGCCATCCACATCGAGAGTGACCTTGACCGTTTCCAGCGCATTGAATTGGCTCCCAACTTCCGTGCGCTCGCCCCAAAGGCGAGGGCTCAGGTCAACGAGGTCGCCCAAGCCATTCGCAACGCAGAAGACCCGCAGGCCCTCTTGGCAGCGATCAGCGACGGCGGCGCCGAGGTCTTGGGTGTCAAGGTCGAGGAAGGTGATGTCGAGGTCAAGCGGGTTGAACGGGAAGGGTTCGCTGCACAAACCGTGGACCTCACCCTCGGCGAAGACCAGCGGCAGGTGAGTCTCGTGCTCGACATGAACGATACACCCGCCTTGCTCTCCAAGGGCCTGGCCCGAGACATCACCCGCCGAGTCCAAGCCCAGCGCAAAACACTGAATCTGGACATCGACGCTACCATCGACCTTGAGGTGTGGACGGAGAACGCTCCAGCACTCCATGCCAACGACGAAGCGTGGGTGGCCTCCGAAACCCGAACGGCTGGTTGCGTGTTCCACACCGACGGTGAACAGCCGCCGTCCGACGCCGAACGTTTCGAAGTCGACGGTGCCGTGGTCCACTTCACGGTCAAGTGAGGCGATGGCGTGCGCATCGTCTCGTTGGTGCCAAGTCTTACCTTGACCCTGTTTGACCTCGGACTTGGTCCAGATGAAATCGTTGGACGTACACCCTGGTGCATCCACCCTGCGCAACACGTGCATGAGGTTCCTGTTGTCGGAGGGACAAAGACGCCGACGCTGTCCAAAATCGCAGCCGCACAACCCGACCTCGTGGTGATGGACAGGGACGAGAATCCCAAAGCCGTGTACGATTGGTGCATCGAGCAAGGATACGCCACCTTTGTGTGCCACGTCAACCACCCAAGCGACGTCCCCCCCATGCTGCGAGACCTCGGCAAGGCGGTGAATCGGATGGATAAAGCGGACGGGTTGGCCAGCGAACTTGAGGACGTCCTTGCCTCCATTCCGGAAAACAACGGACGCGTCGCACTCCCCCTCATTTGGCACGAACCGCTGATGGCCGCCAACGGTGAAACCTACGCTGGCGGCATGCTCGCCTGCATGGGCTACACGGTTCCAATCATCGACCCCACCGGTACCGGCTATCCTGAAGTCACCGTGGAGAGCATCATCGAACACGGCGTTACCGACCTGTTTCTTTCAAGCGAGCCTCACGAATTTTCAATGGAAGAAGGGCAACGACTCGCTGCTGCCATTGAAGCGGCCGGTGCCACCCCACCCGAACTGCACATGATCGACGGTGAGGCGTTGACCTGGATGGGGTCCTTTACCGCAACCGGTCTGCGAACCCTGTTGTCCTGATGGGGTGACGGTTGGACGGAGAGAAGGTTCGAGTGAGAACAGCGACGGCTTCAAATCAAGCCCATGCAACGCCAAATCATGCGACGGGCGCTCCTCGGTGTGGTCATGGCGATGTCCATGGTGCTCGCTGGCTGTTTTGGAGACGGCAGCAGCATCGCTGAAAACGAGCAAGTGGAACCAATTTGGTCCACCTACGAACGCATCGATGAGGCTGGCCACGTCGACGAACGCATGTTCGTCACCGTTGACCTTCGCACCAACCAGAGCACCAACACGACGTGGGCGGTGTTTGACGCCTCCTACGGCGGAAACTGCTGCGAACACTACCTTGCCACCGACATCGACGGACAAATTCTCAACATCGGTGGAGAATACCCCGTGTTTTCAGAAGACCGCGGTCACGTTTGGGACACCTACATCCCCACCATCCTTCCAGACACCCAGTGCCGTACACCGGTGCCCACCAACCCCGGTAACGAAGGGTTGGGGGAGGGAAGCATCGTGCAAGCAACCAACGGCGACATCATCTCCATGTCGTGGTTCCCTTACCCGGGTGCCGACCTGAAGTTGGACAAATTCTATGCCATTCTCTACGATGAATCCGAAGGCGAGTGGACCTGGTGTTACAACCGAATCACCGAACCCTTCTACGACCGTTCGTGGCAGGTCGAGGTGATTGGGCCCATTGAATCGAGTCTCGGCACCGGCGATTGGGCCAGCATCGTGGTGTCCAACTTCTGGCATCAAACCCAAAACGCCGGCGGCCAAATCAGCGTTGACGGCCTCAACTACTACCCGTTCCAATTCCCCGGCCGTGGCGGTGGGGACCCTGCCATTGAATTGGATTTGAACTTCACCGGCGCCGACCTCCCGGCGTACTGGGACGTGAACAAGCCCCACAAGGAAATGCGGGCCTTTCCGCTGCCTTCCGGAGGTCTCATCTTCCCCTCCTACTACAACAACGGCAACGCTGCCTACATGGATACGACCCTTTCGTGGAACGAACTCAGCGTTCAGTTCCCCTCTGAATACTGCCATATCGACCGAGCAGGAACCATCCACTGCGTGACCAACAGCGGCACGAGTTTCACGCACTTCATGTCAAAGGACGGCGCTCAGACCTGGATGAACCACACCTACGATTTGGGAGCCACCGCATCTTCCATTGAGGAATGGGAGTTCCAAGGAAACGGTGAACTGGATTTGTTCGTTCTCAACGTGCGGTACCAATCCACCGAAGGACCCGATGTTGACACGGTCTACCATGTCCGAGGGTACTCCGAAGACATGTCACCCGACACGCTGACCTACATCGGCCAAGGCGACCTCGATTCCACCTCGGGTGCTGGAAACGATATTCGATTCGACTTTGCGTCGCTTGGTATTCTCAACGACGGTGGCGTGGTGGTCGCCTACCACGATTCAACCGACCCCGACCCGCTGTTCGCCGTTGAACTTGAACTACCGGCGTGAGGGTTACTCGGGCGTTGCGAACATCTGCAGAATATCAGCGAACAAGGCCTTGGCGTGCCCGTTGCTCTTCTCCACCAACCGCTTGACGATCAGCTCAGGCGTTGACCGTGCGAGATGGTTTCGCTTGGGCGTTCGGTCCACGAGCAACTCCAAGTCTTCGCCCAAGCCGCTGGCCTCAATGCCGTCCACACGAAGGTCATCTCGGCCCGTGGCTTCGAGAATGGCGGGTGCAAGATGCGTGACCAGCATCATCGTGGTGTCAGGCTGAGCCTCTGCTGCAAGCAGCATGCCAGCAATGATTCGAGCACCTGCCCCAGGTTCGGTGATGGCTTCCAATTCATCAGCGAGAATGAGTTTGGGCGTCGGGTCGCTCACCACCGTGGCCAATTCCACCAGTGTTTGCTCCAGCGCCCCTGCGCTTTGGGTACCGCCTGCCTTCGCCAAAATGTGCAGGGCATCCACCTTTCCAATCCGGGCGGCCTTGGCAGGAACCGGGAGTCCCATGTGAGCGAGTATGCTGGCGTAGGCCAAACATTCCAACAGCGTGGTTTTCCCACCAGAATTGGCCCCGGTCAACAAAGCGAGCGATTGCTGGTCGCCGCTCGAAGCAGCCTGGCCAAGTCCGTAGGTGACCGCGTCAGGTTCGACACCGAGAAGCACATGTCGACCGCCGTCCAACCAAACACCGTGGGCCACAAGTTCGGGCATCACGCACCGGTCGGCATGAGCCCAACGAGCCACGGAAAGCCACTGGTCGGTTTCGATAAGGCGTTGGACGGCCAGTTCGCACGAGGCTTTCAGGGGGCCGAGGGTCCTCGCCATCGACACGAGGTGCCCCGTGGTTTCCGCCTTCAATTTGGATTCCAAGGCAGCATCGATGCCGTCAATGGTTTGCCGGTCGATTTTGGCCGGCCACGAAGAGGTGAAGATGTCGAAAGGACACCGCAACGACGCCGGTTCAAGGAAGGCCGCCAGCGTTTCTCTGGCCTGCTGCATCGCTTCTTGAATCACGTGTCCGGTCGCATCCCTGAGCTTGCGTTGAAACGCCGTCCCGTCGGCCAAGGCTTCGAGCAGTTCAGCGCCGGAGAGGGCCAATTTCGCATCGTTCATGGCGTGTTCAACTTGGTCGTTGACCTCCTGCTCAAGGGTCTTGACCGTCCCCCAAAGCTCGTCTTTGATGCGAGCCACCGCCTCGATTTGGGACGCATCGCCAAGCAAACTCAAGGCTTCAGGCAGCGCAGCAAGAGGGCGCAAGGCTTCACCGAGGGATGCCAAGGCTTCGTTCTCGGGGAAGGTACCGGATTGTACCGCTTCAACCAAATCGCACAGGATGTTCAGCGTCTTCCGGTTGTGCGTGAACCAGTCGATGGTTCGCTCGGGCAACAGGAGCGATGCATCGGGCGAGGAGCCGAGAACCAACCACCCGTCAGGGGCTTCCATCGGTGCGCCGCTTCCAACCCACGTCACGGTTTTGAACACCGTGTAATCCTTCCAAGTTTCGTTTTCAGTGGGTTGAAGCACACGGCAAAATTTCTTCAGATGCTCGAGCGGTTCATGGCAGACGACCACGCGTTCATATCGTTCTTGGCGCTCTTTGAGGCGGGTCAATCCCTGCCAGGCGGTTCGTTGTTCAGCCAACCAGGCCGGATCAAGTTCCATGGCAGCGGCGACCAACGTTCGACGGGGGTGCGGATTGGCCACCGGCGTGAGCAAACCCATTCGTTCCTTGGTGGCTGCGCAAGCGGCAAAGGATTGGAGATGGTTGAGCAGGTTTTGGTGAAGTTTTCTGGCTTCCTTCGTAGCGAGGAACTGCCCTTCATCCCCCGCATATTGACGGGCGAGACTGAGGGCTCGTTTCACGGAAAGACCCTCCACTTCCGCCAAGCGACCGACATCGCCTGCAGCCAGCGTGGTCATCACCGCATCCTCGGAGCCAAAATGCTCGGTCATTTTGCTTGCCATACGCTCGCTGACACCCGGAATTGAAGTCAACACCATGCTGACCATCGTTTGTCAAGGGCTTAAGAGGATGACGATGGGGGCTGCGCCAACCTCCCACTTCTTTCACCGATGGCCTGACACACACACCGTCACCCGAGACTATTGAGTCTATGTGGCCAATGCAAAGAGCGTAGGGTGCATTGGGCCAACCAATGCAGATGAGATCACGACCGGGCCGCTCGCAGCAGCCAAGTTACGACCGCACGTGGGCAGAAATCGATGCCCTCCTCGAGGAAGCGGTCGCTGAAATGAAAACCCAGCACGCCAAGTACATGCTGAGAAAGATGACCGGCCCGAAAGAGGCAAAATACAGAGCGTTGATGAAGTTCCAACGGGCAAAAGGTATCGTTGATACCCTCAAATGGACCGTCGGTGTTCGAGGCCAACTTTCTCCGCTTGAGGAAGGCCTGGGCGAGTGACGCATCAACACGCCCGTTGTGCTTCGTCACCGTAGGCGTGCATCGGTGCTTGGAACAACGCATCGCACGAGCGCTCAATCAGCGGCAGCGTGAGCGTCGCTTGTGACCAATCGATGGAATAACTTCCAGCGCTTGCTGGGGACGGTACGTAGTCGTACCCGGTTTGCGTCATGGTGATGACGATGGATTCACCCGCTTCGAGGAAAATGTCCATGGGAAGGAACTCCATTTTCCCCGTCACGGTCACAAAAGGAGCCAGCACTTCTTGTCCATCACGCCCTCCGGCATGGAATCGGAAATCCATCACGGCATGACCAAGATGCATCCCGTTCTCGTCCTCCATCGTCAGGAACCCGTGTGCACCGTTGGTGGTGTGGGGGGTGACGGGAATGTGGAAACTGGGCATACCGACGATGAAGGTGTCGTTGGCAAACGGCCCGTAGGTCATCGTGATGGAGCCGCTTGACCCTCCGATGGAGGCCCCTGACGGGCTCAAGTCGTCGCCGTTGATGTCAACGTAGGTGGTGTCTACTGGAGGATAGGTTGTCTCGAAACGCCAGCCGCCGCGGTTGTCCTGCATTTCAACACCGAGCGTCGGTGCGCGCCCTTCGCCCTTGAGGTACCAGTTGAACCAGTAGAGCATCTCGTCCGCCCAATCCCATCGGAGGGTGTAAGGGTAGGCCTCCGCACCCTCGCCCGAAGGAAGGCTGCTGTGACCCGACTTTCGGTCTGGATAGTCGTGCGCCCACTGTCCGGCGAGCGTCTTGATTTCAATGCCTGCGTCCTCAACAAGTTGGTGGGTTGGGAACGACATGTGCGGGTCAACGTTCCAATCTTGCATGCCCTGAATGATGTAGACGGAACCGTTGTAATTGGCCAGCACGCGGTCGAGGAAGGAGCGTTCGGTCCAGTAGTCGTTGCCACCGTAGGTGACCATGCCGCCTGAGAGGTAGGCTGCAGGCCCGTTGACGTACCCTTCTATGTAGCCTTCACAAAGGGTGTGGGCGTCTTCGGAATCACCGTCGATGCCGAAGGAGCCGTAAACGCCGTTGTGCATGATCATGCCTCGTGCCTCCATGCTGCCGTTGCGCCACATCAATTCGTGCACGCCAATGAGGCCGGACATGGGCACGATGGTCGCCAGGTGGGGGTTGCCAAAGGTCGCTGCTTGCCACGGCGTTGAGCCGTCGTAGGACTTTCCGATGATGCCGACGTTGCCGTTGGACCAAGGTTGTGTTCCAAGCCACGTCACGGCCGCATCGATGCCTCGTTGCTCATCGGTGCCCATGAGGTCCATGCAGTGGTTCGATTCACCGGTTCCGAAGACCGAGACTTGCGCTACGCCAAAACCGTGAGGCACGTAGTTTTCAATCAACATCTTGCCGAGGCGGTCGGCGGGCGTCAGCGCATCAACGTCCCCGTCATTGTAGTAGGGTCCGATTTCGGCGATGACGGGGACCTGACAGTCTGCGCTCAACGATTCGCTCTCCCAATCGCACCCGTCGATCACCGGCAACCACAGGCCGAGATGCACCTCGGCGTCACCGGTCAACCCTGCACCACCATCAGCAGCCGTGATGGTCTCGACCGGGACGTACACCGAGCGGACGGCGTCAATGGCGTGGGAACCGTTGACCGTCACTCGAGCGTAAATGTCCTGGTCGTTGTACACCAGGTCGGTTCGTTCCCACGGTTCGGGATAAACATCGGTGGAGGAGGGGGCGTTCGTGACGGCCTCGTCTTCACCAAAACAACCTGCGAGCATGCTGGTGGCGAAGAGCAGCACCACCAACAACGGCTTGAGGTCCATGAAACCACGTGAACAAGGCGGTGCTTTCAATCAATCGGCAGACTGTGTTTCAATCGTCGTTGCCTTCGTTGGCTTCCATCTCGGCACGGACTTCATCCATGTCCAACTCCTTCAGTTTTTCAACCAAATCTCGCAACGCTGCCTCGGGCAAGGCACCAGGCTGCATGAACACGCCGATACCCTCCTTGAACGCAATGGTGGTGGGGATGGAACGAATACCGAACATGCCGGCAAGCGCTTGCTGTTCTTCGGTGTCAATTTTCCCAAACACCACGTCGGGGAACTCCTCTGAGACGCGCTCGTACACCGGACCGTAGGCCTTGCAGGGGCCGCACCATTCCGCCCAAAAGTCCAGAATGACCAGCGTGTTGTTTTCGATGGTCTCAGCGAAGATGGGTTCAGTTAATTCAACGGTTGCCATGTGGGAAGCTAACGTTTACCCTTTTTCAAGCCATGTGAGAATACAACAAACATCGGAGTCTTCCTTATGTGCTGGCAGAGTGTCGACGACTCCATGCAAAAGTGGATGCTTTCGCTGCTGCTCGGTGGCCTCTTCTTGACGGCGAGCATGACGCCCGTGCTCCAACCCGCAACCCAACCAAGTGTTTCGGAAGTCGCCGCCCGAGGTGCGAGCGATATTCGCATCAGCGAAATTTTGGTTTCTGCGTCGAGTCCGGACTACAACGGAACGGATTGGAATGGAGATGGAGACATCGGCTCGGTATCGGACCAATTCATCGAACTGTGGAACACCGGCGCTGAACCCGTGGATGTTTCCGATTGGATCTTGGACGACATCACCGACGGTGGCTCCGCACCTTGCCGGCTGGCATGGAACACCACCGTCGCCCCCAACGACTACATCGTCATTTTTCGCGCCAGTTCCCGAATAGAACTGGATTATTGGAACGATGAAACGGTCACCATCTCCGATGCATCCGGCAACGTCATCGACACGCTGTCCTATCCTGCCGAAGACTCGTGGTGGGACACTTCCTATGTCAAAGGCCTCAACGGCACCGTCACGAAAGTTGACCCGCCCACACCGGGTTGGGGAGACGACAGTTCGTACGGCGTGGCGCAAAACATGGTTCGCTGTTATGGAATGACCGACAACGTGCACACGGGAGCCTACGTGCTCAAGGGCCGAATCGTTCCGATGACCGGTGAGGCCGACGTCATCAACGAAGGCCACCTCTTGATCAAAGACGGCATGATTGAAGCCGTTTGGGAAAACGACGTCCCTTCCAACATTCAACTCACCAACGTCCCCGTTTTGGAGACCAACGGGACCATCTACCCCGGCCTCATCGACCTTCACAATCACCTTCACTACAACCAAGCACCCCTCTGGGAAATGACGCCACACCTTTCGGAACAGAACCGCAACCCTTGGGGCGGGTACAACAATCGCTACGAATGGAAAAACCACCCCGATTACAGCGAACAGGTCACCAAACCGAAAATGCTCGTTCACTCCGGCCCCTATTGGAACATGGAATCGCAAGCGATGAAGTACATCGAAATGAAGTCCATCGTCGGTGGAACCACCGCCGCCCAAGGCAGCCCCAGCAACCCCGATGACAGCTACGCTACGGTCCTGGCCCGCAACATCGAGGACTACAACTTCGGAAGGGACGAAATCCACACCAAGGTCACCGAACTGACCTCGGACTACGTCGGCAACCACATCAAAACCGGCAACGCCAGCGGCGAACTCGACGCGTGGTTCATTCACATCGCCGAAGGCGTTGACGAATCAAGTCGTGCTGAATTCGATATCCTCGTTCAGAACAACCTTCTCGTGGGCGAATTGGTCCTCATTCACGGCGTGGCGCTTGGCGAACCGGAATTCACCAAGATGGCCGAGGTGGGCGCGAGTCTTGTGTGGTCGCCTCTGTCCAACCTGTTGCTCTACGGTCAAACCGCCGATATCGCTGCAGCCAAAGCAGCGGGTGTCCACATCACCTTGGCTCCCGATTGGGCTCCCTCCGGGTCAAAGTCACCGCTGCATGAACTGAAGGTGGCCGACCTGTGGGACGATGAGATGCTTGGCGACATCTTCACCGATTACGAACTGGTGGAAATGGTGACCTCCGGCGCAGCCTACGCCACCAACTGGCAAAACGATGTTGGCACCCTCACGCCCGGTACGGCGGCCGACCTCGTCGTGATCGACAACATCCACACCAATCCCTATCGAAACCTCATCAACGCCGTTGACCCTGATGTTCGTCTCTCGGTGGTTGGTGGTTTGGCAATCTACGGTGATGAGGACTTGATGACGGCGCTCAAGGGCGACGACCACGAACCTGCTGGCAAGTTTGACAAGGTGCTCGACGTCACCTTCCTCGCAGCCCCGGAAGGCGCTCAGACATGGGCCAGCATCACCGAGAACCTGACGATGGCGATGCGCTTTGACGTGGAAGAAATGACCGCCGCCTTCGGTGACGCCAACGACTTCGATGGGGTTATCGCAGGAATGTCGGAAGTCGGTCTCGACCCCTGGTACACCTACGGCGACGAGCGCTACTTCCGAGTCCTCAACGGTTCTGCGCAAGCCAACGCTCAAATCGACCTTTCCAACCTCTACGACCGGTATTACGACCGGGCGGAAACGCTTCCTTCGGTCACCGAGTTTGAAACCGTCACGGAAACACAACCTGAACCGTGCGACGACGGTTCGTTGCCACCGTGTCAAGACGACACCGAGCAACCACAGAACAACCAAACCACCACAACCAACCAAACCACCGACAACACGCCTGACGATGGCGCCTCCAACCCCGGATTGACCAAGGCCCCGGTCGACACCTCGCAAGGTGAGGAAGACATCGAACAGGTCGCGTTGATGTTGTTCTTTGGCATCATCGTCGTCATGCTGGTGGCGCTCTTCCTCGTATCAAGAGGAAGTGAAGATGCGCTGGCTCAAGAAGTCCACATCGAGAAAATGTGGGACGAACAAGAGCAAGCCCTGGGGGCAGCGGAGGTTGGATTTGTTCCTGCACCGCCGCCGTTGTCAGCGCCGCCCAACGAAGAAGAGTGATCAGGCCAGATCCCATTCGGGACCGGTGGCCGTGTCCGTCACGACCACGCCCAACTCGTTGAGTTGGTCACGAATAGAATCGGCAACCGCCCAGTCTTTTGCTTCACGTGCTTCTGCTCGTTGAACCAACAAGGCCTCGACTTGGTCGGCAATTTCGGCCTTCCGCGGGTCTTCTTCCGGCTCTGCCAACGCCACCTCTTGGGAGGGCAACACGCCCAAGACCCGTCCAGCGGTTTCTTCCAACAACTCCACAGCGTAATGGGCGAAGGCGTTGTGGTCAGCCGATTCCATGTCAGAACCGAGAACTTTCGTGATTTCACGGACCATGCCGAGCACCTTGGCGACAGCTTCTCGGGAATTGAAGTCGTCATCCATCGCTTGGGCGAACCCTTCACCCATTTTTTCGAGCAACCCAAGCGATTTGCCGAGGGGCAGGGGAGAAGCAAGGTCGGGTTGGGGCAAGGCCACAGGGTTGGGGTCCTTTGCGGCCTTGAGGGCATCAACATAGCAGCCCAACAAGCGGTTGTAATTTCGCTCGGCATCGTTGAGCAAGGCCTCGTTCATGTCGATGGGTGAACGATAGTGTGCGTTGATGAGGGCAAAGCGGAGCACCATGGCATCGACTTGAGCGAGGATGTCTCGAATGGTCCAGAAGTTGTCAAGCGACTTGCTCATCTTTTCTCCATCGATGTTGACAAAGCCGTTGTGCAACCAGTGATGCACGACGGGAGAATGACCGGTGTGGCATTCGCCTTGGAAAATTTCAGCCTCGTGATGCGGGAAGCGCAGGTCATGGCCGCCGCCGTGAATGTCGAATTCCTTTTCGAAATGGTCCAACGACATGGCCGTGCATTCAATGTGCCACCCGGGCCGGCCTGGCCCCCACGGTGAGTCCCAAGTCGGTTCACCCGGTTTGGCCGCCTTCCACAAAGCGAAGTCCTTGTGGTCTCGCTTTCCTGAACCGGTATCGTCCACGCGCCCACCAGCGCCCGAACGAACAGCATCGATGGACTGGCCGGTGAGTTGCCCGTACTTCTCCGGTGCGGACTCAACGTGGAAGTAGACGCCGTCGTTGGCTTGGTAGGCGTGCCCCTTGTCGATGAGGTCTTGCGTGATGCGAATCATGTCGTCGACGTACTCTGTGCATCGAGGGTAAACATCGGCTCTCAGAATGTTCAACGCATCCATGTCCTCGTAATACGCCTCGATGTTGGCGTCCACCAACGCTTTCCAGTCACCGTCCAATTCGTTGGCACGGTGAATGATCTTGTCATCGATATCGGTGAAGTTCTGAACGTAGTGCACGTCGTAACCACTCGATTCGAGCCAGCGATGAATCAGGTCAAACGCCAAGTAGCAACGAGCATGCCCCAAATGACAGCGGTCGTACACCGTCACACCACAGACATACATCGAGACCTGTCCCGGCTTCAGGGTGGTGAAATCCACCTTTTCTCGCCGTCGGGTGTCGTGAACGCGGATGGGCATGGGCTTCGTTTGGGGCTGCATGGTGATGCACTTGAAGGTTGATACGGGACCCAAGCCTCGCCGAGGCATATGGCCGACGTTGCTCCTCGCCGTATCTTCGTTACCGGCGTCAACGGCCACATTGGCAATCACATCGTTCGCGACCTGCTCGAGCACGGCTACGCCGTCAAAGGCTCTGTGCGGGACCTCAACGATCCCGCCAAGGTGGACCATGTGCGGGCGCATGCCAAGGCGTTGAACGCAGAAAATCGCCTTGAATTGGTTCAGGGCGATGTGTTGGATGCGGACGGGTGGGCAGACCTCCTCGAAGGCTGCGATGGGTTGTTTCATACCGCCACCATCTACTCCACCCAAGGCCATGCCACGGCCATTCTCGACACCGCCAACAAAGGAACGCTGCACCTCTTCCACGCCGCTGCCAAAGCAGGCATCGAGCGGGTGGTCTACACCTCCAGCACCGCAGCGGTCGGCACGTCACCCAAAGGGAGGAAGAAGGACGAAGCTGTTTGGAACACCGACACGTCCCTGCCCTACAGCACGGCCAAAACCCAATCCGAGCACCTGGCGTGGAAATTGGCCGAGGAATTGAATCTCGACCTGCGCGTGATCAACCCCACCGCCGTGCTGGGCGGCGGCTTCGTTCGTCCAACCCCCAGCGTGGATTTCTTCGCCGATGCCATCGCAGGAAAGTACCCCGTCGTCCCGAAATTCCCGATGTCGGTGGTCCACGTTCGCGACGTTGCCCGCGCTCATCGACGGGCGTTTGAGGTGGACGAAGCCGAAGGAAGGTTCATTCTTGCACCTCACGCCAATTTGACCTTGGCGACCATTTGCAAGCGCATTCGAACCCTGAACCCGACGACCAAGGCACCGAAATACAGTCTTCCCAACACGCTCATCCCGCTGGCGGTGTTCCAAGATTGGTTGGGTGGAAAACTCGGACGGCAGCGCTACCTCACGCGCGCCGTGGCCAAGAACATGATGGGTGGAGACACCGACTACTCAAGTGCCAAAGCCGAAGAGGTGTTGGGCATGGAATGGGAGGACTTTGACACATGCATCCAAGACACGGTCGACGTCTTCCTCTGACCCGTGAACAGGGCTTGCTGCTCTCTAAAGCGAGTTGGATGGTTCCGCTGGTCACCGTCGTGACGGCGATGGCGATCCACGGATTGGACAATCCTCGTGCCGTTCCGTTTTTCATTTCAGAGACCGACTACCCCGGCCTGCAGGACCACGTCTTTAGCCTCGGCCTCACCCTCACTGGCTTGGTGCAGTTGCTCTACGCATGGCACCTGTATCACACACTTGAGGCACAACACCCTGGGCTTTGGTTCATCGCTACCTTGTTCGGTTTGGTGGCTGCCCTCAACACCGTGTTGGTGAGTCACCTCGACATGTATGATTTCATCAATCCACACATCGCCACGGCGATGTTGGCCTTTGGGGGCGGCATTGTTTGGGCCTACCTCGCACAACGCTCCCTCGGCGACCGGTCAAGCATCGACGGGAAACGCATGCGCCGGTTGGGTTTCATCCTCGCCTTGACCGGTTTCGTGGTCATGGTCACCAGTTTTCAGATGGCCGTGAGCACCTTTGACCCAACCGGGATGAGCACCGAGGCCTTCCTCAATCAGGCTCAGCACGGCATACGCTTTGCTGCTCCAGCCGAATACGTGTTGGTGGCCGGGTTGCTGGTCTGCTTGGCCTCGTTCCGCCACGACCTGCTCTTGCAACAGGCGTCAACAGATGATGAACAAGACTAAGTGAACCGGCATTGAGCCACGAACGGTGAGGTCATGCAACGAAGTACCGTCGTGATGCTTGCCATCACCGTGTTGCTGGCAGGGTGTGTCAATGAACCACCCGAACGGCAAGTCGAGGACATCGTGGTTGTACCAACCGTCCAGGAACCGGTGGCGATGCCAGCATGGATGGGAACCGACCACACCAACGCGACCCACACCTACGAAGAGTTTGCGAACGCATCGTACATGGCCTACTTTTCTGCACCATGGTGTGCTCATTGTGAACCAACGATCGACGCCTACGATTCGCTGTTGCCAGCAGGGAAAATCGTCGTTTTTTCGATGGAAG
>JALRLQ010000298.1 GCA_023254365.1 Candidatus Poseidonia sp. | reverse complement strand
GGAGGCGCTGGCCCAAGCGGTCTCGACCATCTCAGCCACAGAGAGGCCGGAGCCCTTGATGGCCGCTTTGAGGGCGTCAACGTCGTAGGAGGAGGAACCCGGCGTGACGGGGTGTTGCCAAATGAGTTCCTCATCGGGCACGTCGGGGCCGAGGTATCGGGACTTGGGGCCCATGTCACGGTGAAGCAGCTTGAACCAGGCGCGGGCGAAGGCTTCTCCAAATTCCTCGGGGTTCTCGTGGAAGTGCTTGGAGATCTTGCGGTAGGCAGGATCACGAATCATGGCCATGTCAGCCGTGGTCATCATCGTGGGCACCTTGAGGGAAGCGTCTTCGGCGTCGGGCGCCATGTCTTCTTCATCGGGGTTGGCGGGCGTCCATTGGTTGGCGCCGGCTGGACTCTTGACGAGGGTCCAGTCGTCTTCGTACTTGAACAGCAAGTCGAAGTATCCGTTGTCCCATTGGGTGGGGTTGGCCGTCCAAGCGCCTTCGATGCCGCTCGTGATGGCGT
>JALRLQ010000297.1 GCA_023254365.1 Candidatus Poseidonia sp. | reverse complement strand
AAAATGCCCAAGGGGGTCCGCAAGGCCCGTCGGGATGACACGGACTTCACCCAGTACGCCAAAGGCGGAGAGGTCAAATCCAAAGTCAACGAGGCTGGCGTCTACACCAAGCCGGGAATGCGTAAGTCGCTGTTCGAGTCGATCAAGTCTCGGGCAGTGCAAGGCACCAAAGCTGGCCAGTGGTCGGCGCGTAAGGCGCAGTTGCTGGCCAAGCAGTACAAAGCCAAGGGTGGAAGCTACAAGTGAAAAACCCGCAGCAGTCGCTCAAGGACTGGACCGCGCAGAAGTGGCGCACAAAGTCTGGCAAACCGTCGTCCAAGACGGGTGAGCGATACTTGCCTGAAGCGGCCATCAAGGCGTTGTCTCCTGCGGAGTACGCAGCGACAACCAAGGCCAAGCGGGCGGGCAAGAAGGCAGGCAAACAGTTTGTGGCGCAGCCCAAAAGTGTTGCCAAGAAGACAGCGAGGTACAGGTGATGGCTGAGAAGTGGATTTCCAAAGCGATCAAAAAGCCCG
>JALRLQ010000296.1 GCA_023254365.1 Candidatus Poseidonia sp. | reverse complement strand
GGATTCCGATGGCGACGGCATCGGCGACAACAGCGACAGCCATCCGTTCATCAACAACTTCCTTGACAGCGACGGCGACCAAATCCCCGACCTCCAAGACGCCTTCCCTGCCGACATGACCCAATGGGTGGACAGCGACGGCGACGGTTACGGCGACAACGCCACGGGCTCGAACCCCGACGCCTTCACCAACCTCGCCAGCCAATGGTCGGACATCGACGGCGACGGCTACGGCGACAACTGGGGCAACGGTTCGTGGAACGAAACGAGAGCCGCCTCCGGCGTGGGCCAATACGTCGAAGGGGCCGTCATGGCGGATTACTGCCCCCAAGTGCTCGGGAATTCCACGGCCAACGGCTACTTTGGCTGCGTTGACGACGATGGCGACGGCATTCCCAACATGTTCGAGCAAGAGGACGTGATCCTTGACGCCGACGGCGACGGTGTGCTGGACGAGGACGACGAGTGCCCCGGCACGCCTGTTGGTACAGAAGTGGATTCACTGGGATGCGCAGTAACCGTTC
>JALRLQ010000295.1:268-525 GCA_023254365.1 Candidatus Poseidonia sp. | reverse complement strand
CGATTCGTAGGACTGGTTGCGTATCTGTGACGATTCCTCGACAGACATCTCGAACATTGAGGGCATCTCTAGTTTGGTGAAGGTATCTGTCAGTGATGTTTGTGACATGGAATTGTGCAATGAGATTCTCAGCATCAATGGAGCCTGATTTTCCTTCGATGACAAGAATCATCGCTTCACCATTTTTCTCGTTGAGTCGAGTTATTTCGCAAAATACAGTATCGCCGACTTTTGGTGTAGCAAGTTCTTGTTGAGGT
>JALRLQ010000295.1:0-258 GCA_023254365.1 Candidatus Poseidonia sp. | reverse complement strand
GAATTTCACCGAGAACGAGTGCTCGTAGCACACCATCGTGGAGGTGGACGCCAGAGCCTACCTCGAATTCTCCTTCATTACCTAATTTCGTACCGGGGGTGACGATGCTCGCCGTCATGTTTCTCATTCCTTGGGCATGGCCATAGACAGGTCGCACGCCGCTATTCGACCCCACATGTCTTTCCTTTTCAAACCCGAGTATGAACAATCAGTTCACTTAGGTTAACCTTGTCTTGAAAACGACCAACAAGAAATCTT
>JALRLQ010000294.1 GCA_023254365.1 Candidatus Poseidonia sp. | reverse complement strand
GACCTCCAATACACCGCACTCCACCTCCACCGGAATCGGTGGTTCATCGTCCACCGTTGAGGCGGGGATGCACATCCCATCCACAAGGCGTTCGTCTTGAGCGCAAACCGGGTTGGCATCGGCTGAATCAAGTTCAAGGAACACATAGTAGGCGCTGCTACCAAGGATCAGTCCGACGAGCACCATCGCTAGCATCGCACCGGTCTTTTGGCCCATGGCTTTACGAGGGCTCAGGCGACATTAGGTTTTGCCGTGAAGGCAACAGGGCCGTTTGCGGGATAATCAAGCCGTGTCCTGCTCAGCCTTGTCGCCGATTTCGGCTTCCAGCACCAAATCAACGGCGTACTCCTTGCGTTCTCGGATGGCGTACCCCGCACCGCCCGCACCCAAGAGGACGAGCAGCATGAAGAACAGCACGGCGAACGGATGGTCAGCCAAGAGGTCGCCCAGCGAGGCAAAGAAGCCGTCGCTTCCCTCATCCGAATCGGTGTCTTTGGGTTGAATCATGCCGACCACGGTGGCCTGGTCA
>JALRLQ010000293.1 GCA_023254365.1 Candidatus Poseidonia sp. | reverse complement strand
GAATTTGGTGGGAACGCATCGATTGATATTTTTCCTAATGCTCATCATAATTTTGATGCATGGAATAAAGACGAAAAGGCTGAATTTTCCAATCAATGGTTTAGGGTGACTGAAAATTGTAAATACTGGCTAGCCGCAGATGGAAAAAGAACATGGAGAATGGACGGTAAAGTAATTAATTTGGACGACTATGACGATTGGGATGTATCTACAGATAAATATTATGATGACTATAAAAAAGAATGTGAATATTGGGGGGTTGTTCAAGGAAGAAATAATGAAGCGGCTATTAATTCAGCAAAAAAAACAATATCTTTGCTTGAAGAATACTTAATGTAAAAAATGAAACAAATTTATTTTTTTATTTTTATAATATTTATACCCTTCAAGCTTTTTTCTCATCAATCTGTCCTTCATTCATATCCAGAAAATTGGGAAAACGGGAAGTCATATATGAATAAATTTAGAAACGAAGATATGACTATTAATTTAGATGAAATTATTAAACCCACCCTATATATACCCGAGCA
>JALRLQ010000292.1 GCA_023254365.1 Candidatus Poseidonia sp. | reverse complement strand
GACTGTTCCAAGTAGAATATGCCCGTGAATCGGTAAAGCGTGGAACCACCACGGCCGGTTTGAAATTCAAGGATGGTGTGGTTCTCGTTTGCGACAAGCGAATCATCAGCCGCCTCATCATTCCAGAATCCATCGAGAAGATGTTCAAGATTGACGGCCACATCGGTATCGCTACCTCTGGTTTGGTCGCTGACGCCCGCCAGCTTGTCGCCCGTGCTCGTGTGGAGGCTCAAATCAACCGCATCACCTATGGCGCAACCGTGCCTGTTGATGTGATGGTCAAGAAAATCTGTGATTTCAAGCAGTCCTTTACCCAGTATGGCGGTTCCCGTCCCTTCGGTACTGCTCTTCTCATCGGCGGCGTCGACGACAACGGCATTCATCTCTACGAGACGGACCCCTCCGGCGCCTACCAATCCTACCACGCCGGTGCCATCGGAAGTGGGCGGAACACCGTCATTGAATTCTTTGAAGACAACTGGAAAGAAAACATGACCCTCAACGCCGCCATGAAACTCGGCCGTGAAGCAC
>JALRLQ010000291.1:252-531 GCA_023254365.1 Candidatus Poseidonia sp. | reverse complement strand
TTGGTCCACGTCCGGTCTTCCACCATGACACGCACCCCGTGAAAGGTGGCTTCCCCGACGATTTGGTTCAACATGGCATAGGAAGGTGCGAACACCGCAACGTTGCCGGGGGTCTCGTCGATGAGGGTCTGCAAATGTCGGCGCATAGCAGCGGTGTTCTCGGGGCCGCGTTCATTGTACTTGGTGGTCACATCGCGGGCAACCAACACCGGTCGGCGCATGGCGGCAAAGGGCGATTCGTACGCTCGGGTCGTGGTCTTGGACGCAGGGAGTGCCAAC
>JALRLQ010000291.1:0-242 GCA_023254365.1 Candidatus Poseidonia sp. | reverse complement strand
ATCTTTGGTGGATAGAGGGTGCCCGACATCAACACGGCACCCGCTGATGCTTCGAACACCGGCTTGGACACCAGGCCCGGATCAAGGAGGTGGGTCGTGATTCGACCGTCTTTGCCCTTGGTGTCGAACACCAGCGTCATGGCCGTGGAATCACCAAAACGAACGATGGCGTCGAGGATTTCGGCCACTTTGTGAGCGTTGGGCTCCATCGGGCTGCCATCGTCACCTGCGTCCATGTCAAC
>JALRLQ010000290.1 GCA_023254365.1 Candidatus Poseidonia sp. | reverse complement strand
GACCCGCCCGGTAACCTCTCGTTGTACCTGAACCGGCTGAAGGAACGCAACTTCCTTCTTGTCCCCGACGGAAAAGACGACAAAAACCGATTCGCAATCCTTACACCCGAAGGCCAAGCACACCTCGATAAGCGCTCACGTGCTTGAGGTGGAACCATGGTGATGTCTGGCGGAGGACAAGGTGACCCACGGGACGATGAAACAACGGCTGAAGAAGCCGTTGTGGTCGATTATTCGTTTCAAAACCACACCAAATCCGTCCTCCGAAAGGGACGACACACCGGCTCATCCTTTCGACGAGCCATCCTCGACGAAGCAGACCTCACGGAAGGCGATTTCACCCAGTGTGATTTTCGACGTGCTTCATTGGTGGAAGCAGATTTGATGAAATCAGCCTTTGACAATTCGGATTTCCGAGGCGCTGATCTTCGAAAGGCAAGACTCAATCTTTCAAATTTCAAAAATTGCAAGTTCAAAGGAGCCGACCTCAGAGGCATCCGAGGAAAGTACGCCATCTGGCAGGGCAGCGATTGGTG
>JALRLQ010000289.1 GCA_023254365.1 Candidatus Poseidonia sp. | reverse complement strand
CCAACCTGAACAGCACCTTTGACGAATTTAAGCGACGGCGCTGAGACGGTCGCCAACCGATTCCCTCAAAGAGGGAAGCACGGTGGGCAGGTCAACCCCCCCTTGCGGATATGGTGAAGTGGTTATCATCTGAGGTTTCCAACCTTATGTCGTGGGTTCGACTCCCGCTATCCGCACTCGACATCCAAAAGCCAAGAGCGTGCGATAGCCAGTCGTGATTTGTGGTACAAATCCCTCCTCCCGCTATCCGCACTCGACATCCAAAAGCCAAGAGCGTGCGATAGCCAGTCGTGATTTGCGGTACAACTCCCTCCTCCCGCTATCCGCACTCCTTCCATCCGCCGAGCGCCCGTTCTCCGATGCCTGGCCATGCCTCACCCCACCGCCATGTGAAGCCTCACCCCGGGGCCGCTCGCAACAATCAAAGGCCAACGGTCCAAGTCATCAGCACGGAGCGTGCCAACATGAATTTCCTCGCCCTGTGTTTGCTCACCCTCTGGCTCTACCTGCCGGGCTTTCTGGCCAACACCGTTGCCT
>JALRLQ010000028.1 GCA_023254365.1 Candidatus Poseidonia sp. | reverse complement strand
GTCTCCGGAAGGAAACGGGAATTGGATAACCGGGGGACTAGGTCAGGCCGGGAACGGAGCAGCCCTACCTGGGGCCATGGGTGCTGTGGGGATCCGGGATGGAGAATGCCTGCGGATTTGGCCGCAGGAGGCGCACGTCCACCCTTGGCCCTCCCACCTAAATGTCAAACACCACATCAGCGTACCAGCCCGGTCCTTCGAACGAAGGGACGTCTTCCCATTCACTGGCAATCATCTCGCTTTCCATAACTTCGCGAACAACGAGTCGATGGGTGGTGACAGCCTTGATTTCGATTTCCCGTTCAACCTCTCCTGCGCTCACCCATGAGGCTTGAATCACGGCTTCAAGCCCCGTATCATCTTCGTTCACTCGGATGACCGTGTCAACCAACCACTGCTGGTGCACCTCTGCTCGGTAGAGGACTTCATCAAGCCAGGCCAGAAAGAGGTAGGCCGGGTCGTGGGGTTGGTGTTGAGCCCGTACCCGCCATTCTCCCGTGTGCCGAAGCAGTGCATCGACGGAGTGGTTGCTTTCCGATGAGAGAAGATAGGTTTGCATGCCGTAGGCTGCCTCCTGCAGGAGGTTGGCGAGTGATGAGCCGAACACCCGCATGCCAACGTCCGCAGTGGTCGGAAACAACCAGGAACTCATGGAGATGCCTCACCGTTTCGATACTTGGAGGTTCCAAACATGCTCTCCAACGCGATGAATGATGTCATCACGGTTCAGCACGAAGGAATCCGTCTGTTGAGCCGCCAGGATGCATTCACAGGCTGCGTTGGCTAACAGTGCAGTCGAACGGACATCGAGGTCACGTGAGAGCGAAAACGCAATGGCGACAGCGGCTGCATCGATGAGTCCGATCATCTGGCGAAGGTCGACCAATCCGCATGGCGCATGGACAGTCTCTTGTTCGGCGGAATAGATGGTCACACCTGCTTCACCCGACAACACCACCAGGTGTTTCCAGTTGTACTGTTGAAGCAATTTTTCGGCTGCTTCCGCACCGGTCGTGGCTGCCAATCTTCGGCGCATTAATTCCAATCCTTGGGATTGGAACAGAATCCAATCAACACCTTCGGTACGATGAAGACCGGTCAACTTTGGGTCAGCGATGATGGGGATTCCTTCTGCTCTCGCAGCATCAAACAAGCGTTCTGCACCTTGATCGGTGATGACACCCTGTCCATAGTCCGATGCAATCAATGCAGAAGCACCGCTCAAATCAGCGATGGCCTGCTCATAAAGCCCCTCTGAGGCTTCATCTGGAACAGGCGTATCGTCTTCAATGTCCCATCGAAGCAACAACTGCTCTTCTCGAATGAGGCTTTCACGAGAGGCCAACATCCGTGTTTTCACCGTGGTCGTTCTGTCTTCGATGATAGCGATGCCGTGGGTTGTTACGCCCTCCGACTCAAGCGACTCGATGATGCTCAATCCAGCAGCGTCGTCCCCCACGACACCGAACAAGTGACTCTCCATTCCCATGGCGCGCAGGCCACGCGCAACGTGAGCTGCTGCACCGACATCTTCCTCTCGAGATGTTTCTCGCAACACAGGAACAGGTGCACGGGAATTGAGGTTGTTCGCATAGCCGTGGATGTAACAATCCATCATCACGTCCCCAATGAGGATGATTTTGGAGGAATCGTTTGACCGCAGGTGCGTTTTGAGTTCGGACAGCGTGTCGTGCAGTTGCGCTTCTTCATCGGTCATTCCCATGGTGTTACCTCCCGTTGGTGTATTCAGCGAGGATACGTTCGTGTTCTTCCTCAGAAATGTCAAGTTGGACCCGCAGCGTTCGAAGCAAGGCGTGTTCGTCTGCGGTGATCACACTGTCCTGCATAGCCGTTTTCACCATGGCGGCGTATGTTTCGTAGTGCTCAGAAGTGACCGGAACAGCACGGGCTTTGTCGAGCAGGGCATTGTGGGTCACCTGGTCGATACCGAACGCCACGCGAAACGTGTTTAACAAATCAATTTCTTCTTGCATGATTTCTCCGTCGTCGAGAGCCTGCAAAATCATGTCGTAGTAGACCTCTTCCGGTGGTGGAATTTTTAGCGATTTTCTCGCTTCGTTGGAGAGGCGCCGAGCACGTTCGGGGTGCATGCCAAGAAACTCGACAACTTCGTTGAGCAGGGATTGTTCATCCTTCGTGATTTTTCCATCTTCCCATGCTCGTGCAAACATGCGGCGAACCAATTCTTCGCCGTATTGTCCGTCGATGGACACCATGCCCTCCGGATTTGATACCGGCGATATCAAGGCAGATGAATGGTAGACCATGCCCTCATCAACATGGGAGAGCAACTCGAGAACTGGCTGGGGGGAAATCCACAATGAACCCAATTTCACCTCGTTTCCGTCGGCGGTGACGGTTTCGTTGAAAAGACGGTCACGCAGTGCCGCTGCTTGTTCGTTACCCAATTCGCTGAGGGTGTAGACTCGCTTGCGTTGCTTCCCACCGGGGATGTGACGTTGAGCGACATTGAGGACCCCGTTGGACTCCATTCGTTTCAGGGTGCGGGGGATGTGTTTTCGTTGAACGTGAACGGCGGCGGAAATTCCTGCTTGGGTCAATGTTGCCGGAGCTTCCCAACCACCACTGGGTAATTGTTGGTTGAGCAAATGGAGCATCGTCCTCTCCTCGGTGGTGAGTGTCCCAAGATAACCCTCTACCATGGACGCATCCTCATCTCTTCGGGAGGCAAGGTAGCACATAGGACAATCGGTTCAGCGACGAACTCAAATGTGACTCGTCTTTCGGAAAAGCATGGCAGGACGTGAGCGCAAATACACGCCACGCGTTCGGTCAAGCCGACCAATCGGTGAATCGCGTTCAACCAACAAATCGCCAGCAACGCCCATACCTGCACCTGAATCACGGGAGGGTGGTTGGTTTCTTCCCGATCCACAAGCACAGCGGTTGCATCAAAAAAGTGCTCTTGGACATAGGGTGGATGATGGTATTCTCCTCACACCCGAAGAAGTCATGTTTTGTCATTGGTATCGCCATGTACCTCTCCCCGGTGGAACGGGATGGTTTGACGAACAAGTCAAGGCCACCCCGCGACTTGCACTCGCAACCATTGCCCTCGATGTTTTGCGCAACGGTGGCGAACTGGTTGTCCCCGCTGTCCACCTCCAGCACCGGTTCCCACATCTCAACGATGCAACATGGGCCGTTCGTTGGGAGCGCCACGAAACATGGACCAGGCACGGTGGTTTCAGTCAAATTCGGTTGCACCACACCAGCGACGGGTTGGACTGGCAAGAATTGTTGGCTTGGGTGAGCGATGTGGAAGCATCGAACCACACCGCAGAACTGTGTGTCATCGACGACGAGTTTGACACAACGGTCTACCATCTCTCGTTGGCAGATCCAACCGGCGACCAGCGAGTGTTGTCCAACTTGTCTCACCAAGAGATGGAAACACTGCAGAAGATCACCACAAACGCCTCACCCATGGAGACTGGCTTCTTTGTGGCAAACGAAGGCACATGGCCGCTTCCTGCGCTCGGCGTTCAGCACTTCTCAGGTCGTTACTTGCGCGATGAGGAACGAGACTACATCTTGAACCAAGGCTTGAACGTTCAAAGTGAACTTTACGGCGACCTTGCGAATCGTGGCCTCATTCTTCGACCCGGATTCAAATACGGCTGTCGATGGCGTGCTTACGAAACCTCGATTGAAGCCGAGCATGCACCATGGCTCGTGCAACCAGCGTCTGAAGCACCAGAAACCTGGGAAGAGGTTTGTCTTTCAGTCCGGCTGGCAGAAGGTGTCAACAAACGTTGGTTATGTGCGTTGAGAATGAACTCAATGTTTTCATTCTTGAACATCAAACGGAACGCCTGAATCTTCGATATCGAGTTCTCTCCCCCATGCATCTACGACGTGCTGTGGTGCTGTAGCAACGGAGCCTTCTGATGGTGTTGGAGGCGTTTTTGTTCTGGTGGCAAGGAGAGCAAACAGACCCATCAAGGAAGCGAGCAGAGCCAAGACGATGTTGGGTTGAAGCCAGAGAAGATTCCACTCATCCTCTGAATCCACGGCCTGCAATTCGACGTCCAACGACCATGAGTTTCCTTGTTCGGTCATCAACGTCACGGTGCCGTGAACCAGCATGTTATCCGTTAACAATCCGTTTGGTACGATGTTGATGACAATGAATTCATCGTTCAAATTCACGGCATTGGGTGCTTCCGCCACTCGGCCAAGCGGTCCATCGATGATGACGGTGAGCGACTGGTCCCCCTCGCCCATGGATTCCAATGGCACGGTGAGCATGGTCGTTTCGTAGGGTTCAATTATCCCTTCAAACGGTTGAAGTGTTGGTATCCGATTCATCACGTGAACGGTGTAATCAACGTCAACTGTCCGATTTCCACATGTGATGGAACCTTGTATGTTCGAAAGGGTATTCGCCATGCCGGGGGTACCAAAACGCAATCGCTCCTCCCCGTTCTCCATAACGAGCGCAACTTGACGACCGTCGGTCGCCACAAGTTGAGCGGTGCAATCTCCAGCACCATCAATCTCCACCGTCAAGTCATCGTTGGCCAACAGCGTTGCTCCGTGGTCGGGTAAATCGACCGTGAAGGTGGGTGAACAGTCGTCTGCGTGAAACACGACGCTTGCACTCTCGTTGGCGACCTTGACCGTAGCGGTCCAATGGACCAGTAAACCGTCGTGTGTTCTAATGTGAATGCCATCTGCTCCAAAACTCATGTTGTGTCCAAAGACATCGCTTTGTTCGCCTTGATTGGCCCCGTTGATCAGGTCGTTCGTGCCGTCTGCTTCGATTACTTTCAACCATGGCAACTCCGGGTTGGTGTTCAATTCATTCTGCTCGAAATTTCCAACGCTCAGGTCTTGGTAGGTGACCAAAATACCGTGGCCCGGTAATCGCTGGTCGTATCCGGAATCTGAACGGTACTCAATGAAGACAAACTCCCGCGGTGCGATTTGAATTTTGACGGCTCTCCCACCTTCCGACATGCCCTCGAATTCAACGGTCGGTCCAATACACGGCTTGCTCGCCTGTTCGGGCCATTCGAGCACAAGCGCATCAATTCGGGGTGCATTGATGAGTTCGAGTGACGCCGCCGTTGGTAAAGCAGGCCAGCGTCCACCGCCGTTCCAGTTCCCGCTGGCCATGATGTCCCAATCTCCGGGCCCTTTCCAGGATTGATAGGCCCCTTCATCGTGGACGGGATAGAGGTCCACTGCACCCATTTGATGGAGCATTTCGTGCAACATGGTTCCAACACCACTCGAACCTGTTTGTAAACTCGCCATGGTGTAGTGTCCTGCTTTTTTGTCGTTGGGCAAGTCCAAGACACTTTCGAACTCGGTAAAATGACTCCATATTCGGTTGGTTGTTCCAGGCGATTCTTCCTGTCCCTTGGTGCTGTGAAGAATCAACAAGCGGTCGACGAATCCATCTGCGTTCAGGTCAAAATCGTCCCAAATCACCTCGTCTTTGATGGCCAAGACGACCTCTTCTGCCAGGGCTGCTGGAAGAAAATTACCGGATGCATCGGTGTCCTTGGATGCATCGTCTGCTCCGTAGGCGGCGAGATCGTTGCCGGCTCTGACCACCGTCGGATGCACATGAATCGACAACGTCGATGCTCCACCCGAGACTTGCTCAATGTAGGGTTGGGCTGCTTGTAGGAGGAGGTTTTCTGCCTCATCGGTTCCCCATGCTTCACCAGCCGGATGGCCGGGGAAATCCACCACGACCACCAACCAATGTTCAGCAGGTTGCAATCCTACGAGCGGAATCTCACTGTCTTCCTCGATGATGAGTTGTTGCTCCAGCCATGCTTCAACCGTGTCATCGTTGACCCAAAACCACGCGGCAGCACTGAAGAAAACGAAGGCCTGTACCAGAGCCAACATCCGCTTCATGGCGGGAGGTCGCCCCACTTCTGTTTGAAACTTCGTCGGGTATGTGCTTGCACTGGCTGTGTTTAGGCCCTGGAATGATGCGGTGGGAGAAGGTGTTGTTCGCGGGTTGAGGAAAAAGACCCCCAACCTTCGTCGGGGTGTGGCAAGACGTTCATACTCGTTGGAACATACCCGTGTGTTTCGAGTATTCGTGAAAGAGCAACCTCGGTGTTCGGTGTGTTTTGTGTGATGAGCGCTTCCATCGAGAGTTCAACATCCAGGGCACGCTGTGGAAGTTCAACAAGATGATTTTGCAGGTGCATCAAATTCAAACCGTGAAGTCGTGCTCCAAGTCCGGCGATGTTGTTGACAAATTCTTTCGGACATGCCAGTGTATCGCACCCCGTGATGACCACGTCAGTGATTCCCGCACGCATGGCGTGCTCAATGATGGCCTCTCGGTCGGCTCCGAACCGGCAGACACTGGTGGCATCAACGGTTGAACATCCTGAAACGTCAGCGAATCCATGGTGCTGGTTTGCACCCTCACAAGAACAATCCACCAGTGCATACCTTCGTCGCCGGCCTTCTGCGTCAAAACGTGTAGCGATGTGGCCTCTTGAGGTTGGTTGATGTTCGAACCACGTGCGGCCAACAAGTTCCGTGGTCGTGGCATACGCCAGAACCAAGGGCATCGCGATGGAATGTGCATGAGATGGGACGGTAACGATCAGCAGCAAAGCTCCAAGACCATAGATACGCCAACGCCACCAATCTGCTGTCATCTTTGTCAACAAACCAGCCGCCCCCATCAGACGCACCATCAACCATGTGCCCGAGAAAAGCCAAATCACCCAAACAAGGTAAAGAGCAAACATCAACAAATGAACTGCGTTGTATTGGCCCTGAAGACCCGCACCAAGATGTTGCTCGTAGCCGACCCTGTAGAGTTCAGGCAAGAACTTGACCACCAAGAGGTAGGCTGCAGTGACCAGAAGGCAGGCTGACGAAACGGTCCAACGGCGCAGGGCTGTAAATTCCGCTTTGAGCAGGCCAGGTCGAGCGAACTGGTGCACGTGATGGAGCATCAATGGTAGAACCGAAAACAGCGAAAGGAGAAGCGATGCGGACCAGCGTACAGCGCTCCATTGAGCGGGGTCATAGACGTTCATACAATCGGTACGACACGGGTCCAGCATCGACAACAAGGTTCCCAAGACATCGTCCACGAAAAACGACCAAACCACGGTCAACATGAGGACACTGACAAACAAGACGGTCACTCGTGCAGTGAGTTCATCCAAATGGGATTGAGGATTGGTGTATTCATCTCCTTCGAGAAGAATTGCCATGTTGCCAACTCATACCAGATCGGTGTAGGTCTTCGGGGCACGGGCTTGAACCACGGTTCGGTAGACACCGTAGGCAGACCACAGCGTCAACATGCCGACCACCAGGATGTATCCCCACGGTTGGCCGTCATCCACGAGGTAAGCCAACAAGAGTCCGAGTACAGCAGCGAGGAAGCCACGGCGGAGGCCTTGCGGGACAGCGAGACTCTTGTCAAGGTGCGTAGGGCCGCCACCAAATCGTCGTTCGTAGAATTCACCTTGAATCACAGCAGCGACGATGATGAGTGAGAGAGTGGTCCAATAGTAGAGGTTGCCATTGGCGAAGAAGTCATGAGCGATGCCCTCTTGACGTTCTGCTTCAACCGCTTCTGGGTCTTCTTCTGCAACAAAGAGCGCGTCGTAGTCACCCACGCTGATGGTGCGAAGGGCAACGTCCTCCGTGGTGGCGATAACGGTTGAACCCGGTTCGCTCACGGTGAAGGTCAAGATGTTCCACATATCGCCTTCGTCGAATGCACCGTTGCCGTTGACAGCGTTGCCAACCAACTTGAAGTTGGCCGGTCCAACGTCCTCGGCTGGGGCCGTCCACGTTACAACCCAGTTGTTGCCGGGCTCGGATTGCGAGAGTGCTCCTGGCTCATCGGCCACGCTTTGACTTCCTTCACCTGGCGTCAACGTTCCAATGCCGTTGTCCCAAAAGAGGAACCCACCGGTTTCGTACGAGGCGTGTTGAAGGCTGATGGTGAAGGTGTAAGATTCACTCACGTTGTAGGCTCGTGGTACGCCGGAAATGGAGACCACGACTTCGGTCGATGGAGCGCCACCACCGTGGCATGTGCACCCGGTGTTAATGACCAAGTTCCCTCCGTTGTCCCAAGGTGGGCCGTTCGGATTGCCCAAAACCGGTGCCACGAGCAGCACAGAGAGGATGAGCATCAACGAAATGGTGCGTGAATTGCGTTCCATGAACTCACCTTGCCTTTTCCACTTGCCCTCGCTCTTTGAATGTTGCTTCAAGACCGTGTGTTTCTGTTCCAATCAGAGTTCCTTAATGGCGTTGTTCAGGCCCGTCATCATGGCTTTACCGTCTCCAAAGAGCATCATGGTTTTGTCCATGTAGAAGAGGTCGTTGTCAACGCCAGCATAGCCAACTGAAAGAGACCGCTTGACGATCACAACCGTGCGAGCTTGGTCGGCGTCGATGATGGGCATCCCAGCCAGTGGGCCTTCACCGGTCCGTGCTGCAGGGTTGCACGTGTCGTTTGCACCGATGATGACAGCAACATCGCATTCTGGGAATTCAGGGTTGATCTCATCCATTTCAATGAGTTGTTCGTATGGGACGTTGGCCTCAGCAAGCAAGACGTTCATGTGACCTGGCATACGTCCTGCAACGGGGTGAATGGCGTACTTGACTTCGGTGTCAAACTTCTCGGCAAGCAAATCTCCGAACTCCTTCACCTGGTGTTGACACTGTGAAACAGCCATTCCGTAGCCGGGTACGATGATGACTTTTTGTGCTCCATCAACCATCATGGCGACTTCGTCAGGGTCGGAACCAACCTTCGTGCGGGTCACCTTTTCCTTGGTGGTGCCGCCGAAGGATTTGAACAACACATCTGGTAGCGTTCGATTCATGGCTTTGCACATGATGAAGGTGAGGATCAGTCCTGACGCACCCACAAGCGAACCAGCCACGATGAGAACAGGGTTGCTGATGATAAATCCAGTAAATGCCGCAGCAATACCCGACAACGAGTTGAGCAACGAGACAACAACCGGCATATCGGCCCCGCCAATAGGCAGTACGAGGACAATTCCGAGCAGGCACGAAATCCCGATGATGGCCCAGAGGTAATCCGTGTTGGTTGGGTCACCGATGGCCACCACAATGAGGGCGAGGACGCTGAGCGTAAGAAGGACCTTGACGGGGTTCAGCCAAGATGGCCCCCATGTTGGCGTACTGAACCACTTACCGAAGACCTCGATGCCTCCCTTGAGTTTGAACATGGCCAGAATGGAGCCGGTGAGCGTCATCCATCCGACGAGTGCGGAGAGGCCTGCTGCGAGCATGATGACTTGGAGTGTCAAACCCTCGGGCACCATGGCCGATCCCTCGATGTACTTCCATGTCTCGGAAAGGGCCACAAGAGCAGAGGCAGCACCGCCAAATCCGTTGAACAAGGCAACGAGTTCAGGCATGCCGGTCATTTCGACCTTGATGGCCATGATGATACCGATGACAGAGCCAACCACAAGCCCGGCGATGATGAGTTCCCAGTTCATGCCACCCGATGCGAGTTGCATGTCAACGATCGTCGTCAAAACGGCCACCAGCATACCCATGGCGCCGTATTGGTTCCCGCGGGGAGCCGTTCGAGGATGACCCAATTTCTTCAAGCCGAAGATGAACAATGCAGCTGAGAGCAAATAGCCGAGGGGGATCCAAGCTTCCATGTCAAGCCCTCCTGTTCTTGCCGGCGATCATGTTGAGCATCCGGTTGGTCACAGCAAATCCGCCAACGACGTTGATCATCGCCAACACCAGTGCAACAAATGCCAACAGTCCTGAGACAAGTGTGTCTCCGCCCTGGTAAGCCACATTGGCACCCAGGAGCGCACCGACAACACTGATTCCCGAAATAGCATTCGCACCACTCATCAACGGAGTGTGCAGCGTTGCAGGAACCTTGGTGATAAGTTCGAAGCCAAGGAAAATGGCCAGCATAAACAGTGTGAGGTTTGCAATCAACGAGGCTTCCGTTATCATTCAACCACCCCCGCAAGGCGCGTTTGTTTCGGATGGATGGCACCGTCCTTGCAAATCAGAACACCGCCCATACCGTTGACATAGAAGTCCGAACCTTCAGGCGCACCCACAAGGATGTCGTCATCATCGGAAATCACCACGGCGCCAGATTCTTTGTCGACGAGTGAAGTGAAGAAGGTGGTCAAGTTGTTGGAGTACAACATGGATGCAGTGTTGGCCAAGGTGCCGGGAAGGTTGGAGGTTCCAACAACGATAACACCGTTTTCAGTGGTGATGATCTCTCCGGGGACGGTCGCTTCGCAATTTCCTCCAACATCAGCGTTCATGTCAACAACCACGGCACCTGATTTGAAATTAGCAACGGCCGATGATGGAACCGTAATGGGTGCAGGACGGCCAAAAATACGGGCCGTGGTGACGATGATATCAGCATCACTTGCAACGCCACAAACCGTGTCGTTTACCTTTTGGATAAACTCTGGCGTGAGTGGCTTCGCATACCCGGATTCATCTTCAAAATCATCCATGCCGTCCACCTCAATGAATCGACCACCAACCGATTCAATTTGTTCGGCAGCAGATTTGCGTACATCTGAAGCGTACACGACTGCACCGAGTCGCTTCGCCGTTGCAATGGCTTGCAAACCTGCAACGCCGCTGCCCATGATCACCACTTTCGCTGGGCGAATGGTTCCGGCAGACGTGGTCATCATCGGGATGCCCTTGGGTACTTGTGCAGCACCGAGGAGTACTGCTTTGTAGCCCGCAAGGTTGTCTTGGCTGGAGTTCACATCCATGGATTGCGCCCGCGAGAGTCGGCGCGGAATCATATCCATCGAGAGGAGGGTGATGTTGGCATCAACGCAGGCTTTGACGTATTCGGGATGTCGAAAAGGATCGGAAACGCAAGCGAGGTTGGTGCCGGCAGCGATACCGTCTGTGCCCGGGAAACGAATACAGACGATGTTTTCACAACCCAACGCTTCGTTGCGGCTACCGATGGTGGCTCCTGCATCAACGTAGTCTTGGTCGGCATAATTGGCTTGCACACCCGCTCCGGCTTCGATGATCACTTCGAATCCAGCCCGAGTGAGTTTCTTCATGCTTGAGGGAACGATGCCCACGCGGGTTTCGCCTTCAGGTTCTTTTGGTACGCCAATTTTCATGATTTCACCCACAAGGCCACACCAACGAATTGGAGGTGCAATTCGCCCCACCGGAAGGAGGTTTTTAGATGCGACGCTTTGATTGATTGGCCGCCATCGTTGGACCTTCTTCAGCCAGCCCTCATTTCTTCAGCTCATTTGGCCACCATTGTCCTTATGGACTGAATGCTGCAGGTCACCAACAGAAGGTGGTCAATGTGGCGAACGGACGTAGAAAAATTGCTGTCATCGGGGCTGGAAATGTAGGTGCAACCTGCGCTTTTGTCCTCGCACAAATGAAAATTGCAGACATTGTTCTCTTGGACATTTTCGAAGGGTTTGCCAAAGGGAAAGCGCTCGACATGTCACAAAATGCATCGGTGCTCAACTACGACGGGAGCATCACCGGAACCGCAGACTACAACGATATCGCTGATTCGGACGTGATCGTTGTCACCTCTGGATTTCCTCGCCAACCTGGCATGACGCGAGAAGATTTGATCGGGAAAAACGCTGACATCGTGTCGCAAGTCGGAGCCGGAATCAAAGAACACGCACCCAATTCGGTGGTCATTGTCGTCACCAATCCCCTAGATTTGATGACCTACCACATGCAGAAGGTAACGGGTTTCCCGCCAGAACGTGTCATCGGCCAAGCCGGTGTTCTGGACAGCGCTCGAATGGCCCATTTCATCGCACTGGAATTGGGGTGCGCAGAAGAAGATGTTTCACCGATGGTGCTGGGTGGTCACGGTGACACCATGGTGCCGCTGCCACGTTACACCACGGTCGGGGGTATTCCGATCACGCAGTTGATTTCAGAAGAACGCATTGAAGCCATCAGTGCTCGAACAGCAAGCGGTGGCGGTGAAATCGTGAAATTGCTCGAGCGTGGTTCAGCCTTTTACGCCCCTGGTTCCGCTGCCGCCGTCATGGCAGAATCAGTGCTCAACGACCGACGACGATTGCTTCCCGCATCTTGTCTTCTCACCGGCCAGTATGGATTGGAAAATGTCTACATCGGTGTTCCTTGCATCATCGGTGCAAACGGGGTCGAGCGGATTTTTGAACTCGAACTCACCGAAGGTGAATTGTCCTCCCTCCAAGGTTCAGGAGAATTTTACAAGAAACAACTCGTGGACGTTTTGGGTTACTGAACTCGAACGATGCACATGCTGTGCGTTTGACCGAGCGTGGTTGGGTCGTCGACTGGATTTTCCAAGACCGTAAGGCGGTGCCCCTGTTTACCTCTGCTCCGCATCCGTGTTAGCACTTCCTGGCCAACATAACAGCCCTTGTTCGGATGAACAAGCTCATCAAGGCCGCACGCCAGTGGATGAACTCGATCGCTGATTTCATGACCATAGAACGGGAGTCGATGTTGAATACGATGTTCGTCCCATTCGCCTTTTGTCCATGTCGACTCGTATGGCGTTGCCACGGGCACGATGAGCATCGTTCCGAAGAAACTTGAATGAACCGTAGCGTTGGGTGGTGGTGAGTCCTCACCGGTTCCGACATAGACGTTGTTGAGATGAGAAATATCGGTCATGCTGATGTTCCTGCCCAACAACCGAGATTGGAGGTGCTCGACCATTCGCTCTCGTGTTGGTCCATAACCCGCCACGACAACACCGTTGGGAAGTTCAATGATGTCGCAAACATCGATGATCTTCGCCGTACGTTCGGTAAACACCGTCGTGCACGAACCGTTGACGGCGTTGGTGCTGAGCCCGTCAAGAAAACCCAAACATTCGTTGCCTTGGAGCAACAGCAGGTAAGCGTCGTGCTGTACCATGCCCATGGTGGGCCCTCAGGAAAAGGATTCACCACAGCCGCACGAAGCGGATGCATTCGGGTTGTTGATCTTGAATCCCCCACCCATCAATCGGTCAACGTAGTCGATTTCAATCCCGTTCAGGAGGTGGCTCGACGCCGTTGGAACGAGCACGCGGAATCCGTTGATGTTCAATTCTTGACACGGTGTTTCCGTGGATTCAACAATTTGCAAATCGTACATGTAGCCCGAACAGCCGCCGCTGAGAACGCCAACCAGAAGCGCATGACTTCGGTCGTCACCGAAGGCATCGGAAAGCATCGAGGTGGCCTTCTCGGTCATCGTCAATTCCACATCCACCACTTCTGGGATGTTCACTTGAAGTGGGGAAGCCGATTCACACGTACCGCAGTCCATGACACAGGGAGGAGTCCACCGTTTTTGAACTTGACCACTTCACCGGCCGAATTAACGCTTCTTCCGTTTTTTGTCGATGGCTTTCTGGAGGATGTTGCAGCGGCGAATTTGGTCTTTCGCACGACGCTTTGCTTCTTCACTCAGGCCACGGGGAATGGCTTGCTCAAAGCACTTGATTGCATCACGATAGCGTTCCATTTCAGCGTAAGCCGTGCCCATGTTGTACAGGGTTTCTCCTCGAACTTCGGTTGGACGGATCAACATCGCTTGATGATAGGATTCCACACACTTGGGGTAATCCTCCAGGAAATAGTAGGCGTTTCCTCGGTTGTTGAGGATACGGATGATCATGGCGTCGTCACCTGCAAAAGCGGGAAGGGCTTTGTCAAAACACGACAGTGCTTCACGATACTTTTTGTCATCAATCAGTTGCACGCCTTGATTGAACCAAGCGACGTCTTGGTTGGAAATCGCTTTGGATTCGGTTGTTTGAGGGATGTTAGCAGAAACCGCTTGGGCAGCATCGAGTGCTGCTTTTGCAAGGTCCACTTCTGGGCGAGCCTCTTGCACCTCTGGTTGAACAGCTTGTTCAACCGGTGTTAGCAACAACGATGCTTGCTCATGTGCAACAGCGGGTTGTGGAACGGTTTCTACCACGGGATTTTCGGTGATAACGATGGGAGCGAGGGTTGATGAAGCATCTTCCAAGTCCATGGCTTGAGGTTGGGGTTCTTCTTCGAGGACCACCGCAGGTGCCTCGGCACTTACACCATCGTCAGTGTCCCCATCTGGAGTTGGTGAACCCATGGCGGCAGCTTTTGCGTGACACTTTGCTGCGGTTTCGAGATCACCTGCCTGTTCCAAAGCACGGGCCAGTCCAGTCCAATGTTCGGCATGTTCTGGTTGCGATTGAATCAGGCCTTTCCACATCAAGACAGCATCGCCGTGTTGGAGGCTCAACGAGAGAGCAAGCGCCCTTTTCGGTGAAGGCTCCGCACCAAGGTATGCCAATGCCTCAGCGGCCATTTCGGGTCCGGCGGGAAGGGTTGGGGGCAGTCCTCCTACTTGTTCGAGCACCTGATTTTCGCCGTTGGCAAGGTCGAGAAGCATCGATGCAAGTTTCTCAACGGCCTCGTGCGTTGGTTCAATGGCGTAAACCAATCGTCCCGCCTCGAGAAATCGCTCAATCATGCCCTGTTCCTCTGCGAGATTGAGCATTTTTTCTGCTGCTTTGAGGTACATATTATCGGCATCAACTGCTCGTTTGTAAGACTCAAGTGCTGCTTTTGCTTGACCGTCACGTTGTTGAATCGACCCCAAATTGAACCAGCCAGAAGCATGGCTGGGATCGAGATTCTGCGCGTGCGTCATGGCGGCAATGGCGTGGTTGTCCAGATTCAGTCGAGCCATTGCCCCTCCAGCGATTCGCCATGCTCCCGAATGTTCAGCAGCGATGGTCTTGAGATGAGGCTTCAACAAGCCAAGCGCTTGTTTTGGTTCACCTTCCTTGAGCAGTTGCGTCGCTTCCTCAACAAGAGCATCCATGTCAAGCACATCTTCTGAAACGGGTTCTTCGTCGTCCTGCGGTTGTTCAACAACCTCGTCCTCGATGGGCTGCGCTGTGGTTTCAGTAATCGCTTCTTGTTGGGCAACAACGATTTCTGCTGCGCTTTTCAGTTCCTCTACAGAGAGCGAGTCGTCAGAATCATGGTCGTGATGCACGGCTTCTTGCAACAACATTTCAGGGTCCTCAATTCCTGCCTCTTCAGCGATATCGGCCACGACCTGCATGTCGACCTCTTGGGTAACGGTCACCGATGGTTGCATCGATTCCATGGAGACGCTGATCCCGCTGTCTTTGCAGCGTGCTTGCAATTCGACCAATGCCGGGTGGCCGGGGAAGAAACCCAAGGCACGCTCTGCCATGTCGTAGGCCCCCTCAAGGTCACCTATTCGTTCCAGCAAAATGGCCATGTTGGCCGTCGCAGGGGCATGGTTTTCGTTGAGGTCAAGGCATATTTGGAAGGATTGACGGGCTCCACGTGCGTCCTGTTGAGCCTCCAACAAAACGCCTCGATTGAACCATGCCATGTCGCTTGAAGGATCCAGTGCGATGGCTTTGTTGAAGGCAGCCAATGCACCCTTCACATCGCCGTGACGACTTCGCTCTTCACCAACGGTGAGCAAGATTTGAACCATTTCTTCCGGGTCGTCAATTTCCTCGATTTCTGGAATGATGTTGCTCGCTGGTTTTTTTGTTTCAGGAACGGGTTCTGGGACGTCCTCATTTTCAACGGCTGCAATGGCATCATCCACCGATGCGAGGGCGATGTCATCCAGGTCGTCCTCAACTGCTTCTGCAGGAGAATCAGACTGCTCGTCACCACTCATGGTGTCACCGAATTGTGACGAGAAGGAAAACCCGAATAAGTCTTGCTTCTTGTTGGACATGAGGTAGATGCCTACATTCAAAGGTCGCCATTCGCTCCGCACAAACATGACCGCCTCAACGCTGAAGATTTTGGGCCTCGCAGGAGAATACCGAGCAACATCAAAATCTGGCATGCTCGTGAACGCAGCACTCAATCTCGCTGCAGAACATGGAGCTGAGGTTGTGTTTTGGGATTTGGCTGAACAACCCTTGCCGCTGGTTGGCGAAGAGGGATGTTGGAACCACCCGAATGTTCAGGCTTTTCAGAAACTTTTGACCGAATGCGATGCGTTTTTCCTGTCCTCACCCGAGTACCACGGTACCATGTCAGGTGTGATGAAGAACACCATGGATTGGATGTACGACAAACACGTTGGCGGAAAAGTGTTCGGATTGATGTCAACGCTTGGTGGAGTGACGAACGCGAACACCCTCAATCACATGCGAATCTCTCTTCGCTGGCTCCACGGTTGGCCTGTTCCTGAACAACTGGCCATCGGGCATGTCAAGGAAGCGTTCGATGAGGAGGGTCAACTCAACGATCCCGCTCTTCAGGAGCGCTTGAGCGCCTTGGTCAAATCAGTTCTTGATGCTGCTGGGAAACTTCGTGATTGAGCGAGTGGGTGCATCGTGGACGCCACACCTGCATTTACCGATGCTTGGGGGGCGACCTACCGACTGGTGGAACCGGGAACATTTCTTTTCGGAAACGCAGCGCACGATGCATCGCCTGTCGAGCAACCTGCAGCAGTGGTCACCATCGAAGAACCCTTCTTTATGGGTGAACGCTTGGTAACACAAGCCCATTGGATGGACGTTATGGGCGAAAATCCCTCAAAATTCCAAGAAGGTTGGAGTGCAGGTCTTCGCCCTGTCGAGTGCGTGAATTTTCATGATATTGAGCGTTTTTTGCTCCGCCTGAACGAACGAGAAAAAGGCGAAACGCGTCTTGGACTGGAAGGTGCATGGCGTCTGCCTTCGGAAGTGGAATGGGAATACACCGCGAGAGCAGGCAGTACCACACGATGGGCCTTTGGTGACAAAGATGTGGAACTTGACGACTACGGTTGGCATGCCGGAAACGCCGGTGGTCATACGAGGGAAGTTGGTTTGAAGCAACCGAATCCTTGGGGGTTTTTTGACATGAACGGATTGGTCAACGAGTGGTGTGGCGATGACTGGGTGCCTCATTTGAACGATGTTCGAGGTCAACAACCGTACTTGGTTTCTTCATCCTCGCGGAAGGTAGTCCGCGGTGGGTCTTGGTTCACCGAGAGTGATTCGACGAGAAACGGGGCACGTTCATCTTCGCCTCTTGAGAAACGCTCCGATGGGTTGGGTTTCCGGCTTGTTTGGGCTCCCAATTGACGGAATATTGGTCAAACAGCTTCACCTTTGAGGGGCGTGGCATCAATGTTGAGTTCTTTTGATAACTCTCCAAGAACCTGATGTTCTGGTGTCTTGCCTGGCCCTACATGCCATCGTTGGTTCAGCGGTTCCTCTAAGATGAGCATGAGATTGTTGGCTTCAAATTGTCGAAGAGCCGCTGTTGTTCGTTCCAGCACCGGCGCGATGGCTTCTTGAAAGGTCGAATCGAGTACCGCGCAAATTTCTGCAAATGTTCGAGATCCGTCACACAGTTCCCAAACCATGCTGTTCATGGTATCAAGTGGTCGTCGTAGTTCCCTTGGTGCACGGAACCATTTTGCAAACAGGGCTTCCAATCGTTTGAATTGTTTCGGAATTCGTATGACAACCCTTCGTCCACTGACGCCAATGATTCCAGGATCTTTCTCAACATCACCGGTCCGCCCCCACCACACCGGCACACGGCACGGGTAATGATGTTCCAAACGGTGACCCGACAGTCCTGCTAAGCGGTCCATGTTACCACCTAAAATTCAGACCATGTCCACGTGACCAATGTCAGCATCGTGGCAGTGCCCATGAGTGCCATGAGGCGAGTTGCATGAACGCGTTGCGTGAAGTTTCGCAGATACCATGTCCCAACCCCACACACGGCGACCATCAGCCACAAAGCGTACCACAAGGCGGGGTATTCTTCCACAGAAAACCCTCTTCAAAGCGTTCCATCAAGGTATTGCTGCCCATAATATGCCCACTGTTCCTCACTCCAGCCGGGGGGCAATCCTTCAGGTGGGAGAGGGGGCCCTGTTGCCTGAGCGTGTGGTTGTGAAACGACTTCTTCGGCCTGTGGGTCTGCATGGGTTGATGGTGCCGAGGAGATCGGTGGCCCTGCTGATTGAACCGGTTCTGACTCAAACGGGTTCTCTTTATTGGAAGGGCGCCGGCCAATCAGCATCAGAAGTGTCACTACAAAGACGAGAAGGCCTGCGCCACCTCCAATCAGCATCGTGGTCGACATGCTTTCATCAGCAGGTGGAGATGCGAACGTGAACGATAATTCGTGGGTTTGGTAGAGAGACCCATCCGCATTTGCGAGGGTGTACACCACCGTACCGGTGAGTGGTCCACTGAGGCGGAGAACCTCGCATGAATGTTGTTTGAATTGTGGAGTGATATGGCCCGGGGGCAACTCGTACGTTGAACCTGTTTCGTTGAGAAGACGTTTGTCGCAGGTGAGTTGCCACCCATCTTCACCTTGGGCTCTTAATGTGTATGACTCTGCCATGGTCGACGTGGATGAGTGGTTCACCCAAACACGAGCAGTCGTTCCGTAGGCCACGGTATCGTTGGTGGCTCGCGCAACATCAACTTCCATGCTTCTTCGTTGGTCCAACAGCACCATGGCTTCCACCATCATTTCCATCGGTAGACCGTTTTCGTCAACGGCTCCATCGAAGTCAAACCGGAGGACAAAGCGTGTGTTGAGGGGAGCATCATCTGGAATCAAGACCTCGAGTCTGAGCGCTTGAACACCACCGGGAGGGACGGCAAGAGTTGCAGGCGCACCAACTGTCTTGTCACCACCATCAACGGTGAAAAAGGCGATGAGTCCGGCCACAGGAGGCGATGATGAAACGCTGGCAGTGACGGACAGTCGGTTTTCGAAGGCGTTTCCTGCATTGGTGACAACCGCTTCAGCGAACATCGATTCACCTGCCATCGTGGAGGTACTTTGGTCCGTCAAGGCCACCGATGGAAGGCGCACGGCTCCGGTCGTGGCAACAAATTCAACAGCGTTGTCTGCCGGATTGGCATCATCTCCTTCGCCTTCATGGTGGCTTGATATAGCGATTGTATGCAATTCGCCGGCCGATTCCGTCATCGGCAAGAGCAACCAGAGGGAGATATTGGCCTCATGTTCTAAGTCGTAAGATACCGTCAAGG
>JALRLQ010000288.1 GCA_023254365.1 Candidatus Poseidonia sp. | reverse complement strand
AAGGCAGCACAGTCGTTTCTCCGCAGTTTGTTCTACCTTGGTTGGATGTTCCTCGCCTTGGTCCTCATCGTTGCATTGCCCCCAGCTTGGTTGGGCCCGTTGGGGCCCCTGAACGCTTGACGGCACCTCGTTGCTGAACACCGGCTGACCGTCACGTTCATGAGAAGTTCACGGGTGGCGCAGGTCAAGCGGCAGTCGCATAGCCTGGCCATTGCGCCGGATTGCTAATCCGGTGGTGTCTCACCTCGGGAGTTCGAATCTCCCCTGCCGCGCCATCAATATAGGACGAACTTCATGCATACGCATGGTTGAACCAAGTATGCCGATGTTGCTCGGTGCTCTATTTGTTGTTCTCCTTTTGATACCTAAAACAAGAAACGCCCTCATTTTTGTGCTCTTTTCATACAAATTGGTGTGGAAATACCTTAACTTACGGCCTTCAAATGACAGGCCTTGGGTGAATGACAACAAAGAAACAGCGATTGCAGAAATTGAGAACACTAACGTAACTCTCCAAAATGTCAGAGATTTTTCTTGGACC
>JALRLQ010000287.1 GCA_023254365.1 Candidatus Poseidonia sp. | reverse complement strand
ATCGTAAAGTTCTACTTTTGATTTGATTCATGCTGCTTCGCCAAAACGCATGCAGCAACAGTGATATAGGCCAAGATCACCATGCTTACAGGATTCGGACAACTTAGTAAGTCATGGCTACTGCAGTTGCTGCAAGAAATGTCGCGATGATAGTGCTAAGAGCACGCAAGCTTGCAGGATTGTCACCCGCGCTGCCACATGGATTCGTCACGTCTGGGGTGACTTTACAACTGTCAGGACAACTCATCTGGCAGCTACCTCCGCCGCTCACCAAATCGCTGTCATCGATACCAATGCAGTTGTAAGGCACAGTCGTTGAAGCACCTTCTCCCATAACTGTAGGCATGAACGTATTTCCAACGGGTAGGCCTTGTCCAATTGGGCTACAAACACCGCCATTAGAAGAAAGGGTACAATACTCGCCGTTGTTGCAAACATACTCAGTTGTCGCGATGGTATGGCCGAAAAGAGCAGTGAGGAACAAAGCCCCAAAAACAAAAGAGGAGGAGGTCGAACGGGGCAATACCATGGTAATATAAGAT
>JALRLQ010000286.1 GCA_023254365.1 Candidatus Poseidonia sp. | reverse complement strand
GATGGGTTGGTTGTCGTTGTAGTATCCGATGTAAAGCGTGTCTTGGTTGTCGCATGTGACGGAGGCAGGGGCGACCCCGTCGAGTTGACTGCGGTCAAAGCCTCCGTTCACCGTGGCGTTTTGCAAATCAATTCGAGCGATGCCGCCGTTGTTGTTGTACATGGCGATGTTGAGCATACCGCCGCACATTTCCATGGAAATCGGATAACCGTCGGGGATGTTGCTGTAGGAATCCGCAGGGTAGGACGTCCATGCGCCGGCACCGTTGCGATGCGAGATGATGCCTTCTTCAAACTGGCCGAAATTCCCGATATCAGCACCACCCAAGACCAGGTGTGTGCCGTCCGTCCACATTTCGTAGAACCGGTCCCCGGCGTTGCTCGGCAGACCGTTTCCTGCTTCCCACTTGGTGTTCCATGTGTTGGTGGATTCGTTGTAGCGGGCGATACCGTCTTCGGTGGCGAACAGCGTTTCGCCGTTGTGCTCAACAATGCCCCGAATCGGGAAATCAAAATTGGTCCACGAATTGACCAATGTTTGGGAACT
>JALRLQ010000285.1 GCA_023254365.1 Candidatus Poseidonia sp. | reverse complement strand
GGCACGAGCCCTGATTGATCTCGGGGAAGTTGACCGGGCGCGTCAGCATGCCATGGCGTGCCACGAACGAACGTCCGAACTTGAGGATTCGGCCTTGCACGCACGAGCCCAGGCCGTATTGGGGCGGTACTATGCGAAGGTGGACCAATCTGAACTGGCGCTGTTCCATTATTCTGAGGCATTGGATGCCATGAACGAAGCCGGCGATGTGCAGGCGCTGGTTGAGATCAAGATGCTGCTTGGTGAGGTCCACTACGGACAAGCGCTGGTGTTGGCTGAAGGCAACGACCTTCGCATGCAAATCGGAGATCTGCTGGCTCGTCTTGGAGGCATGGCGCCCGACCGGCAAGACCGGATGGAATACCTGCAACGTGCGCTCAAGGTGTTCAGGGAACTTGGCGCCAAGAGCCGAATGCGCGAGGTGCAATCCCTCGTTCACCGGGCCGTGATGGGTCGTTGAGTCACCTATTGGACCGCTGCGGGGCGGTCAAGGGAGAGGAAGGTGGTACCGTCTTCATGAACCACCCACAAGCGCTCGACACCGGCCAGTG
>JALRLQ010000284.1 GCA_023254365.1 Candidatus Poseidonia sp. | reverse complement strand
ATATCTCACCTCAAACAGTTTCCAACCGCTCATGCATCAGCATGTTGAGCAGGGCTTCAGCGAAATTGATGCCGTAAGCGCAGATTCGTCGAATTGATTCCGAAATTTGAAACTCTGAAAACAAACGTTCGGAAGATTTTCGCCCAGTCCACAATGCGCTTTCTGATTCTTCAATCTCCGTGATGAGAGCGACGAGGGTTCTTTTCGCTTCGTGGATGATGTTGACGTCTTTGGTGTACATGTTGTGAACCAAGGTCTTGAGGGCCTGGGACCATATTGGAATGGCCTTCAAGGGCAAGACCGCCGTGTTGGATTGAACCAAATGCGAATGTTCGCACACGAGGGACGCTAATCGCGATGCATGGTCGCCCATCCGTTCGAGAACCCGGGCAATGTTGGCGTGCTCCACCGCCGTGAAGCGATTGAGTTTGAGTTTTTTCTCAACGGTCGGATTTTTCAATGCGGCCGCGACTTGGCGCTCAATCAAAAAGCGTCGAGCATCGATTTGGCGCTCGCGATCCTGAACGTCGCTGAGTAGTTCGGCGTCCTCGCCCT
>JALRLQ010000283.1:273-558 GCA_023254365.1 Candidatus Poseidonia sp. | reverse complement strand
TGGATCCCTTGCGCACACGTTGAAGCAGGACTACGTTCATTCGATCGAGAAATGCCTGAAGAAATCAATCGTCTCATCACCGACGCAATCGCCGACTACCTCCTTACCCCTTCTCCAGATGGAGATGAAAATCTCCGAAAAGAAGGCGTTGCAGAAGAACGAATCAAACGAGTAGGAAACGTCATGATCGATTCCCTGTTCAACAATCTCGAGCGAGCGAAAGAAAGTACGATCCATTCTGACCTCAGCATCGAAAAAGGAAACTACGGCGTATTGACACTACAC
>JALRLQ010000283.1:0-263 GCA_023254365.1 Candidatus Poseidonia sp. | reverse complement strand
AGGAAGCATTCTCTCGAATCCTCGATGCGCTTGAACAAATCGGAAATGAAATCCCACTCGTCTTCCCACTTCATCCGCGTACCAAGAATCGAGCTGAACAATTTGGATTAACTGAACGTTTGGAATCCATTCCAAACATTGTGCTCACCGGTCCTGCTGGATATCTTGACTTCGTTGCACTAATGGCAGAGTCAAAGCTGGTTCTCACAGATTCGGGAGGACTTCAAGAAGAAACAACCGCCCTAGGCATTCCTTGTCTCACA
>JALRLQ010000282.1 GCA_023254365.1 Candidatus Poseidonia sp. | reverse complement strand
GCCACCAACCCCACCGACTTCTACTGCGATGCCGATGACGCCACGATCTCGTTTGAGGCCGTGAACGACGGCACGGACGACTGCAGCGACGGCGCCGATGAAGGCAGTGCGCTCTACATGATGCTCAGCGTTTGGATGTACGACGATGAAAACAACATGGTCATGAACGCCGACGACATCATGGTGTGTTCGGATTGGTCGTGCGATGTGTACTACTCGCCTGGAGACAGCATGTACGTCAACACCGGCATCCCCTTGTCGACTTCGATGGGCTACGGTGCCTACGAGCAATGCATCGGTGCCGAACTCCACGACGCCATGGGCAACTTCCTTATTGACATGGACATGTGCGAGACGGGTTGGAACGGTCCGCAAATCAACTCAATGGACCTCTGGTTTGACAACAACGAAGGCGAAATCTACGCCAACGCCGGGTACTGGGACGGGGACTATTACGACATCACCATGGACGCCGTTCTACACGATGCTGACGGTGTGGAAGTATGGAGCGACTCCGTGGCCTTTGACGGCTACGACGTGACCCTGATGGAGACCTTTG
>JALRLQ010000281.1 GCA_023254365.1 Candidatus Poseidonia sp. | reverse complement strand
AAGCCGGTGATGGAAGGCAAGTCGGTGCTGTTCAAACGTTTCGCCGACGTGGACAGCTTCGACGTTGAGGTGAAGACCACCGACCCCGACGAGTTCATCACCGTGGTCAAGAACATCGGCGATACATGGGGCGGCATCAACCTGGAGGACATCAAGTCCCCGGAATGCTTCGTCATCGAGAGCGAGCTGCAGGACCTGCTGGACATCCCCGTCTTCCATGACGACCAGCACGGCACGGCCATCATCTCGACCGCCGGCCTGATCAACGCCGTCCACATCGCCGGCAAGCGGCTGGACGAGGTGAAGGTGGTGCTGGCCGGCGCCGGCGCGGCGGGCCTGTCCTCCATCGCCCTGATGAAGGCCATGGGCGTGCGGGCCGAGAACACCGTGATCGTCGATCGCGACGGCGTGGTCTACAAGGGCCGAGCCGAGATGGACCAGTGGAAGGCCGCCCACGCGACCGACACGCCGCTGCGCACCCTGGCGGAGGCCATGGTCGGCGCCGACGTGGTGCTGGGCCTGTCCGCCAAGGGCGCGATCACCAAGGAGATGGTGGCCTCCATGGCCCCCA
>JALRLQ010000280.1 GCA_023254365.1 Candidatus Poseidonia sp. | reverse complement strand
ACAAGTTGCGTCCAACGCAGGCATGTTGGGGTCCATTGATGCCAATCGCGGAGACAATCAGAATGGGTGGGATACCGATCAATTCCCGAACAACCTGTATGAAATCACCGAGGCCATGCTGGTACTCCTCAGGTCCGGGGGCCTTCAAGGGGGAGGCGTGAACTTCGATGCCAAGGTGCGTCGAAATTCGACAGACCCGGTAGATCTGTTTCATGCACACGTCGGTGGTATGGACCTGTTTGCAAGGGGGTTGATTGCCGCCGACAGCGTGCTTCAGTCTTCGCCGCTGGAAGCGATGCGCTCGGAGCGCTATGCCTCGTTCGACGCGGGTAAAGGAGCTGCCTTCGAGCGAGGAGAGCTTTCTCTCAGTGAGTTGCACGCCCATGCGATATCCTTCGGCGAACCTGCACAGCGAAGCGGCCACCAGGAGCTCTATGAGAACATCCTCAATCGTCAGCTTTGACGGAGTGAAAACCCTGAATGATCGTTGAGATGGATTCTTTTCGAGCCCTTACCCAACGAATTCGTTTTCGATTTGCTCGAGTGACTTCCCTTTTGTTTCAGGAAGAATGCGCCACAGTAT
>JALRLQ010000279.1:313-594 GCA_023254365.1 Candidatus Poseidonia sp. | reverse complement strand
GTTCCAACCAATCTTCTTGGTTTGCACTTTTGAACTTTTCGATCTCGGTCATCATTTTGCGGGCTTCTCTGATGCCGGCCCAAACATGGTTTTCGTGCTGCTCCAATAGTTTTGCACTATCTGCATCTGCCATGAGTGGGATGATATGATGACAATAAAAATGGTTTGGAACCGAGGTTCTCGACCAACGATGGCGTGACCGATACGGTGCCAGCTCCCCGCCTGCCGTGGTCTTCAACGGGACCATGAAGAAGATCGGTTCCAAAGCCGACGATGGGACA
>JALRLQ010000279.1:0-303 GCA_023254365.1 Candidatus Poseidonia sp. | reverse complement strand
GGCTGGGAGAAGGTAACTCAACGTTCGTTTGGACGCCGCTCAACGGCTCTGGTAGCGTGGAATGGTTGCTTGCAATTGATGACCGTCACTTGGAGAATGCCACCCTCAGCGTGGCTGTGTTTATCGTGGAATCAGCCGCAGATTTTGAAGAAGGAACCAACGGGTTGGGCACCTATCCGCACATTGTTCGTGACATCCATCTCCTTGGAGATCAGCGACAAGGAACGGCTCAACTCACACTGCCCGAACCGTTCGACGGCGACGACTTGGAAGTTCATTTGCTGTACGAAATCATTCCCGACC
>JALRLQ010000027.1 GCA_023254365.1 Candidatus Poseidonia sp. | reverse complement strand
AACGTGCTCGAGGGCGTCGCTGGAATTCCAACGCTGTTCGATAACCCATCCTTCCGTCTTGATGCCACCCGCAACGAGCATGGCTTCGATGTCGTAATGGTCCTCAAAGGCCAACACGCGCATCCATATCGCCTCAGGACGGGATGGGTTGCTGTTCCCACCACGGCGGGGCGAGGAACCAGCGGTCATCGTTATCGGGACGGTCGATCAGCGGCAGGCTCAACGTGGACGATTCGTCGATGTTGACGTTCATGCCCACGGCCGCACACGGGCTGGGGAGGTAGTCCTCGCCGGATTCGGTCAGCACCACTTCGATGATGGCGCCGGCGTCAAGGTCGACGTCCATCGGATTGAATTCCATCAGCATGGTGTAGGATGAGAAGGGTAGCGCAGGTTGTGCTTCGTACCCCCCGTCCCGGTAGCGGACGTCCATGGTGGCGTGACCCACACGCAGGCCATCAGCGTACATCGTGGCGAACACTTGACCGCCCTGACACGCCAAGGTGTTCACCGAGAGGTGAAGGGTGGGCATCCCGGAGATGTGCGTGTCTTCTTCAAGCGGTGGTAGCGTGAACGTGCGCTGGTTGTTGGCGTTGACCGTACCGCCCACGCCCTCCACCTCGTCAAGCGTGACCGGCCACCACGACATGTCTTCGGGAGGCCAGGTTTCTTCGACGTGCCATTTGCCGTTGTGCGTTTGGATCTGGACCATGGGTTCGGGCTCTTCACCGATGTCCTTGAGGTAGTAGTTGAACCACCCATACAGTTCCACGGCCCAATCCATCCGGCTCATGTTGGGGTAGGCTTCTGCCCCGTATCCGCTGCCCATCTCGCTGTGTCGGTCGGGTTGGTCGGGGTAGTTGTGCGCCCACTGGCCTGCGATGGCTCGGGCGTTGATGCCGGCGTCTCGCATCAGCTGATAGGTCGGGAAGGCGTGGTAGGGGTCAACGTTCCAATCCTGAAGTCCCCACACCAAGTACACGCTTCCTTTGTAGTTGGCCAGCACGTCTGGCAGATGACGTCGTTCGTCCCAGTAATCGTTCCATTCTGCGCCGCCGGCTTCAGCCGCAACCCACGTGGTGAGGGGGTTGAGTGGACCGATGATGTCGTCGGTGCACATGCGCATGTCGTCGGTGCCAGCATCGGCGGTGGCGCCTTCGTAGAGCGCGTCATACAGCATGGCTCTGCTCTCTGAGGAGCCGTTTCGATAGAACATTTCTTGGACGCCAATCGAGCCGGAAATGGGCACGATGGTTTTCAGGTATGGTGAGGGTTGTTGGGCTGCTTCCCAATTGGTGGTACCGGCATAGGACTTGCCCATCAAGCCGACATTGCCGTTGGACCAGTCTTGTTCTCCGAGCCAATCGACCACGGCTTGAATGCCGATTTGCTCGCCCAAGCCTTTGACGTCTTGGCAGTGGGTGGATTGGCCTGAGCCGAACGTGGAGGCTTGGGCCAACGCGTAGCCGTGGGGCACGAAGGTGTCGTAGACCCACTTGCCCACGCCGCCGTCGGGAACGGTGTTGGGCGACGAATCGTCCCCAGCGATGCCCTCTCCGCCAAAGTCGTAGTAGGGATGAATGGTCATGATGACGGGAATTTTCGTGCCCTCCGGCACATCGGGCAACCACAGGGCCACGTGCATGAGAGCAGGGCCGGGGAAACCTGCATCCTGTTCGCTCGGTGGGAGTTCAACTTCAACAAAATGCTCCTCGTAGGGAAGGACCTCGTATGTTCCGTTGACGGGAAGTTGCGCCCGCATCGTGTCCATGGGCAGGTCCATGGTGTGGCGAAGGTGCAGCGGCGTGTCCCACCATTCGCCGCTGAACGAAGAGGCGTTGTCCATGGCCTTCGTCGCAGAGGGACCAACGGTCATGGCGAGCAGAAGGAAAACGATGGAGATGGCGATGGTGGCGCCCGCCGAGAGGTTGAGTTGGCGCTGTGCGTGGCTTTCGGAGCCTTTGACCTCTGCTTCTGCAGGCGGTACGGACTCGGCCATGGCTTAACGAAGGCTCTCACCGTGATGAGGCTGACGCTTCATTGTCCTGCTTTGCGAGCCTGAATGAACGAGCGAACGCAGAGGGCAGTGTAGGCTGAACCCGTCAGGAAGAGCATGAGCATGGAGCCGCTTGCGTAGTCGAGACCGTCGCCCATGACCATGAAAAATCGGGTGCCGCCAAGTGCACACAGCAAGCCGAACGTGACGGCGATGTGCATCCAGAGTTTTCGCTTCTCGGGGTTTGATTTTGCCATCCATCCCGAAAGAGCGAGAGGGACACCAAGGAAGCTTGGGAAGTAGGAGGTGATGGATTCTGATGAAGAAAGCACGGAGACGGCCACGCCCCATATGATCAGAAACAGTCCGTAGCCAAGCGTCAAGTCGGGCATGAAGGTGGAATCCTCGTCCATGACACGACCTCGCCTCTCCCCTTTTTGGTGTTGGGGTTTTCTTGATGCGAAAGCCGCAGTTTTCATGGAGGAGGGCCCCATCCCGAACCATGGGTCGTCAGCACCGTGCCGTGGTGGTGCTGATTTTCCTCTTCATCCTTCCATTCCTTGCGCCCCTTTCATCGGGCGCTCAAGACGAAGCACCGGCATGGCGCAGCGTTGGCTTGGATCCGGAAGCGTGGACCGACCGACCCGTGGTGAATGAATCCCGTCCTCAAATGATGTCGTCCTACACCGGCAACGCCGTCATCGAGATGAACGTGTCCTACCGTGAAGGTCACCTGACCGGGCGCGTTGAAGGAACCATTGTCATCGAATTGTTCGAACAATGGGCGCCCATCACCACGGACAACATGATCGCTCATGTGGAATCGGGCCTCTACGACGGCGTCTTCTTCCACCGTGTCATCGATGATTTCGTGACCCAGTCCGGCGACCCCACCTGCCGTGAACTCGGGGTGTACCCCGCCACCAGCCCGCAATGTGGTAGCGGCGGCACGGGCGAAACGATTCCCCTCGAGCACAACGAAAACCTGTCCCATGTCGACGGGGCCATCGGCATGGCCCGAAGCGCTGACCCGGATTCAGCCGACTCGCAGTGGTACATTGCCGAGACGGAGGCACACGGTCTCGACCCCGAAAACAGAGACGATGAAGGCTACGCCACCTTTGGCATCGTGCGCGACGGCATGACCCACATTCGGGCCATCGCTCTCACGCCGACCACCGACGATTTGACGGGGCTTGAAGAAATTCAGAACCCGGCTTCTTCGGCAGGACGACCGATATACCAGGCGCAGATTCTGTCGATGAGGATGATCGGTGTGGCCGACCCAGACGGAACCATTCGAAACCCCGCTGTTGAATCCCAAAGCGGTTCGACCTTCCTTGAAGACATGGCTTTGGTCATCGGCGTTCCGCTGGTGCTCGTGTTGATCGGTAGCGCCATCACCATGGCGGTGTATTCATCCAGATTGGAATCCAGTGCATCGGACAAGCTCGACCTTGCCCAGGACGAGGCGCCGCTTGAAGCCGAGATGATCATGGAAGCCGAGATGGTCACGGGCCCTGATGACGGGTCGGTGTAACCTTCACGTCGAGCACCACGTGGCGAACTCTGGGCGCGAACCATTTCACCTTCTCGAGATGCTCTGCAGAGACGACGACATCCAAGCCGTGCCCGTCAGCCATGGCTTGAAATCGCTCGACCGTGGTGTTGCACCACGAATCAATGCGTTCTTCCTCGACGTTCATGTGAACGTGCAGTGTGCCACCGGTGGGCTTGAGGGCCAGCAAGCATGCCTCCCATACCGGTTCAGATGAGGGAAGCAGACCGAGGTGACAACGGTCGGCGGTGCCCGCCAACCTCGGCAACACCGCGGCGTTATCGCCCTCATGAACCGTGAGGCGGTTGGACACGCCGTTGGCTTCTGCTCCGGCGTTGAGGCCAGCGATGGAGGCAGGGTTGTGTTCGCAGGCATGGACATGGGTTGCCCCGGCGTGGACCAGCATCGGGAAGGTGTAGTAGCCGACCCCAGCGTAGGCGTCGATGACCGTTTCTCCTCGCATGTCAATGCGACCGATACGCCTGCGTTCGGTGATGTTGCCCGATGAAAACATCACCTTGGTGGCGTCAAAGGTGTAGGTGATGCCGTGGTCAAGAAAACGGACGGTGGCCTCGCCCAGCAACAGTTCTGCTTGAGAGGAGCGAAACGCATCGTTTGCCACCGGTGCTTGAATCCCCAACGCAGTGACTTTGAGGGCTTCGGCCATGGCATGCCAAAGGTGGCCGGCCGAGGCGTGCCCTCTCAGGCGCTGCCAAACAGGCAGGCTCATCGTCTCAAAAGGAAGCAAGATCAACTCACCCAATCGTTCCCATTTGGAAGGGACCGAGCCCAACACTTCAGGCTCATCCACGCCGTGTTCGTTCATCCATGACAGGATGGCTTCATGCAATCGGCGGTGAGGGTCGACCGGCGACCTCGGCGAAGCCTCTCCTCGCTGGAAGCGCGCGCTCACCGTGAGTTGGTCGAGCACGTGCTCGTGGGTGGAATCGTCTTTGACGAGAAGTGGAAAACCGATGGAATCCTCGCCCACCTCCATTGGTTCCACCTCGGCGTTCAGCCATCCCTTCGCCTTCAATTCAGCATGCAAGATCGCTCCATCTCGGCGGTTGACAACCACGAACAACGCCGTTGGAGAGGGGTTGTCCATGATGGGACGATGAGGGGAACTCCTTTCAAGTTCCCGACCCCAGCAAGAACTGATGTCGTCCCGCGGCCGCCCCACAGCAGCGTCACCAACCCTTCCTTTGCTCCTCGTAAGTTTGTTTGCGTTGCAGTTCATGGCACCCGTGGCCAGTGCAGCAGGTATGCAGTCGTGCAGCAGCACGGGGGGAACGTGCGATGAATACGACCACGCCGACGACATGACCCCCAACCGACAAGACTGGGTTGAGGGCAGTTATGTGTTTGATTTGGTGTCCACCTCCAGCATCGACTTGCAATTGACGTGGGCCGTTCGGGAGTTCGAGCGAGACTCGCTTGGTTTGGGTTCGGGAACCATCGTCGGGGATACATTGGAGCAAACCGATGGCCTGGACGCTAACGACGGCGCTCCTGCCGACTTGATTCGTCACACCTTCAACCAAGAAACCGCCGGTCCTGGTTCCCCAACGGTAGGTCAAAAACTCAAATCCGAAGTCAACGACGCCATTCAATCCGCCTTGGAATCCGGATTTGGAACCGTGACCAGCCTTTCCACGGATTACACCAACAGTTTCACCAGCGGCGGACAGACCGTAGCCTGTTCCACCGACGACACCACGGATGCGCTAGCGGAAGGGGCCAGTCAGGACAACGTCTTCGAGCCGCCCGTCTGTTTTACCGCCACGGCTTCCGTGGAGTTGCTGGCGAGCAATTTCAACCTCGTTGGAACATCCGACCTTGACCTTGAACGCACCTACCGCGGCCTGTTGACCATGGGTGCGGAGATCAACACCACGTTTGACTTGACGACACAACCTGGGCACAAAGCGGAGTTTGTTATCAACCCCCCTTCGTACTCCACGGTGTTGGGCGTCGATGCCAGTGGAACCCTTGCTGCTCGTGCAGGGCCGCCAAGTTTCATGGCAGCAGAGTGGTCCATGGACCACCTCAATGCGCTTGAAACCGACGCAGATTTGGTGCAGGCGGTTGACCTACGCATGGGCCATCGCAACTCATCGGCTACGCCGACTGTTTGGATTGAAGAGGGAACCAAGGCCCTTGACATCAACCTCGTGTTGGATTTGAGCGATGAATACGCTGCAACCGTTGACTTTGTTGCCGGCTTGCACTACCTCGATGCAGACACGCTCAACGACTGGGGCATCAACATGTTCGATGTGTCTTCGATGGCCACGATTCCGGTCATTACCTCGGATGGTGTTCGGTTGGCTTACCACAACGGCATCGTTGACCTGACGCAATTCACGGACCAGTTTCCGGTCGGGGACATCGTTTCCGGTCTCGGCGACACCGTTGCCGGTGTTGGAGAAATCACCATGAGCGATTTGCAGTGGGTTGCCCAAACCGACGGCACGGGGATGTTCGAAACGCCGGGCGGTCTGAATTACACCCACAGCACGGGATGCACCGAGCCCGTTGCGGCAGGACAGGTGCTGCACTACTGTTTGGAAGGCACCGAAGCGATGAGTGCGACCTACCCCATCTACTTGCAAACCACCAGTCAACCTTTCTCGATGAGTTTGATTGACATTCTCAAAGCCTACAACACCAACGAGATGATCGATGACTTCCTCGATGGCGTCCAAACCAGTGACCTTGAGCGTTTGATGAATTCGGGCATTGCGTTGGAAACCGTGCTTGATTCGAGTTATCTGGACACCATTATCCCGTCGAACTTGCCTCCTTCCGAATTGACCGTGGAAATCATCATGCCGTCCTGGGTGACCACCATTGACGGCACGTCAAAGATCGTGCTTCAGAAAACCGTTGAGGGGACACAAGCTACCGATATTTCGTTTACCGGTACCAATCCGTACAATTGGGAGCACGAAATCAAAGACGATGACGACCAAGTGATTTGTTTCGCCAATCAGAGTTCTTGCGTGTATTCCGACGTGACCTTCGACCTTTCATCCATCAACTTCAACGAATGGAGTGCGTCCATGTCCTTCACGCTGTCGTTGGATGCAGAACTGAGCGTTTACCGCATTGGCATCCCTACCGATGACATCCCTCAACAAGGCGACACCAAGGTTACGATGGAGGCCATTCCGTCCGATTTGGTGCGCCTCGTTATCGATTTGTCGAGTCGAATGAGTGACCCACTGAGTTCGGGAGAAGTTTCACTGTGTGATCCAAGCGAGTACGATATGCAAATTTGCGATGAACCCATCGAATTGACGGCGACTCGGCAAGGGCTGAAGGACTTCACGGAATTGATCGGGACTTCAGTGACCGACCTCATCCATCAGGCCGGCACCCTTGCAGAAGAAGACGGCAACGTTGCGGCCATGGACCTCTCTTCGTTTGAGATTCGAACCTCCATTTCCGGCATTGATGCACCCGATGATGTGGTCAGTGACGATGAACCGATCATCCTCTCGCTTTCGATCCCCGAGGTGACCTTCACCATCGGTACCGGGATGGGTTGGTCTGAGATGGCCAACAGCGACCCTTCCGAACTTCAACTCAGCGTGGTCACCAGCAGCCTTCAATCGATCTTCCATCAACCGCTGATGATGGCTTCCAATGCATTCACCAACGGTTTGCGGGCCTCCTATGTCAGCGGCAGCGGTCTTTCCTATCCCCCAACCAATCAGGAAACCATCACCGTAGAAACCGGAACGGTCAACACCACGCTCCTCGAGGAGAACGGGCTCGCCTACACGGGGCCGATTCAATTCACCCTGCCACGCGGCATTCAACTGGTCGATGCCTCCTCAAGTTCTGGAAATTTGATTCTGACCGAGGACGGCGGCCGCCAAACCGTGACCTATGTCGTTCCTCCCGGTGAATTTTCTGACGAAATCACCTACCGAATTCAGGTGGGTTGGCTGTATTTCCTCATTCAGTTCTGGGTCTATCCAACCATTGTGCTCATTCTCTTGGTGCTGTTCATTCGACGCCGTCGTCGCAAGAAGAAGAAAAAGAAGGCGGCCATGGCCAACCGCGAGAACAGCATCAACAAGGCACAAATCGGTGACAGTGAATTTGCCGACCTCGCCGGTTTCTCAAGTCCGGCGTTGCGTCACGGCGAAACCATCGAAGACATGGCGTTCATCGATGAATTGTCGCGTTAATGCAGGGCTCGGTAAATGCGCTCCGCTAATGCGGAACCGATGCCGGGCACCGTCGTTAGTTCAGCCTCAGAGGCGTGTTCGATGCCCTTTCGTCCACCAAAATGGCGCAGCAAGGTTTGGAGTTTCTTGGCGCCCAAACCCTCCACCTCTTCCAGGGGGTCGGCCAATCGAGACCGACTGCGTCGTCGTCGATGGAAGGTGTTGACGAATCGGTGGGCTTCGTCCCTTGCATGAACGAGCACACGGCCGCTTCGGTCCAAGACCACCGGCTCCTGTTCGTGCCTGAAAATCGTCTCCTCCCGTTTTGCGAGGGCGGCCAGCGGGAAGCGATCGGCCCATCCGTGTTCTTCAAGCGCCTGACGGATGGTGCTGAGATGGGTCTCGCCGCCGTCGATGAGCAGCAAATCCGGCCATTCTTCCTGACGTTTCGCCCACCGCACAACGACTTCTTTCATCATGCGAAGGTCGTCGATGGCCTCGCCTTTGACGACGTACTTTCGGTATTCGTCTTTCGAAGGTCGTCCGTTTCGCATCACGACGCTGGCACCGACCCGTTCGTCACCTTGGAGTTGGGCCATGTCAAAGCACACGATGTGGTCGAGGGTGGTCATGCCCAACACCTCCGCTCCTTCATCGGCAGCCCGTTGTTCGAGCGAACCGCTCGATTTGTTCGCCATGCGCTGCAGTTGGATGTCGGCGTTTTGTCGGGCCAAGGTGGCGAGGCTTTCCAAATCACCTCGTTGAGGCGTGCGAACCTCCACTGAACTTCCCCTTCGCTCGTCCAGCCAACTTTGGAGGCCATCGAAAATGGGAACCGGAGAAAGCAAGAGTCGGGGAGGTGTTCGGTGGGTGTAATGTTCAGCGATGAACATCGAGACGGTCTCGCCGATGTCGCCACGATGGACCGCAGGCCATGCTTCCTGGCCCTGAACCATCCCCTCGTCGGCGTGAAGCACGACCAGCGCAGCGAGGTCGCCTTCAGCGGCAAACCCGATGGCATCGCAATCCCGGTAGACTTTGCTTGAAACCACGTGCTGGCTGGTCGTCGCTCGCACGGCGCGTATCATGTCCCTGTGTTGACCGGCCACTTCGTAGGCTTGGGCTTCAGAGGCTGCTTCCATGTCGGCCACCAACTCCTCAAGCAACGGTGCAGCATCGCCGTTGAGGACCCGTCGTACCGCTTTTACGCGGTCATCGTAGCCGTCACCGTTGATGCACGGGCCCGCACACAGGCCGATGTGCATGGACAGGCATCCCTGCGGCAACAATTCCTTGCAGTCCCGAATGCCAAACTGCCTGCGCAACAACTGCATCACCTGTTTGGCGGCTCCTGCATTGGGAAACGGGCCCCATTGTTCGGCTGACTTTGGAGGATGCCTCGTGTACAGGATGCGAGGGAACTCATCGTTGGTCATCGCAAGGTAGGGGAAGGATTTCCCGTCCTTCAACATCGAGTTGAAGCGAGGCATGTGCTCTCGGATGAGTTGGCGTTCGAGCACCAAGGCCGCTTGAGGTGTCTGGGTCACGATGCATTCGATGTCGTCTGCTCTCGCCACCAATTCGGGAATCATGTGACGGTCCGGATTGGAGGAAAAATAGGAACGAATGCGTTCGTTCAATCGGGTGGCTTTCCCGACATACAGCACCCGGCCCTGATTTGTTTTGAACAAATAGACGCCCGGTTCATTGGGTAGGTCGGCCGAAGCCAAGTCCACGGGCATACCGTGCGCACGGAGGCCGTGACTCAAAAGGCCACCCCACCGATTTCAACCGCACGGGCGTGGGGATGATTGATGAAGGAGGCGCCTCACCTTTCGTGTGAAGAGTCCATGTTCACCCGGTCGCAAGAACGCTTGCTTCGTTACTTGGGGGGCTTTCCCCAAGCCCTCGAACAAGCATGGGATGTTCCCAGAGAAGTTTCGCTTCCCGGGCTATCGGAAGCGATGGGGGTCGTGCGTTCGGGGCTCAACCAGCCGCTCACGGGATTGTTGGACGATGGCTACATCAGCGTTCGCATCGCTCACGTGATCGGTGGAGGAAGTCGCCGTCGCCAAGTCTACCACATTACCGAGAAGGGCCGTGCCTGGTTGGAAGAACACCCAGCCGCCGCCTCTGCTGGCCTCACAACTGAGACGGAACGCCCCTCCTTGGTCGGACGCCAGGAGGCTTTGTCCGATTTGAAGCGGCTGCTCAACGAACACCGACGAGCCGTTGTTGGTGGGCTTTCGGGAATTGGCAAAACAGCGATGCTGCGCGTGTTCGCCACAATGGCCCAAAGCGAGTATCAGGCCGTTCATTGGGCCGATGCCGATGAATTCACGGACGCCGAAGGCGTTCTTGCAGCGTGGTTTCCCAACCTCTCCGGGCGCCCAAGCGATGAGGAAGCGATGGTTGATTGGACGCTCGAGCAGGGCGAGAACACCTTGTTTGTCCTTGACGACATACACCGGCTCTCCCCGCGTCATTTTGACACAGTGTTGACCTACCTCAACGCCCTCCACGAACGAGGCCAACACCTCGTTGTGGCCGGTCGATTGCCCTTGGTCGAAGGCTTTGATTGGCCGCTCTTGCGCTTGAGCAACCTCGAACCAAAGGAGGCCATCCACCTCCTGGGTGCGCATCTCGAAGAAGCCACACGACTGGACATCGCCAAGGCGTTGGGCGGCCATCCGATGGCGCTCCATCTCTATCAGGAGGGCGCACCGCTTCCCGAGGCAGGCGCAGATATCCAAGCGTTCGTGGAGGAGACCATGCTCAGCGAACTTGGCGAGGATGAACAATCGGCTCTTGACGCCATGGTCTTGTTCCCTCGCCCGCTGCCCGCCGATGTCGCCCCCGGCACGGATTGGGTCGGCTCGCTTGACGACCGTGCGCTTCTGCGTTGGTCAGCCAATTCCAGCGCCTTTGAGGTGCAACATTTGGTTCGCAACGTTCGTCGAACGATGCTAAGCGAAACGCAACTTCGTCAACTGCACGAGGATGCCCTGACGCATTGGGAGCAGCATGCCGAGCATCCAGCCTTTGCCGTCCTGAAGCTCTACCACGCCATGGCCCTGGAATCCGAAGAGGTCGACTCGATGATGGACGGGCACTTTGACCGCTTGATGGCCAGTGAAAGCTCGGCACTCGCCGTCCTGTTCGACCGAGCAACCCAGGAGCGACCCGATGAGGAACGGCTCCACTACTGGGCGAGTCGCGTGGCCCTGCAGCGGCACGAACTCGACCATGCCCGTCATCACCTCGCTCACATCGAATCCGAGGCCATGAAGGATGAACTCGGTCATCACCTCGCACTGTTGGTTGGCGATGAGGACGAGGCTCAACGCCTCCTCGACCGTCAACTCCAGCAAGCGGCCTCTCTCGAACGCGCTCGGATGCTGCTTCGGGCGGCTGTCCAACGCATCGATGATCGATTGTTCGATGAAGAACAGCCGGTTGATGTTGCTGCGATTCATGCGCTGCTCGATGCGGTGACACTTCCTGAAGAGGCAGCCCTGCGTTCGTCGATCATGGTCAGCATGAGCATGATTCAGCACACCATCGCCCTCACGGAAGATGATGAGGGTCGTGCGGCCGACCTCGTCGAGGGTTTGGAAGCCATCAGTTCCCCCACCGACCCGGTGGTGCTCGCCTTGAGGGCCAAAGCCAGCATTCATGCAGCGGGCACTTCGTCCGCTCCATCCCAGCAGGATTTGGAGGCGATCGTTCATCAAGCGATGGACGCACAACCAACGCCCTTCCATCGAGCTGTCATCGGCTTGACATACGCTGAACACCTTGTCAAAACCTCACAAAATGCCAACGAGGTCGTCGCCGACTTACCTGCTCCGGACGCGTTTGAGGTGACGGGTGCTCCTGTGCAACGTTATGCCGGTCGTTGGTGGTACCTTCAAGGGCGCTTGCAGCCCGACCGTGCGGCGATGGCACTCCGAGAATCGGCTCGTTGCTTCCGTGCAGCAGGTTGTCTCAACGCTTCGAAAGCGGTCGCTCGTCGGCTGCATCGACTGCTGTGATTCACAATTCAGCGCCGATGAGGGTCTTCGTGTCTTTGATGCCGGGCAGTTGTCGAATTTCTTCGACGATGCATCGCGTTAAGGCGAATTCTTCGTCGGCTTGGACTCGGGCAATCAAGTCGTATTCTCCAAACAGCATCCAGTGGCCTGTCACCAAATCGATGTTCTCAAGGGCCTTGCGAACCATGCTTTCTTGGCCCGGTAGCGTTGTCATCAGCACGAATCCAATGGCCATCGTCTCATCCCTCCACAGCGATCAGGGTCTGTGTTTCTTTGACACCGTCAATCCGGCGAAACGTTTGCATGAGCATCTGTGAGAGTCCCTTTGAACTTGGTGAACTGATGCGGACCAGCAGGTCAAATTCGCCATAGAGCGCATGCACTTCAGCGACGCCTTCGTGGTCGGAGAGGGCCATGTAAACATCGCGTTCGTGCGTGGGTTCGGTCTTGAACAACACAAAGGCGTCAGGCATGGATTCCCCACCCCAAATCGGGTTTTATGGCTTCCTCAAGGCAACGAAGCACCGTCACAGGGGAGGGAACCTTTGAAGAGGGATTGCACAGGGTTCAGATTGATGAAGGGAGGGGCTCCATCAACGGCACGCACCTTGTGGGTCGTTGCTTTGTTTTTGATGCCCCTCACCCTTCACCTGTTTCCCCACGAGGCAACAACGGCGGAGTTACCTACATCCCAACCTGCCGCCGAGGCGCAAGGCAGGGCTCAAACAACATGGTCGGGAACCCAAGTCCTGTCGGGGTCCTACACCGTGAGCGTCACCGACGAGCTCATCATCCAAGCGTGCACGGTCGTCCAACTCCCGTCCAACGAACGCATCGTCGTCGAGGGGCGACTGACGGTGCTCGGCACGACGTCCTGCCCCGTGATGTTGCAAGCCAGTGGATTGGGCGACCACGAAGGTATCCAATTCAACGTGAATTCTTCGGGAAGGGGGTCGTTGATTCAGAACCTCACCATCGAGGACGCCATTTACGGCGTGACCATCTTTGGTTCGAACCCCGTGATAGAGAATCTGACGGTCGTGAATCCCGACCGTGTGGCGGTGGATTTGTTCAACTCGGCCGCCCCGCGTATTACCGATTTGTTCGTCGATCAGGCTGGCCGCGATCTTGCCTTCCAAGGCGACTGGCGCTATGGGTTGGGTCTCTCGGTGGGGGCCGGCTCGACGCCCATCGTCAAGAGGGCGATGTTCAGCGATATCTTGACACGGGCGGTCAACATTTGGGGCGCTTCGGGAGGCTTGTTTGATGGCATCACCGTCGACAACTGCTCGGGGTCGTCGTGGTCCATGGTCGCCGGCATTTGGGTTGAGGACAGCCAGCCGCTGCTGACCAACATCACCATTGACACCTCGGACACGGGCATTGTTATCCGGCACATCGACGATGGTGGCTACACCCGGGGTGTCGTTCGAAATGCGCTCATCAACAATTCGATGTACCGTGGTGTCTATGTGGACAAGAACAACCACACCAATTACACCAATTATGAAACGGCTGACTTCACCAATCTCACCGTTCTTGGCACCGGTGGTTCAGGGGCGAAAACAGCCAACATCGGTTATGCAGCCATCGAGGTCAACGCCACCGGTGCGTGGTTTGAAGACACCTTGGTTGCGGATTCCACCACCGTTGGTGTTCGTCTCTACTTCGTCGACAGCACGACCACCTTCCGAAACCTGACCATACGCGATTCAGGTGACCCTGGCCAAGGGCCTCATGAGGCTGGTTTGGCGGTGCGCTCGTCGTTTTTTGCTCCTCGATTTGAGGGGTTGGAAATCAGCGGTTCGGTCGGTCCGGGCGTCTCTTCAACATCCGGTGGAGCGATGCAAGGCTCCGATTGGTCCTTGCACAACAACACCAAGCAGGGGTTGCTCGTCGATCGAGCGACGGTCCATATCAACGGCTTGTCCTTGAACGACAACGGTCAATCCGCCGCCCATATCCTCGACGCCCGCTACGTGATTCTTGAGAACCTCACGGCGGTGGACAACGGTGGCGAACCCACCAGCAATCCGTTGGCGAAAAATCAGGCGGGTCTGTACTTTGAGGATGCCAACGACATTGAATCCGCTTCTGGAGATGTGCGTTGCCGTCACTGTGATGTTTCGGGGTCCACGGGTGCTGGCGTTTATGCTGTGAACTCCGTTGATTTGTGGTTTGACGACCTGACTTTGCACGACAACAATCCGGCCCTGCCCGCGTTGAACATTGACAACAGCGACACCTTGCCTGCGGGTTCGTCCGGGCAGGTCTACATTTCAACGGCCAACATCACAGCTGAAAGTCCCGGCCAACCAGCCGTTTCTCTCGAGCGTGTCGGTGCGGTGGTCGACCAACTGACCATGTCGGGGAACCACACCGGTTTGTATTGGCGGGGAGACAACAACGGCAACCATCCCTCCAGCCTTTCCAACAGCGTCTTGTCCGGTACAGGTTGTGCTCAACTCGTCGGTCACACTGCGCTGGGCGGTGTAGGAAACACCGTTTCAGCAGCCTGTACGGGAACCGTTTCGTTGGAGAACAGTGCAGTGAATTGGTCGGGCTTCACCGACGAGGTCGGCACCTCCCCCAACCCCCACGTGATTTCCCTTGACGCCACGTCTTCGCTCCACCTTCACCAACCGGTGGACGTTTCTCTCCCTTCAGCCTCCATCGCCACAGGTGCCTTCATCGACGTGGCCTGGGACGTCATGGTCTGGGTGGTGAACAACTACTCCAACGGAATCCCCAACGCAGTGGTGAACGTCTCCTTCTCGGATTTTGAACCCTACGTTGTCATGATGACATCCGATTTGGGCTACGTGTTTCTCCCCGATTTCGTCGGCCAACGCTGGACGGCTTCCGGGGCGAGCGCCTACAACACGGTGAATGCATCCTGCGGTTACGACAGCGTGTTCAACTCCTCCAGCACCACCCTCGATGCTGACCAACTTGTGATGTGCCTGCTTCCCCTCGACAACCAAGCGCCGTTTCTGATGTGGACGTCGCCCGAAGACAGCAGCGTCTACCCGTCCCAGTCCGAAGTCGAGTTCAACGCCTCGGATTCATGGGATTTGGACAACGACACCCTCACCTATTCTTGGTCGTCCTCTATCGACGGTGTGTTTGCATCGCAAACCGATTCCTTCGTCGTCAACGACCCCAATACCGGGTTTTCATTGAGCGACGGCATTCATCAAATCACGTTGGAGATTTGCGACCCAAGCCACTGCGTGTCCGAAACCCGAACCATCGAACTGGTCAACTTCGCCCCGGTGTTGGTGGTTGATTTCGAACCTGCGCTCAACCCGTGGAGCGAACTCATCATGCCGCAAACGGGCACCGTGACCATCAACACCACTGGAACATACGACCCCGAAGGCGATGACTTTGCTTGCCTCATCAAGTTCAGCGGATACAACCGTCAGGGCACCGGTTGGGGCAACCAGTGGGGGTGTCCCGAGGAACTCACCTACACCTTCGACCACGTTGACGATGACCCTCCCGCCTCGTTTACGATGACCGTCATGGCTTGGGATGAGGTCGGCAACAACGCCACCTACAGCGTACCGGTCATGCTCTACAACGAAATCCCCGACCCGGTGTTCACCGTGGAGCGTGCCGGCAACGACAGCGCCTCCATCGTCCTGCTCAATGGAAGCGGCGTGAGCGACCCCGAAGGCGATGCGCTCACCGTGACCTACACTTCATCGATTGACGGCGTGTTGAGCGTCGGGCCTCTGTCGTGGGAAGGCTACCTCTCTCGCGGCGTTCACACCATCACCATGGAGGTCACCGATGACCGTGCTGAGCATGCCAACCAGTCGAAGTCAACCTCCGTGCTCATCACGGTTGACAATTCAGTCCCGCGTGCGGTCATTGACTCACCGCTTTCTCAAACCTTTGAGAGCGCCGAGTTGATCTCGTTCTCTGCCAACGGTTCGGGTGACTTCGACGCAGCCTGCAGTTCCTTCCCAACCGAAGGCAATTGGGTGTGCGCACCGTTTGAGCCCTCAGCCGGTACCGAGTACTTGGTGGTCACCTGGACCAGCGACATCGACGGCCGTTTGACCCCGGAAGGTCAAGACTGGCTGCTCTTCGAGACCCGTTTGAGCGCAGGGACCCACACCATTACGCTCTCGGTGGACGACGGCATTCACGACCCGGTGGTGGCCACCCGAGACGTTACGGTGACGGCTTCTGCACCGGTGTTGGGTCTGGTCAGTCCGACCCATGACTCGACCCATCCGTCATCGGCCACGTTGGTGTTGGACGCTTCAGAAAGCGAGGACTTCGACGGTGATGCCTTCACCATCACCCTCCGTTCCTCCGAAGAAAACGAGCCCTTGCTCGTTGATGTTGACCCCATGGCTCAACACGACTTCACGCTCTTGGCAGGCACCCATTTGATGACGGTCACGCTCACCGACGAAACAGGGATGTCGCGCGACGAGACCTTCACGCTCACCATCACCCAATCCGGCCCCGTCATGGTTCTCATCTCTCCTGAAAATCGTCAGTCCATCGAGGCCGGCGGCGTGTTGGTGCTCGAGGAAGCCTCCTACGATGCTGACAACGACTTGGTGGTTCGAGAATGGCGGCGTTGGTCGGCCGAATTGAGTTACCCCGAGGTGTTGTCCACCCGTTCAATGGAGAACATCACCGGGTTGCTTCCCGGCGAATACCACCTTTCACTCTACATCGAAGATGCTCGTGGAAATTGGGTTGAACAGCACCTCAACATCACCATGCAGTCCAGCCTTCCTGAACTTGACCGGGATTCGCTCACCCTGAGTTCACAGACCTTCGTGGAGAATGAACTCTCCTACCTGTCGGTCAGCATCGCGCTGAGCGACCCCGACGGCACCACGCAGGACGTCCGTGTGAACATCACGCATTACATTCAGCAGTGGGAGGTCAACCTGAGCGATGAAGACGGTGACGGCGTTTGGGAAGGTGTGGTCGAATGGCGCCCGGAATCGACCGGCAGGCCCCTGCTGAAGGTCATCGCTCGGGACGGTGTCGGTGAAAGCGCCAACATCGATTTCGTCTCCCGCAATCTCGTGGTAGAAGAGGGTGAAAGCGACAACCGTGCGATGATGCTCGGGCTCTCGGTTGGTGGACTCATTGGTGCAGCCCTCCTCGTCGCATGGTTGGTTCAACGTCGACGCCGAGCCGTCGAGGAATTGGATCTGCTGACTTCGTGGGATGCGTTCCGTGCACCTGCTCCAGAATCCATCGATACCAAGACCGTTCCTTCGCTCGAATCCAACATCATGGACGGCACCGAAGAAGTCCAAGCAGAGCTCGACGACCTGTTGTGAACTCAGCCTTGCTGCTCCGGCAAGGTGTTGTTGCTGGAGTCGGGGTTGGTCTCAAGACTGCCCCAAGGCGTGCGCGTTCGGTGAAGGCCAAAGCGTCGAGCGAAGAGGAACCTCAAATTCTTCCATCCGTCGCCCCAGGTGTGAATTTCGGCTTCGCCGACCCGAGGACGGTACGGGACCGAGATTTCGATGGCCTTCTTCTTTCCAAGATGACGTCGTGCGAGGATTTTGATCTCCTCGCTCAGCGGCATACCATCGTTGGTCGGGCGCATCTTTTCGTTGTCAAAAATGGATTTGCGGAACACCCACATTCCCGTTTGTGAGTCTTTGATACCGTACCAAAACAGCACACGGGCGGTAAACGACAGGACCCAGTTCCCAAAGCCGTGAAGGCCTGACATCGACCCGTCTTCGGCCTTTGAAAGACGATCGCAGGTGATGAAATCGAGGTCGTCGTCAATCAGGCGCTTGACCAAATCCGGCACCAATTCCGCAGGGTAGGTGCAATCGGCATCCATGGTGACGATGATGTCGTTGCTGGCCACATCGAATCCGCTGCGATAGGCTCGGCCGTACCCCTTGCGGGGCTCCAGGTGAACACGGATGCCCTTCTCTAGTGCAATCTCTCGGGTTCGGTCGGTGGAGTTTCCATCAACGATCATGATTTCAAGGTCCTTGCACCAACCGCGTGGGATGGCATCGATGGTTGGACCGAGGGCTTCCTCCTCGTTGCGGGTGGGAAGAATGACCGTGACGGAAACGGGAAGCACTTCGCCCATGACCCCGCGAGCCAAAGTTGCCCCTTCAAAGGTTCGCATTCAAGCACGGCCGTTCCCAACGCCCTGTTTCAATGACCTTCAAATGCCATTACGGCCTCGACCGTGGCATGCACATCGCCTTGGTGTCGGGAGAATATCCTCCTCGCTGGGGCGGCATAGGCTCCGTGGTCTATCACCTCGCAGGGCATTTGGCGGCGCGTGGCCATGACGTCACCGTCATCACGCGAACACATGCCCAAGCAACGCCTCAACAGCCGGGGGTGAGCGTGCTCCACGTACCTTGGCTCAAGGCCCCCATGGCCTTTACTCGCTCGTACGGAAAACACGCCCTGACCGAACTGCGTCGTTTGCATCAGGTCAAACACGTGGATGTGGTGCACACGCTGCTTCCGTTGGTCAGTTGGACCGTCAAGGAATACCGATGGGTGGAGGAGAACATCGCCCCCGTCGTTTCGGCCCTCAACGGAAGTTGGATTGGTGAACGCGAGGGGATGAAATTGGCTGCTCAGCACAAGGAAGCAGCCACCTGGAAGAACCCCAACGACTTGGCCATCTTGTTGACCGGTGGATGGTATGCCAAATACGAACAGGCTGGCTTGGAAGGTTCGTCCATGTGCGTGGCGATTTCCGAGTCCACCCGGAATGAATTCGAGCGATGGTACCGTCCTCCAGAAGATTGGGAATGCGAAACGGTGCTGTACGGCGTTGACCACAAGGTGTTTCGACCCGTCGACCACGACCATGAGGAAGACCAACTCGCCTACGAAGCGGTGCGCAAAGCCTACGAAGCTGCTGACGAGGCTGCCCTCAACGGCGAGGCCACGACATCCACCCCACTCCTGCTCGCCGTCGGGCGGTTGGTGGCTCGCAAAGGGCATCGAACGTTGCTCAAAGCCATGCCCTCCATCCTCAAAGAACACCCCGGAGCGCGGTTGGTGATCGTTGGACGAGGACACATGCGCAAGACCTTGATGCGACAAGCCAAGCGCTTGGGTATTGCTCACGCCGTCCATATCCAACCGGGAATGAGTTTCGACAAACTGGCGTTGCATTTCCGCTCAGCGGACTTGGTGGTTTATCCATCCTATTACGAGGGTCAAGGTCTCATCCCATTGGAGGCCCTCGCCAGCGGCACGCCCGTGGTGACCGTCGACCAAGCGCCGCTGACCGAAATGATCGACGAGACCGTCGGCGGTCTGTTCACGTGCGGTGACCCTGAAGATTTGGCACGGGCGGTGAATCACTGCCTGTCCAACCCCGAGCAGCGAACCGAACAGATGGTCCGAGGTCGCCAACGCGTGCTTGACCACTACACCTACGAGCACAACGCCGTGGCCTACGAACGCATCTACGAATCGGTCCTCGAATAGGGAAACGAGGCCATCGGAAGTTCCTTTTTGTCAAGGCAGCACGACGGGCCATGCAGGCAAAGGCCGTGGCGCTGTCGTTGTTGGTCGTGACCCTCTCGCTCTCCGGATGTTTTGGAGAAGAGGCCATTGTTTCCAAACCGGTGGAGGAGGAACAAGAGGACGTCCGTGTCTTCGTCACCGACAAGACCGGAGCCATGGTTGACCTCCCGTTGGTTGAGATGACGTTCCAGTTCAGCGACGTTGGTGAGACCGGAAAGGAGCCGAGCATTGGCATCAC
>JALRLQ010000278.1:350-597 GCA_023254365.1 Candidatus Poseidonia sp. | reverse complement strand
GATGAGGTCGTATTCGCCGAAAAGCATCCAGTGGTTGGTCACCAAGTCGATGTTTTCGAGGGCTTTACGCACCAAGGCTTCTTGGCCGGGCTTGGTGGTCATCAATACAAATCCAATCGCCATGCTCAGGCCTCCACGGCGATCAATGTCTGCGTTTCTTTCACGCCTTCGATGCGACGGAACGTGTTCATCAACATGTTCGAGAGTTCCTTGGAATCGGGTGAACTGATGCGCACGAGCAGGTCAA
>JALRLQ010000278.1:0-340 GCA_023254365.1 Candidatus Poseidonia sp. | reverse complement strand
TAGACCTCGCGCTCATGGGTCGGTTCTGTTTTGAACAAGACGAAGGCTTCGGGCATCAAAAATCCCAACGGAAGTCGGGATTTATGGCTTCCTGCTGTTGGTGAGGGGCGTCACACGGGAGGGAACCTTTGAAGAGGGATTGCAACAGGTTCAGAATCATGGAGTCCAAACCATCACCTGCTTGGATGGTTTTGGGTGTCCTCGCCTTGTTTTTTCTCCCGCTTACCACTCCTTTTTTGCTGCCCACAGACGGTGCTTCCCCGCTCGCTGAAACGGAGGAAGAGATGCCTGCGCAAGGTCGGGCACAGACCACGTGGTCGGGCACGCAGGTGTTGTCCGG
>JALRLQ010000277.1 GCA_023254365.1 Candidatus Poseidonia sp. | reverse complement strand
CCCTTCGATGCCCCGCCAAACCAACAACGCTTCGGGACTATTTGAAGTGGCGCCACCGAGGCCGGCGAGGGCCAGCAGCAATTGACCCAAAATCAAACACCGCTTCAAACCGATGCCGTCTGCGAATAAACCGACCAGCATGCCCACGCTCATGCCCGCAAATGAAATGGCCGACAGCAAAAAACCGGCTTGCACCAAGGTGACGTCAAGGGTGGCCTGCAACACCGGTATGGCGGGCGCCATCTTGCCAATGTGCATGGCAGCCACCACGCCCGAGGCAATGGCAAGGTACGGAGTCCAGCGCGAAGGTTGTTTTGACACGGGCAAAGGTGGGGCCAAGCAAACGGGCCAAAGGGTAAACCAACGTATTATGACGACACGCCACCCGCCGGCGCCATGCACGCAACTGTTTCTATGGCCATCACCGACCCTTACCACCTTGCGCGGATCGCGCTCAGCGTGCTGGGCGCACCGGTGCTGGGTGCGTGGTGTGCCGCCCTTCCTTACCAATTGCCGGCTCGATGGGGATGGGAGCCCGCCGTAACACCCACGCCACCCGCCGCCCGTTGGGCGGGCGCTGGGCTGATGGCTGCTGGCCTG
>JALRLQ010000276.1 GCA_023254365.1 Candidatus Poseidonia sp. | reverse complement strand
GGAAAGGTCGTGGAACGTCATGTTGGACGACGCCCGTGGCTTCGTTGGGTGATCAATTTCCTCATTTACGGTCTTCCCGTCTTGTTTTCACTCTGGCTGCTGAACGATGTCTTCGAATGGATTTGACCGTTGCGCGACCCCGGGCCATGCACTTATGGACTGATTGAGAAGTTCGTCTCTTCATGGACCCACTGTCAAACTTCATTCCGCTTGAGTGGACCGAACTTGACCCTGCAACCATGATGAACGCTGCGCGGGAGAACTACGAACGGTTGAACGAACGCAGAACCACACGTCATTTTTCCTCCCGTGACGTTGACCGTCGGCTGATCGAACTCGCCATTCAATCGGGCTCAACCGCCCCGAGTGGTGCGCATCTTCAGCCGTGGACATGGGTAGCGATTCGACAAGCAGACCTTCAACAAAAGATCAGAACGGCGGCTGAAGCGGAGGAACGGAAAACCTACACAGAACGCATGCCGGAAGCCTGGTCGGAAGTATTGGCGCCATTGGGAACCGACGCCGTCAAGCCTCACCTCACCGATGCACCGTGGGTGGTGGTGCTGTTCAAGCAGAAGAAACGTCAGCGGGCCAACGGAGAATG
>JALRLQ010000275.1 GCA_023254365.1 Candidatus Poseidonia sp. | reverse complement strand
CAATGCAAAGCCACCTTCGGCGTCAAGGATTTGATGCTGCGCAGGTTGCCTTGCCCGGTGTGCAGCACGGAAATCGTTCTCTAGGTGGTCAACATGTGTGGAATTTTTGCATACCACGGTCATCAACAGGCCCTTCCGCTCCTTGTCGAAGGTTTGCGCCGATTGGAGTACCGCGGTTACGATTCCACGGGTGTCGCGCTCCCCGAGGACGGCGAAGTGGTGCGTTTTCGCACCGTGGGGAAGGTGGGTAACCTGCACAAGGTCCTTCCAGCGAACCACCCGGCAACCAAGGGCATCGCTCACACACGATGGGCCACGCACGGCGGTGTGACGGAAGCCAACACGCACCCTCACGCATCGTTCGACGGTGAGGTGCACTTGGTTCACAACGGCATCATCGAAAATTTCCGCCAGCTCAAGGCACAACTCAGCGCTGCGGGCATCACATGCACCAGTGAAACGGATTCCGAAGTGTTGGCGCACCACGTGGCGCTCGGCCTCAAGGAGGGTCGAACCCCAGAGGAGGCCGTGGCGGCGGTCCTGAACAAAGCGCGTGGCACATGGGGACTGTGCGTCATGTTCAACGCTCACGATGCCTTGGTGTGTGCACGGCAC
>JALRLQ010000274.1 GCA_023254365.1 Candidatus Poseidonia sp. | reverse complement strand
CACCCTCCTTCGTCCCGTTGGATGACCCCATGGTCAAGCCTTTCATGTTTCCCGAGCATGCGGGCGCACAACCCTGACTTCCGTTGACGAGCGTGGTGCGGATAGCGGGAGTCGAACCCACGACATAAGGTTGGAAACCTCAGATGATAACCACTTCACCATATCCGCGTGTGGTATGCCGAGCCAGCCGCCTCCCCTCTTTGAGGGAATCGGTCAGCAAGGCTCGCCTAGCGTTTCCTGAATTCGTCGAACACCGACGATTGACGTTGTCGGGGTGCGGGCGGTTGTTGTTGAATCATCCTGCGTTGAGGGAGTTCGGTCATCCCGCGGCTCTCTCTGAATTCCGAAACTCGTCGGGCGCGTCGTTCGTTCTCTCGAGCGCTCTTTGCTTGGCCACGGATGACCAACGCTCCCATCAGCACGAAGAGCACCAACACGGCCAGGGCCGCTTGAATCATCGTGTTCTCGGTGATGACCGACATCACCGAACCTTCGGTTTCATCCAGAATGATCACGGGTTCGTTGGAATCCTTGGCCTTGATCATGACCGTGACCGTGTCCATGGGATGGGTCGCTCCGGGTTCTCGAGCCGAGAGGAGGAGTTGGTGGTTTCCG
>JALRLQ010000273.1 GCA_023254365.1 Candidatus Poseidonia sp. | reverse complement strand
CGTTCCACGTTCAGGATCTTGCCACGAAGCGGCAAGATGGCCTGCACCCGTCGGTCACGTCCTGTCTTCGCTGAACCACCTGCGGAATCGCCCTCCACCAGGTAAATCTCGCATTCTGTCGGGTCCCTGGACTGGCAATCGGCGAGTTTCCCGGGCAGACCTCCCCCTTCGAGAACGCCTTTCCGGCGGGTCATGTCGCGGGCCTTCTTCGCAGCCTCACGGGCCCGGGAAGCGAGCACGGCCTTCTCGACGATCCCTTTTGCAACCGAGGGATTTTCCTCGAAATATTCGTTGAGTTTCTCATAGACGATGGTCTCAACGATGCTTGTGACTTCGCTGCTGACCAATTTGTCCTTGGTTTGGGAGGAAAAGGATGGGTCTGGGTGCTTCACAGAAACGATGGCGGACAGGCCTTCACGAACGTCTTCACCGGACAGGCTGGTGAGGTTTTTCAGCAAGTTTCGGGACTTCGCGTAGGTGTTGACGGATTTCGTCAACGCGGAGCGGAGGCCGGTCATGTGGGTTCCGCCGTCGCGGTTGCGAATGATGTTCGTGTAGCATTGGATTTGCTCACTGAAGGCATCGGACCACTGCATGGCGAGGTCGAGGCTTACTTC
>JALRLQ010000272.1 GCA_023254365.1 Candidatus Poseidonia sp. | reverse complement strand
CCCTCCCTCGGGGCCGTCGCGGCCCCGGGTTTGGCCCAACCGAGGCCAACGGTTCCGGTTGTACCGGCCGTGGCGGCAGCGGCTCCAACCCCTCTCCCAACCCCCGCCGCTACGCCTCCACCGATGTGCTGGACCTGCCGTCAACCGATCACCACCGCCATGCTGGGTTGCCCGTCGTGCGGTGCTCGCTACCACAGCGACGGTACGGCCGGCTGTCAAGCCTCCACGGTGCAACGGTGCGTTAACTGTCAAGCCTCGGCCGAACACTTCGTCAAGGCGTGATGACGGGCCCGCTTGATGCATCGGAAGCACAGGGTTTTGATAGGAGAACGCTGAGCGCAGTCCATGGTGACTGGTGCGACCGCGAACACCAATGCTCGTCGCAAGGCGACCTTCATCGTGGCCGTCATGTGCCTGTCGCTGCTCCCGTTGGTGGCTCCGGTGGCCACCGCCGACAGCGGGCGGGCCATTTCCGTTCAATTGACGGCCATTCCTACCGCTTTGGAGGTCAACCCGGGGGAGGGCGGTGAATACACCATCCGCGTCCGCAACAACGGGGACAACCCCATCACGGTTCAACTGGCCACGTCCAACGAAGGCGACGATTGCGCCAACTAC
>JALRLQ010000271.1:271-631 GCA_023254365.1 Candidatus Poseidonia sp. | reverse complement strand
CAACAAAACAGCGCCAACGGGAACACCGACCTCGGGTGGGTGGCTTTTGACCCCTGTCCACCCGCCGAAGAAATTGAAATCGTCAATCAAACCATCTCGACGCTGACCTTGGCTCGTGACGGGACCCAAACGGTCACCATCAGTGGGCAACTTCGTTACGCAGCCAACGGGACGCCCATCCCCGATATCCGGGTTCTTGGCTACTTGACGCCCGTGGCTGACGCTGAGTTTGTCCCAGGCTACGGAGGCTCACCCGAGCGATTGCTGGACGAGAACCTCACCGACGCCAACGGCTCGTTCACCATCACCGGCTTCCCTGCGGCCCCCACCGCTCCAGGCATGCACAACATCGTCGTGGAG
>JALRLQ010000271.1:0-261 GCA_023254365.1 Candidatus Poseidonia sp. | reverse complement strand
AATTTAACCGACAACTCAACCATCAATCAAACGGCACCCCTGCCCATCAATTCGCCGATCGCTGGCGCAGGTGCCACCACGGTGCTCGAAGGCATGCTCATGCTAGCCACTCAACCCACCGACGAAATTTCTGCGTTGCCGGCTCAAACCGTCTGGTTGACCTACACCTCTTCCGTTGACGGTCTGCAAAACATGAGCACACAAACCGACTCGAGTGGTTCATGGACCTTTACGCTGAACTTGAGCGAGCTTGAAACTCGG
>JALRLQ010000270.1 GCA_023254365.1 Candidatus Poseidonia sp. | reverse complement strand
AGAAGTATCCTCTTGGTCTCAGCAAGGAGCAGTACGAGGCACTGATCGTCGCGGTCCTGGTCGGTCTGGTTTTCTACCCCGAGGTCCAGGCAAAGCTGGCTGTCTACATCCCCAACTTTATGTCCAAGGATGGATCTCGCAGCATGGCCGGTCTGGCTGTCAGCGGTCTCATCGTCGCGGTCGGTTTCTATCTGGCCCGCAGGTACTTTGTTGACAAGTAATTTTTTACAGATCAACAAAAATTCTCTGGGTGGGGCTCGAACCCACGACCTTGGGATTAACAGTCCCACGCTTCTATCCAACTGAGCTACCGGAGAACAATGTGAAATCACCCAGGCAATCCACTCGGAAAGAGGCTACCTGGGCTTGAACTTCACACTGTTATCTTGGACTTTATGTTTAACTATTTGACGCATCAGGAAATCTCCTGAAGCCAGAACGAGAGGCACGGGTCCCAACATCAATACGGTCGGAGCGATGGCGATGGCCACACCCACCTTCTGGCTTAAAGAAAGATCCTGCATATATAGTAATGTATGGTTATTCTGTATGGCTGGTGCCACTGAATCATCGTCTTCTGACCAAGGTCTACAAGTTCAGGCACATCCCACACATCACCATCTCGACCAATCA
>JALRLQ010000026.1 GCA_023254365.1 Candidatus Poseidonia sp. | reverse complement strand
CTCGGTACGGTGCAGGTGGATTACAACCTCCCCGAACGCTTTGATTTGGCCTACAAGGGCAGCGATGGTGAACTGCATCGACCGGTCATGATTCATCGCGCCCCGTTCGGCTCCATGGAACGCTTTTGCGGCGTGCTCATCGAACACTTCGCTGGACGCTTCCCCACCTGGTTGACGCCAACCCAATGCCACATCATCACCATCTCGGAGAAACACAAGGCCTACGCTGCCCGCGTGGCCAATGTCCTGCGAGCCAACGGTGTTCGCGTGGAAGTGGACGACGGCGACGACACGGTCGGAAAGAAAATTCGGACGCATCGCAGCCTGCAGCCAGCGTACATGGTGATTTTGGGCGATGGAGAAATGGACCAAGAAACGGTGAGTTTGCGGGCGAGGAACGGCGACCAAATCGCCGACCTGCCACTGCAATCCTTCGTTGACCAACTCGTGGAAGAAATCGAGTCAAAGGCCACCCAACCTGCACTCGTCCCTCCTCAGTCAAAGTGATGGCCCATGAACGACCCTGTCATCATTCAAGGTTATTCACCTGCCATGTTAGGCCCTCTTTTTCTCGCCTTTTTCACCGCCTGGTTTTTCTGGACCAACGTCGTTCCTCGCCAGTTGAAAGGGCTGCAGGTGGCGTTCCCAACGGGAACGAAAACCTACGAAGTCCACCGCGTCACGACCACGGTTGAGGACGTTAAGCAGTTGCTCAACCAACGAACCACACGATTCGGCGTCGTCTCTTACCTGATGGCGCTGACCGGGAGTTTGATTCTTCTGTTCGAATTTTTCAACTACCGCGGCGGCAACGCCACGGGGTATCACGCTCCTTCCGTCGCCTTTGCGCTCATTCTGATCGTTCTGCCAGCCATCGTCTCGAGTGGAACATCGCTTGGAGCACAGGTCATTCGACCCTTGGGCGTGAGTCGGGCCACGTTGCAAAACAACACCCGAACTCGAAACATCGCCTATGCCTCGTTGACATTGGCTTGGTTGTTGCTCGCCTATGCTTTGGAAGCTGTTCTCGATGCCAACGGCGTGTCGCAAACCAACCGATACAGCATCGTCGCATTGTTTGCCTTCAGCCCGGCGGTGTTGGCGTACGGTCGCATTCTTGGCTCTTCGTGGCAAGCCCTCAAGCAATCATCGCAACAAATCGCCAAAGGTGGAGCCTCCCCCTTTCACAACCATCTTCCCAATGCACGTCAGCAATTCATCGCCCAAGTGGTCCACATCAACTTGGTGGCGATGCCTTTTGTGGCCGTGAACACCTTCCTTTCGTTGATTCTCCTGCTCTATGACCCAACCATGTTCGTCCATTCCGACCGCGTCCTCGACCTCCCGGAATATCGCGTCCAATCGACGTACATGGAGGAAGGTGGGTTGCTTGGGTTTGGTCTCATCGAACTGTTTTCCTTCATTCCACAAGCCGGAATTCGCGTCCCCATCGTCACGTCGCTCCTCTTGTTTTTGCTGCTCAACGTGGCCGCCATCGGCTTCCTGTTTGTGTACGAAGTTGCCCGAATTTTGTTTTTGGATGTCCAAGATGTGTCGGGCGTTGGGGGAATTCGCTTGGCCGACAGCCGTCTGCTTCGGGCTGAACCCATTCAACAAGCAACGGTTCTGAATTTCTGTTTCACCGGCTTTGCCGGTCAGTCGATGCTGCTGTTGGCGCTCGCCATGATCACCTTTTGGGACTCGAGTTTTCTTCCTCAAGGAAACGCCTGCGGTTCGTGGGAGATCAGCGTTTGCGGGGTTTTGGAAAAAGACATGCTGGAACAGTTGACCTGGATGTTGGCCTCCGGTGGTCAAATCGCCTTTTTGGGCATCTGGGCCCTTTCTTGGCGAAGGTCGGGCCAACTGGATGAAATCAATTTTGACGCTTCCATGGACGATGACCGAAAGCGACTCCGTGGCATGAGTGACATGATTTACCTCAAACAACGACCGGTCAACGAACTCATTGCTGCTGACGATTGGAACACCGCTCTTCAGCGGTATGAATCGCTTGCTCACGGGAGAGAAGCCATGCTGGTCGGGCTTGACATGGTTCGACAAACCAAATCGAAGATGTTGCTCCATGCGGCCATCGGCCAATGGGATGACGCGGAGGAACTGGCTGTTGACCTGTTGGCATTGCAGGGTGGGCGAGACGCACAAATTGCCAGACTGGTGTTGTGCACCGCCAGCTTGGCCCAACGCGACCTCAAAGAAGCAGCACCCCGTTTGAATCTCTTGACCAACGATGACGTTGAAGCGGTCCGATTGAAGTGGGTGGCCAGCCTGTTGAATCCAAAACACCGATTGGACGCTGAGGCTCGCTCCATGCTAAGCGTGGACCCACTCACCCGTGACAACATCGCCATGCTTCGTCAATTCAACAACGGAGAGGTGACGCTTCGAAGAAAGACCCCCACCCAGGCAGCCCAACGAACCATGTACCTCTCGGAAATTGCCAGAATGCGTATGCAGGGTCGAAGCGAGGAGGCCCTCAATCACCTGGAGCGCGTGCTGGATGCCAACGAGGATGGAACATGGGTGCACGGCGAAGTGGTCAAAGCCCTGCTCAACCATGACGATGGAAGGTCGCTCACGGCCATTTCAACCCTTGAAAACCTGTCACAGAAGCACGCCCGGCACCCTCACCTTCGAAGTCTGCTCTTCCAGTTTGCTCGTTTGGGTCACACCAAGATTCCGCCTTCAGAACCCACCAAGATGGAATGGGTGTGCGACCAAGACACCGATTGGCGCCATCGTTGGAACAAACACAACACCGCGATTCCACCGACGTTTGAGCAAGAGGATTTGAAACGCCATGCATGGGGCAACAACATGTGGGTTGGCCTGCTCGCCGATGAAGCGTGGCAACAACGCAACAAGAAGAACCCACACCGACACCTTCCCAACGAAGGCCCGCTTGGTTTGTACCTCCACCTTACGGGCTTAACGGTCACCATCGGCGGTATGCCCGTTGATTTGGGCCTACCGTCCCTGTACGACTCCGCAGCGGTTGAGAAAGCTGGCCTTCTGGATTTGTGATCAAATCCTTCGACGCAAGCGCTCCATGGCAGCATCGGCGAGTGCCAAGGCTTGCAGACAGGCTTCGATTTTGCTCACACCCAGCATCGCTTCCGCCTCGGCGATGGCTGCTTCACAGGCCCGCCGGTCATCGTCCTGAACACCGATGCTCACCGCCTCGCATTGATTTCGAAGCACCCGCCACTGGTCCATCACGAAATCGTAGAGTTCCAGCGCATCGTCGCTGGCTTGGCCTTCCTTGTCCAACCCCGCCGTCATGCGTTCAAGCAACATGCCAGCGTGCGACCACTGACGCGTGTCCGCCGCATCGATGATTTCGTCCAACGCCGCCTTCCACGTGGCTTCATCGTCTCGACCCTCAAAGCGCTTGACGAGGTTTTTCTTCTGCTTGAGTGCACGAAGGACATCGTCCATCGCTGCACGCTCGCGTTCAATCGTTCGAACCACACCGTCCGCCAAACCGATCGCTTGGCTGGCATTGCCACTGTCCAACGCCGTTTGGGCTTGTTCCAAGCGTTCTTCGATGAGTGACGTGTCCAATCCGTCGGTTTGCTTCAGGTGCCGACGCGCCTCGCTCAACGCTTCCTCGGCTCGCTCAAGGGCCCCTTCATCGGCTTCGAGTTGGTCGGGAATGACCATCGCAAATTCGTAGGCTTCCTTCGGCTGTTCCTTGCTGAGTTTTTCCTTGGCATCGCTGAGCAGCACGCGCAAATGAGCGATACCGTCCCCTTTTTTGCCGTCCAAGGCCCGGGTTGCTTCGGTGATGGCATCCTCTGCTCGCTTCCACCAAGTCAAGATCTCCGTGGCTCGTTTCTTGGCCTGACGGTACAACTGCTCGCCTTCTCGTAACGAGCCAAGGCTGACCTCTCTCACGCCCATGTCGTAGGCCTTGCGAGGCCGGCGAGCCGTCGGAGCGATGCTCTCGGCCTCATCCACGGCTTGCAACGCATCAAGACGTATGATTTCAACATCGTCGGCGAGGGAGAGGGAACGTTCCATGTCTTCCTCGCTTGCATCCAACAGTCGCATACCGTATTCAGGGTCAAGGTGTCCTTCCTCCTTGGCCGTGGTCAACAAACTGGCAGCCTGGGCCACAGCGGCTCCTTGGGCTTTGAGTTCCAACAAACGAAGTTCAAGGCGGTCAAGGCGCTTTCGAAACGCTTTGCGTTCGGCTTTTTGGTCGTCACCCACCGTCCACGTGTACACGGTATCAACGGCAGCCAAGGCAACCATACTGAGGGCAACGATGGGCATGATGTCAACGTACGAAAAGGAAGAGGTTTGTGTGAGCGTGAGGACAACGGCCGAGGCTGTCCCGATTCCAGTGAGTATGGAACGGTAGCGCACAACTCCGAAATTTCCTCGCATGGTGGCGTTGGCGGCGTTGCGCAGCATCAAACCAACGAGGATGATGAGCAGGCTGCCAAACAACTGCTGCGTGAGGGCTGCTTCAACCCCCAACGCCCCGATCACCAAAATCACCGGCCAAGCCAAGGCACTGGCGGAACCCACCCGTGTTCGGGCTGCAGGGTCATCAAGCGTGAGGTCTTGGATGAAAATACCCCAAATCACCAACAGCAACGGTGCGCCAAAGGACGTCAGAGCGACACCTTCGCCCGCTACCAAACCTTTGAGTGATGGCCAAGCCAACCACACCGCACACAGAAGTAAGGAGAGCGCCGTCATCAGGGTCATGGTTTCAACACGTTTCCAGCGTGCTTCACGCTCGGCTTCTATCGCAGCATCTGCGTCCGCCCACGTGACCATACCCCTGCGTCGGCATTCGCCCCCCATAATGACTCCGCTACCTCGTCGCGGGGGCACAGCCCTCAGCCGTAGGAGCGGGAATGTTCAAGGGTGTCTTTCGGATATGGAAGGGACAGAGGGAACACCATGCCCGGACTCATCACGATGGACGATTTATCCAACGACGACATACTCAGCATTCTTGACGATGCAGAACGCCTGCTTCCCGTCGCTCGTGGTGAGGTGTTTTTGCCGCTGCTGCAAGGCAAAATCCTCGGCAACTTGTTCTTCGAACCAAGCACTCGAAAGCGCATGTCCTTTGAAACCGCCATGAAGCGACTGGGAGGCGACGTGGTCAATTTGGGCGACGTGAAAACGTCGTCGGTGGTCAAAGGCGAAACCTTGTTCGACACCATTCAGATGGTCGACGGCTACACCGACATCATCGCAATGCGCCATCCACGGCAAGGTGCCGCTCAATACGCACAGGACGCCGCAAGAGTCCCCATCCTCAACGGCGGCGATGGCGCTGGCCACCACCCAACGCAAACCATGCTCGACCTGTTCACAATTCGCCAGGCACACGGCCGTCTTGAAGGCCTGAAGGTCGTTTTGGCTGGCGACCTTCGCTACGGTCGAACCGTGCATTCGCTCAGCCATGCACTCACTCGATTTGGTTGTGAACTGGTCTTTGCCAGCCCGAGCCTGTTGAAAATGCCCGCTGAAATCGTTGCCGACCTCAACGCTCACGGGGCCAAGGTCGTCGAGACCGAGGATTTGCTTGGCTCGCTTGGCGACGCCGACGTGGTCTACATGACTCGAATTCAGAAAGAACGCTTTGCTGACGAAGACGAATACGCCAAGGTCGCCGGAGCATACAAGCTGCATGCCTCCAACCTCGAAGGGGCGAAAGAAAGCATGATCATCATGCACCCCCTTCCCCGCGTTGACGAAATACACCCCTCGGTGGACGCCACCCGCCATGCCCGTTACTTCGAGCAAGCGTTCAACGGCGTCGTCGCTCGCATGGCGCTGTTGTGCCGTCTGCTCAACATCGAAGTTCCTGCTCGCATCGGTGGAGGTGATGCCTGATGTCGCAAGAACACAACATGCGCCGTGTGACCGCCATCCAAAACGGGACCGTGATTGACCACATTCCCTCGGGCCATGCCATGCGGGTGCTGGACATGCTCGGCATCAACAAAGCAAGTTCGGTTCCGGTTTCAATGGTGATGAACGTCCCGTCCAAGAAGATGGGAACCAAGGACATCATCAAGGTCGAAGACCGTGAATTGACCCAAAGCGAGTTGAATCGACTGGCGCTCGTTGCACCCGACGCACATGTTGCCATTATTCGAGCCTACAGCGTGGCAGAAAAGATGACGATTGAACTGGGTCATGAAGTGACCAACGTCGTGCGATGTACGTTTTCAAACTGCATCACGACCAACCTCAGGGAACCGTTGCCACATCGCTTGAAGGTCCTCTCCCGGGAACCGTTGGAACTTCGCTGTCATTACTGTGGACGGCCCCAAGACCTTGAGGAATTGGTTCACAACGTCATCTAAATCTGAACGTCCAACAAATCCCGCATGTCGCAGGCCTTGCATTGCGCACCTGAACTGGGACTACCGCATCGTGGGCAAGGAGCTGGAGGAGCGGGTCTCGAATCGCCCCCGCCCAGGGCGACGACCTGATCTCGCAGCGCCTTGACCTGGTCAGCCATCCGTACCAAGCCATGTCGCGTACCGGGCACATCGGCTTCCATCTGAGCCACCATCTCTCGATGGCGCCACCGCAACGCCCCACGGGCGTTGGGACATTCCTCATGATGCAGAGGAAGGTCTCGATGAAGGGCATACAAGTGCACCTCTTGTTCGGGCACCCAACGCAGGGGTACAATGCGCGGCGAGAGTCCGTCGACCGGCGTGGCGGTGTGGGGGGCCAATCGCAGGGTGCGCTCGATGTCTGCATTGGCCATGTTCATCAGCACGGTCTGCGCCATGTCGTCCAAATTGTGGCCCAAAGCGATGACGTCGGCCTGAACACGCTGGGCAAGATGGTTGATGCCTTGCCGACGGAAAACACCGCAATACGAACAGGCCATTCGAGGAGCATCGTTGTCCTTGGCCGTGGCGAGGGGTAAGCGGCGAACAACTTCATCCATTTCGATAAAGGACAGTTCCGGGTACGTCACCACATGATGTTCAACGCCAAGACGCTCGCACAGTTCTGCGGCGCACACAATCGATGGCGGGCGGTAGCCTTCGATGCCTTCGTCAACGGTACCGGCAACGATGGTGACGTCCTGGCGTTTCCCCAACAGGTCAACGAGAACATCGAGGAGAACCGCAGAGTCCTTTCCGCCCGAGACAGCAACGAGAATGGTGGTGTGTCGGCCTTTTTCGAGCGGGAGTTGTTGGCGCAACTCCTTGCTGATCTTCTTTCGAACGGATTTCGCAAGGTGCTTGCTGCAAAGAACACGGCCGGAATACGCTTGTTCGAGCACGGCAGGATGCTCGCACGAATCGCACAGAGGGACCTGAAACGGTGCCGCTCCCCTTTCGTCCTCCATGACGCCGCCTCGCTGTGTCTCCCGTTTGAACTCAGCGGAACCGTTCGGGGGTTTTACGGCGTATTTAGAGGTCTTAAATTTAAATTGAATTTTTAATTTTTCAATTGAATTATAGTGCCCGAAATCTTGCCGTTTTCTCGAAAACTCCACGACCACACGGACCATGCGTTGTGGTGAAAAACAGCGTGCTGCGCTTCGTCCGGGGAAACGGTCAAACCAAATTTTCAGTTGGAAAATCACCAAAGGTCTCGAAAAGGCCCCCAACCACCACTTGAGCGCAAAACTTCTTGAAGGCTACAACGGTGTCGGACGATTTGAGCGGTCATGTTGCAACGTCTTCTCGCAGAATTCCTCAAGCTCGAGGGTTTGCACCAAGCGTTGGTGATCGACGACCGTGGAAGGCTCGTCTCGAGCGTGGGCGCTTCGGGGTCACTCCCGCTGACGCAGCAAACCGTTGAGTTGACCTCGGCGGCCTTGGACGCCTCAATGCAAAACGCCTACGGAGACCTCCACGAGGTGTGGATTGAAGGTCAATCGCAAACCCTCATCGATGTGCTCACCCCCCACCGTATCCTGATGCTTCAGGGCGACGGGGGGCAACTTGCTCGCTGGCGACACAGTGTCGACCAACTCCGAAAACAATTGGCAACGACGCCCGAATTCTAGGTGATGCACGATGTTTGAACTTCCCCAAGGCCGCCCTGTGAACGAACCGATCACCCTGAGCGAAGGTGAACTCCAACCCTTTGCTCACGGCGCCATCTCGACCTACCTCGGTCGCCGCAAAACGCCGGTTGGCCACCGTCTTGTGAGGGGCGGACGCATTGTGGGATGGATGGTGGAAGACGGTTCAGCCAACGTCATGTTGGGTGGTGCCGAAGCAAAGGCCGTGCTCGAATCCATGGAGGCTGAGCAGAAAGTTCGTCACGCAGCGATGTCCTACACGATGCAGGGATTGGGAAGCCTCGCCGAAGTTCTTCCAGAGGCTTTTGAACACCAGGCTGACCGGCAGGGATTGAAATCTTCAGGGAACATGGTTGAACGTTTGTTGGCGCGAGACCTGTCCACCGTCATACGAGAATTGACGTCCCACCCCACCGTTCGAGGAGCGCTGGCGATTGACGCTGGAATGGTCATCGACCATGCAGGCGATCTCCCAGGTTTGGGTGCAGAGGAAACCCTTGCGAGCGAACTTCACGAGATGCTTGCAGGGATGCGTACCGACCGTCTGAGTTCGGCGTTGGGAATGGGTGGACAGGGGCATTGGACCCTTCACAGCGGCGACGGCGCCTTGCTGTTGGCGCAAAGTGGTGAAATTTCCATCGCGGTGTGGACTGAAAAAGACGCCAATCATGCTCGCTTGCTCTCTTCTGCTTCGGTGGCGTTGGAAGGCGAATTGGTGGCCGCAGGCTCCCACGGTTCCAATCTCCCCGAAGGGTTCACCCTCCGAGACGGACGTGGAGGCCCAGACGCCGTTGTTTCCATGCTCAAAGCAGGTATGGAGGAAGAGGTCACGGGGCATGTTCAATCCGGCTCATCAAGCAAAGCCGCCTCCCTCATTTTGTCACGCGGTGTGCCGGTCGCTCTTTGGGCCCCCTCCGCCACCAACATGGAGGAAGCCATGATGGCGCTCACGGAATCCAAGCGAAAGGTGAAACTGATTCGATTCCCTGCAGCCACCATTGTTTCGCCAAACTCGGGAACGGTGGAAGCCTTTTCTCTCTCCACGTTCATCGACCAATTGGCCACGATACGAACACGTTCTGAAGCAAGGCAAGCCTCCTTGCGAGCAATGCTCGGCGACATGCTCGGGTTTGAAGCCGGGCTTGAAACCCTGCGAGAGGCACGCTCGAAGATGCGGTTCAAGTCGGACGGCGCTGATATCGCCGAGCCGCTGCCCGTGATGCGGGATGAAGCGGTGAGTGCGGTCGATGCGGGGTTGCGAAGACGGTTGGAAAAGGCCGAGCAAACCATCGACGAATTGAACAAAGCGAAGGCGGTGTTGGAGAGCCAAGTCAAGGCCGTTGAAAAGAAGAAAGACGCGGCCCAAATCGTTGCCCGAGAAGCAAGCGAAGCCCGTCAGGAACACACCACTGCCTTGGAGGACGCTCACGCTCAACTCAACACCATGCAGGTTGACCTCGCTCAGGCACGAAGCCAGTGGGAAGAAGCCGAGGCACGAGCGGAGCGCTTGGTACGTCGCGTCAACGAGTTGGAACATCAAGTCAGCGAACGTGCCGCAGAACTTGCCAAAGCCGTTGGAGACGCTGCAAGCAGCGAAGCCCTGCACGAAATGATCGAGTCGTTGGCTCTCAAAGAAGCAGAACTCCAAGCAAATCTATCCGAAGGCAGTGAACGCTTGGCCACCATTCGTCAGCAAAGCGAGGACGAGGAGCGCCGTCTCCGGGTGCTCACCGAACAAGTCAACACGACCCGTGAACGCCATGCTCGGGCCCAAGCGGACGTGCTCTCGCTTCAGGAACAAGTTCACGTCAACAACCTCGAGTTGGAAGCCGTTCGTACCGAGGAGAAACACGCTCGGCAGCGCACGGAAGAAGACCGCATCCGTCGTGCAGAAGACGAGGCTCGCCGAGCCAACATTCAGGCAGAACTTCGAGAATTGATGGACGAGCGACGAACCGTTCTGCGGGAACTCGGGGATTTGGGAGCGCGCAGAGGGCATGCTGAGGCGGAGTTGTCTTCCTTGGTTGACAAAGCGACAGCATTGGCTGAGGCGCACGAAGAAGCCCTCGCCGATATCCAAGAAGCAGAGCGCCTGCGTGCACGCCTGGCTGAAGAGCCCTTGGCGCAGGCACTGCTGGACGACAACAACACCTTCCAGGGCCTCGGACCGGTGTTGGAACGGCTTGAACACGCTCGAAGCCTTGGGTACTCCGTCACCCTCCTTGACCGAGCCGTTGAACGTGCTCTCCAGGTGATTCAATCAACGGTGGACCATGTTGCCGCAACACCGCGCCACCTGCTCTCCTCGGAGGTCATGACGTTGCTTGAACGGCAAGTCCCACAGACCGCTGGTGCCGTTCGGGGCCTGGCCCGATGGTCCGTGCAGCAACGCTTGGAACATCAGTTGGGTGAAACGGTCAATCACGTGGTGCTGGATTTGGAGCATCTCTTGGAAGACTTTGACCGTTCCATCACCATGCTGCGCCGTATTCGTAACGTCCTCGAACAAATTGAACGTCTCGGAGCCCCGGCTCACGAGGTTCAGGCACTGATGGCAAATTGTCAGCGACCAGAGGCTCTTCCGAGCCTCGCACAAGGAACACGGCGCCTCATTCAGGTGGCGTTGGACGACATTTACCTCGAGGCTGACCAACGCGATGCAGGTGAAGCCATCGGTCTTGAGGAGACGGCACGGGTGCTTGAGGAACTTATCACACAAATCGACGCATCGGGCCTCACCGACGGACGTCCGCGAGGGATGATGTGGGATTTCCAGCGGGACGGCTACCTACCCTTTGAGCGGGAATCCATTCCCAGCGAGCAACGCATTCCCGTGAACGAAGCCATGCTCGAAGACCTTGAGCCTCATCTGTTGAACGCCGAGGTCGTGACCGTTGTACCAACGAGCGGTGATGCCGTTGATGACGAGGGGTGGGCTGCTCTTCCTCCGCCTTCGGACGATGACGTCGACGGCGGACCCGTTGAGACAGCCACCTCCGTGGGGCCACAACACGATCTGGACGACGAGCGAGCACAACTTGAAGCTGAACTTGCACGGCTTGATGCGGAACGTGTGCACCGTGAAGTGGCGGCACCGAGCACCGCCGTTCCAGCAGACGCTGCGCTTGCAGATTTGGAATCGCGACTTTCAAACATTGAATTTTGAAGGTGATCTCGGGTGGGCGACGGTTCGACCTTAATGGGACGAGACGAAGAACAAGGACGCTCCTATCCGCTTTGGTTGGAGCGATTGCTCTTGCTGGGGGCCGTGATTGCCGTCGTCATGTACGCACCGACGGTCGCTGAGGCTGTGGACCATCCGCAACTTGGTCCGTTGGTGGCCTATCTCGTGTTTCCGTTGACCATGTTGGGTCTCGTGGAACTGCTGGGGCGGGTCATTCAAGCCCAGCACGGCTCAAAGTTGTGAGAATTCCTTGGAAGCGGGTTCCGCCGGCAGACGGTTGGTTCGGGCCTGAATGAACCCGATGACGCGCTGCCAAGGAATGAAGAACCGCAGCACCGCCATGATGCTGAGGAACAACAAGGCCGAAATCACCAGTCCGTAGGTGAGGGTGAGTTCAATCGATTCGGACACTTGTCCGGCCCATTGACTGCCAGTGGTGTCTGAAACGATGGTCAACAGCACTTTGTGGAAGCCGAGCGCGACCATGGTGGCAATGCCGGTTAAGCCGAGGAACAGGAATGTATGGCGGAGGTGCGTGTTGAGCACGTTGTCCATTTGACGAACGTACTCAGGGTCTCGCTTGCACGATTCAGGCAGGCGGAAAGCATACTCAAGGTTACGAATGACACCGTAGCTGGCTTCCTGAAACACCATGATCAGCACGGCGATGAGGATGAGGTTGAATTGCTCCTGCGTGACCAGTTTCAATCCAAAGAGCCCAATCGTAGGGTCGGAGGTTTGACTTTCAAGGGTCGTCAACGCTCCACCGTAGGTGCCAAGTTGCGATTTGATGAGGGGGAAGGTGAGGATGGCGTGGATGCCGAGGAACAAGAGCGTGAAACCAATCGCCCACGCAATCGAGCGACGAGAGAGGCCCCAAATGCCTCGCGTGCCCATGATCACCGGCAAGAGATAGACGAACATGATGATCAACGACATGATCATCAGCAACGGCCATTGAAGCGTCTCCAATTCTGCATTGGTTGGCAGACGCAATTCAAAGGAGAACAACATGCCAGCAAACCAGGAGAGGACAAGGCGACCAACGAGGAGCACGATGAGGCCGATGATGAAGCCGAGTTTGATGCGCTGCTGAACCTTCGGGGATTGGAAGGCGATGAAGGCCATGATGCCGCCCAAGCCCAGGCCGAGCATCAGCGGGACAAAGAATCGGCCCATGCCGCTTCGTCCTTCGCCGGTGAGCCAATCGCCCAACGGCAACTGGTCGGAAATCAGGAGTTCAATCGTGTCGAAGAGAATGGTGTGGTCGATGGAACCAACGACGTAAGTCGAAACCACCTCAAGGTACATCGCCACCAACGCCACCGTAGCGAGGACTTGAAGAGCGAGAATTTGCCATTGCCTTCGCAAGTTCTTGAGATGAAGGGTGCGTGGTTTCGCCGACCCCTCGAGGTAAACATCCGACTGTAGACCGACTTCTCCTGCCATCTTCAGTACCCCCTCACCTGCATGAGCGCTTGTGACAAATCCATGTCAGGCATCCAATCGATCACCTGTGCGCCCGAACCCGCCAAGGTCGTCAGGCGATTTTGACGTTCCAACTTCAACACCTCGTACGACATCCGAGGAATTCGGCTGACGAGTCGTTCAAAGTCAACGCTGGATGGCGAAAGAACCGTCACTTCGTGGCCTCGACCGACCAAATCCCGAACGGCGGCGGGAACGGTTCCGTCGCCTTCGCAAGAGGAGATGATGAACACGGGGCTGCCACGACTGAATCGCCCGCTCAGCGAATTCGTGACGGCTTGCAACGGCATGGCGCCCTTGGGCGTCACCCCTGCAAGGGCACTAAGGATTTTGAAATACTGCTTGTCACCGGTATCAGGCGGCAGGTAGGACAATTTCTCATCGTAGATGGCCAAGGCCACGGAGTCGCGGCGCTTGAGGAAAAAGGCCGCCAAACTTGCGGCTGAAACCGTTCCCATTTCGAGGGGATTTTTGAGAACCGTGCCGATGCGAGCGAGGTCTCGGCTGTCGAGAATGAGGTACAAATCCGTCACGGCGTCTCGACATTTTTCGTTGACCATCAATTCGCCAGTTCGAGCAAACGCCTTCCAGTTGATGTTCTTGAACGGGTCGCCTGGAACATACTCGCGCAGGGAGTAAAATTCGGAGCCTTGCCCGGGGGTTCGCAACGTGGTTGCACCGGTGTACATCTTGGGTGTACGACTGCGCAAGAAGGCTTCTTCAATGTCCTTGATTTGAGGGAAGATGACAATGTCGCTGTGGTGGTCGACATACATCTCCTCGACGCCGAGGTTGAACGTGTTGCGTGCTCGGAGGGACACAGGACCGATGGAGTAGTGGCCACGAAGCGGGCAGCGAAGCACGTATCGAATCCTCGCACTTTCCCCTGGTCGCAAGTTAAGTTGCATCTGGTTCAACCCGCTCCTCAATTTCATTTCGTGAGGGATGTTGTCGTAAATGTCAAGCATCTGGGTTTTTCGATTGCTGCGGTTGGTCACGAGGAGTTCAACATACAAATCATCGCCCTTGTAGAGGTTGTCAGCAGAAAGGGTGCGTTGCACCTCAACATCGCCGTGTCCAGAAATCCACGAGTTCACCACGATGAAGGCCACCAAACTGAGCCCAAGGATCATCATTTGCTGGTTGGAAATCATCATGCCAATGAGCACCAACGCAATCCCGCCGGTGAAGGTGAAGGCTGCCTTACGTGTCCACATCTTACCACCTCACTGACGACCCCACGCCTTGATTCGCTTGACCAGCGCTACGGTCTGCTCGAGCGTGTATTTGCTCGAGGATTCCACCGCAAATTTAGCCAACACCGGGTCGTTGATCATCGCCACCAACTCGTTGGCTTTCATCGCTTGGAATTCCTCACGGTTCAAGCCGTTTTGGTTGCGAACCTTCGACAGGAACACCTGGCGGATTTTCTCAACTTTGGAGTAGTATGCATAACGGTTGGCATCGCCAAATCCGTAGTAAATGATGCTGAATACGTGGCGCCAGGGCTCAGGGTCACGCTTTTTGATGAGCACCGCCTCAAAGGTGATGAACAAAATCAGGAACAAAAGCAGCATCGCCAACCCTTCGCCGGTGAAGTAGACGAGCAGGAAATACACGGTGTTGTAGGAATCGGCAGCAAGGGCGCTCTGAGGGTGGCGAGATTCATCGAACACGACCATGGCGTTGGCGGCTGGTTGCCCTTCCTCGCCAACAATTTCGCTCATCAAGGCTTCAGCGATGTAGTCAAGAGCCCACTTTCGGTTGTCGTTACTGGGCATCATGGTGTCGGTTGGGCCGTACTTCCCTTCGTTGAATCCTTGGTAATCGTACATGGCGTTGATCAAGGCTGAACCATCGGCCACGAAGACGATGCGCCCGCCGTCTCTGGGATCGCAACTCGCCCGAGCACAGGCCTCGATGCTGAGGTTGAATTGACCCCATCGGTCAGGGGTTTCAGGTGTGACCTCGTTGCCCACCCAAATTTCACCGTCACCGTTCACGTCCACGGTGGCTTCGTTGCTGGTGATGGCGCGGACGGCAACTTCGGAAAGAGGTCCACGAACACCGGGAATGACCTCGAGGCCCGTGATGTTGTTGAGCAACATCTGGTAGGTGCCGTTGAATCGAACCACGTCGCCCACCAAGTGCTGGGCACACAGACCCGCCTCGTTGGCGTTGGGGAAGGGTTGTCCGTCAAGTTTCGAGCATGGGTGCTCACCCGGTTCACCGGCTTGGGCCCAGCGGTTGTGCTCGGAGAGGGTTGTTGGGTCGAGCGATGTACCGTTCATGCCGCATGGATTGCTTTGGACGCACATCCAGATGTAGTTGAAATCCAATTCTGCGACATAGGTGGTGTCGTACACTTGCTCACCCGTGTAACGAATGCCGAAGGCTTCTGCAATGGTGTTGGCATAGCCGTAGTCTTCGAACACCATGGCGGTCCCACCAGCCTCAACAAATTCCACAATCGCGTTGATTTCGGAAGGCGAGTAGCCGTTGCCCGAGGCGATGGTGATGAAGCCATCTTCGTCAAATTGTGGCAGCGTCAGCGTGTCTCGCTCGACACCGGCCAGAACATACGTGGTGTTGCGTGGGTCTTCGATGTCCGCCAGGAGCAGTGGGCTGCTGACCAGCGACCGGGTTTCAATCCCCATGTCTTTGATGTCTTGTCGGAACGCTGACATGTCGTTCCAGTCGTCGTCGTAGGCAGAAAGTTGGTTGGTAGCGCTGAGGTTGATGAAGTTGAGGAGGATGGTCATCAACAAGACACCCAAGACCAACCAAAACGCTGCTTGAAGAGCGAGTCTTCGGGCGTTAAAGTTGGCCGGCAGTCCACGCATAGGAATCACTGGGAGGATGGTTCCCGTCTGACTACGGTTCCCACTGACTTTAGAAGGTTGTCCAAACCAGTGGTGAAAATGCTCACGCCAAAAGGACCGCAGTTCATTGATTGAGGTGGATGTTGTTGGCGATTCGAGCGACGGCAGAAGCGGGGATGGTCACGGTTCGACCGTTGTGTTCAAACGGCAGGGCTGAGGCATCAACCGAGGCTTCGACGGTCACGATCAGTTCGCTAATGGAGCCGGTGTTGAGGTCAATGTGGATATCGGTCAAGGTGCCAAGGGTTGCGCCGGTGCGGTCCATGACCGAACTTCCTAGGACTTCCCTTCCGAAAATGGCCATGGATTGTTCGCCTCAACACCCTTGCTCGGTTGGAATCACATCAATGCGTCGGTGCAGACGTCCGCATCACATGGTTTCCATGCCACGGCTGTAGTCACGGTTGCGCTTGATGTTGGTCAGTCCGGAGGTGAGCCGCGTTTCCATCTTTTGATAGTATTCGAGCATGTCAGGGGTCACCGTCGGTCGAACACGAGAAATCGCTTCCTCAAAGTGGGCCTTCGTGACCTTTTTCTTGCCGGCCCGCATACAGATTAGCGCTGCTTCTCGACACACGGATTCAATGTCGGCGCCCGTAAATCCGTCCATGCCGGAGAGGATGTCCTTGAAGGAGAATTTCCCGAGTGGCATGCCTTCGCTGTGGATTGCGAAAATGGCTTCACGAGCACCTGCATCGGGCGGAGGAACGTGAAGCACCCGCTCGAAGCGACCGCTACGCAACAGGGCAGGGTCGATCATTTCTGGACGGTTGGTGGCGGCAACCACGATGACGCCATCGAGGGATTCCACGCCGTCCATGCTCGCCAGCAGCTGATTGACCACCCTGTTGGCGACATCGCTTCCTTCCGATGCGGAGCCGCCGCTTCGCATCGACGCAATGGATTCGAATTCGTCCAAGAAAATGATGGATGGAGCCGATTGTTTGGCTTTCTTGAAAATTTCACGGATGGCGCGCTCCGATTCACCGACCCATTTGGAAATCATTTCCGGGCCCTTGATACTGATGAAATTGGCCTGTGCTTCGTTGGCGATGGCCTTGGCGAGCAGCGTTTTCCCGGTCCCTGGTGCGCCGAAGAGCACGATGCCTCGGGGCGGTTTGATACCGAAGTGCTCGAACTGTTCTGGACGGGTCAGCGGCCACTCAACCGATTCTTTGAGTCGGTCTTTGACCTCAAGCAGGCCGCCCACTTCGTCCCACGAGACTTCAGGGACTTCAACATAGATTTCGCGAAGAGCCGACGGTTCAATGTCGCGGATGGCTTCCTTGAAATCGTCCATGCAGACCTCCATTTTTTCCAGCACTTCAGGCGGTAGGGTTTCCTCCTCCAAATCGATTTCAGGGAGGTACCTTCGGAGCGCACGCATGGCGGCTTCTCGAACCAGAGCGGCCAAGTCAGCGCCCACGAACCCGTAGGTGTTGTCGAGCACCCATCCAACATCGAAATCGTCGGCAATGGGCATTTGGCGCGTGTGAACATCCATGATTTCATGGCGTCCTTCGCGGTCAGGAACGCCAATTTCGATCTCCCTGTCAAACCGACCGGGTCGTCGCAAGGCCGGGTCGAGGGCGTCTCTTCGGTTGGTGGCACCGATCACGACAACGTTGTCACGACCTTGCATACCGTCCATCAAGGTGAGCATCTGCGCAACCACGCGACGCTCAACTTCGCCCGTGACGTCTTCGCGCTTGGGGCAGATGGAATCGATTTCATCAATGAACACAATACCGGGAGCGTTTTCGGCTGCCTCGTCAAAGATTTCGCGAAGTTGTTTCTCAGATTCTCCGTAGTACTTCGAGATGATTTCCGGACCGTTGATGCTCTTGAAGTGGGCGTTGACCTCGGTGGCCACTGCCTTGGCGATCATGGTTTTCCCGGTGCCGGGCGGGCCATGGAGAAGCACGCCCTTGGGAGGGTCAATGCCGAGACGACGGAACAGTTCGGGGTGCTTGAGTGGAAGTTCGATCATCTCACGCACTTTCTGGAGTTGTTGGCCGATGCCGCCCACGTCTTCGTAGGTGATGCCCTCGGTTTGACCCATGTCCTCTTCGGCAACCGCTTCGTTCTTGATGACAATCTCCGTATCGGTGTTGACCACAACGATGCCTTTCGGTACCGTTTGCATGACGGCAAAGGGCAAGGCTTCGGTGAACAGGGTCATGCCCGGGATGAAAATACGGTCGCCGGCCATAACCGGTCGCTTGGCGAGTCCGCGCTTGGCAAACCCTTCGATGCCGGGTCCAAACTTGACGGTCTGCTTGCTGGCCATGACCGGTGAGATGGTGAGCTTCGTGCAGGGCTTGGCCTCGACTTTTCGTACCGTGACGCGGTCCCCAAGACTGACACCGGCGTTTTTGCGAATGATGCCGTCCACTCGGATGATGTCCATCTTGGCGTCTTCGGGACGACTTCGCCAGTAAATGGCCGCGGTGGAGCGTTCCTCTCCGCTGATTTCAACAAAGTCACCCGGCTTGAGGTCAAGCCCCATTTCCGAAGAGATTCTGGCTCGGCCAAATCCGACGTCGGATGGAATGGCCTTGGATACGCGCAATTCAACGGTTTCGTCCTTATCTGCCATGCTGCTCCCCTCTTTCTGTATCAACCAACGACGGTATTTAACGAATTATGACTCGAATCATGGACCGTCACATCTGCCTTGTTCGCAAGGCTGTTCTTAAACCCCCTCACGATGGTTCTTAGAGGTCGGCGGGAGGTTGGTTGAAATTCCATCGCCATCACATTCAAGTGGCGAATGAACACCCACCGAACCATGGTTCACATTCTTGAAACCGGTCTTGAACACCTCCCGAGCAACAACCCAAACGGCAAACCTTCCATCAAGGGCTACAACATCATCAACGGCCAACTCACCTCATCAAGCGACGGAGCGACCTTCACGTCCACCAACCCGGCGTTGCTCGCTGATTGCTTGGGCGAGTTCCCCCTCTCCACCCGTGATGATGTTCGTGATGCCCTTCACGCTGCACGCCAAGCCTTCCCCACATGGGCCGCAACCCCTGCCCCCACCCGAGGCCAAATCATCGGGAACATGGGCCGATTGCTGATGGAACACAAGGAAGCGCTTGTCGCTCTTGAGACACGTGAAATCGGCAAGACCCTCAAGGAATCGGGCGGCGAAATCCAGGAAGCCATCGACACTTGTCTGTTCTTCCAATCCGAAGGTCGTCGGCTCTACGGGCAAACCGTCAACTCCGAACTCCCCGACAAGGAGTTGTTCACGTACCGCCGCCCGCTTGGCGTGTGTGGCATCATCAACGCATGCAATTTCCCATCCGCCGTTCCTTTCTGGAAGATGATTCCTGCCATCATGTGCGGCAACACCTGCGTGTGGAAGAGTCCTCAAGATGCGCCCCTCCTGTCCTTCGCCCTTGCCCGCATCATGCATCAGGCAGGTCTGCCCGACGGCGTCATCAACCTCGTTCACGGCAAAGGCAGCGGTGCTGGTCAATACCTCGTCGACGCCGTTGACGAAGGGCTGGTCAACAAAATCTCGTTCACCGGTTCCACGGAAGTCGGCAAGATGATCGGCGAAGTGTGCGGACGCAACTTGGTGTCGTGCTCGCTTGAACTCGGTGGAAAGAATCCATTGGTCGTCATGCCCTCTGCCAACATCGACAACGCTGTTGAAGGCGCGTATTGGGGTGGGTTTGGCACCGCAGGACAGCGGTGCACCAGTTTGGGCAACCTCATCCTCCATCAGGACATCTACGACGAATTCATGGAGAAATTCATGGCGAAGGTCAAATCCACCCGAATCGGCAACTCGCTGGTTCACAAGGACGTCTTGTACGGCCCGATGCTTTCAGAAAAATACGGCAAGGATTTCCTCGCCGGTATTGAGATGGCCAAGGCCAGCGGCGCCAAGCAGATTTGGGGTGAAGGAAACATCAC
>JALRLQ010000269.1 GCA_023254365.1 Candidatus Poseidonia sp. | reverse complement strand
ATTGACCCATTGCCAAGGAATGGAAGTGGACCAGTCGCTGCAGGTGAACCAGTCGTCGTTGGCTTCGCTCTCAGCCTCTTCGTCCGAGCCATCAGCGCAATCCAAGTCACCGTCGTTCACCCAAGAGAACGGAATCTCCGAACCGTCGCAGGAGAAGACCGAAGTTTCCTCGTATTGGGATTCGTCCGAGCCGTCGGCACAGTCCTCGTAGCCGTCGTTCACCCACGAGAGGATGAACGTGTCGGAACCGTCTGCACAGGTAAACATCGAGGTCTCCTCACCGGTGGTCTCGTCGTATTGGGATTCATCCGAGCCGTCCATGCAGTCCTCTTCACCGTCGTTCACCCACGAGAGGTAAACGGTGTCTAAGCCATCAGCACAATCCATCATCGTCAATTCTTCACCGTACTCGGCTTCGTCCGAGCCGTCGTTACAATCTTCGTAGCCGTCGTTGACCCATCCGAATTCAATTTCTTCACCGTTGTCACACACGAACAAATCCTCTTCGGGTTCGTCCATGCCAATGGCGGCAGGATTGAGGTCGCCGTAGAAGGCGTAAACCTCGTTGTCGTCGTCGTCCCAGGCCGAGGTGGATTGGAGGTAGAAGTCCATCTCGTCGGACCCGTCGGAACAGTCTTCGTTGCCGTTGTTCA
>JALRLQ010000268.1 GCA_023254365.1 Candidatus Poseidonia sp. | reverse complement strand
CCTGCCTCGGATTGAGCACGCCTGCATTGTGGAAGCGCCTGCGGTATATGCCGCATAGAGCGTTTCTGCTACGGTAAAGAGGCAAAAACAGGTGGAGAAGTATGAGTAATCGGAAAAAAAGAAGGAAAAACATTGGACCCAACAAGCAATGGCGACGAAACCCAAAAACAGGAAAATTAGAGAAATTTCAAGGGAAAAGTCCACGCAAGCAACCAACAGAAAAGAAGGAACAACCGGTCAACAAAGCGTTGACTCCTGGCGAACTTCGTGAACTAAAGCGGAAGAATCACCCCTCGAAGGGATTCATCCCCTCAAAACCAAAACCAACCTTCAGACCGTGTGTCTGTGAGGGAATTGATGTTGAGTTGAGCAATGCGGAGATTCTCGAGGATCTGAAAAGGGAAGAGCGCGCATACGATGAAGAGACAGAAACATACACTGTCTTGGTCATCAACCGACGCTTTCGACGAAAGCATGCTCGGCACATGCGACATTTTCGTACCTTCCTGAGGGACGAGAAGATTCGATTCGTTGAGGTTTGATGCTCACCCAAGAATGTGGCCGGACACACTTCCGGACAAGAGGGGGGCAGTGGCGCTCCCTCACCTCGGCCGACAGGCTCGAGATGTTTTGAGGTCGACACAAGGTTAGCGA
>JALRLQ010000267.1:340-655 GCA_023254365.1 Candidatus Poseidonia sp. | reverse complement strand
GTAGGCCTCTCGGTTCATCATCACGGGCGGTTGAACGAAGGTGAATTCGCGTTGGCGCAGGAAATCAACGGCGTAATGCTGGAGCGCAAACTCAAGGCGAGCCAAATCGCCCTTGAGGAAAAAAAAGCGGCTGCCGGTGATTTTGGCGGCGCGCTTGAGGTCCACCCACTTGTTCATCTCGATGAGTTCGTTGTGGGTGCGAGGGTCAAAACCGAACTCAGGCTTTGAGCCGTGAACGGCGTGCACGGTGTTGCCCGATTCGTCGGCACCTTGGGGCACGTCGTCGTGAAGCAGGTTGGGAATGGACATGCGCAA
>JALRLQ010000267.1:0-330 GCA_023254365.1 Candidatus Poseidonia sp. | reverse complement strand
GGTCTTGGCTTCGAGGTCGGCGATCCGCTGGCCGAGGTCCGCCACCTGGTCGAGAATGCGTTGAGCGCCTGCCTGGTCCCCGGCTTTTTTCGCCGCACCGATGCCGCGGGCTGCTTCGTTCTTCTCACGGCGCAGGGCGTCCGTCTCGTGCAGGTGGTTGCGCCATGCTTGGTCGAGGGCGATCACCTCGTCGATGCGGTCGTGAGGTAAACCGCGCTTGTCGTGGTCGGCCCGAATGGCGTCGGCGTGTTCACGAAACAAGGTAATGTCCAGCATGCGCTCACCACGAGATGTTGAATTGGAACACGTCCCCGTTGAGGAACATGAAGC
>JALRLQ010000266.1 GCA_023254365.1 Candidatus Poseidonia sp. | reverse complement strand
ACCAATCCAACCCAAACCGAAGACAGAGACGGTGATGGTTACGGCGATAATCAGTCTGAAAATGCGACTCAAACTGACCGCTTCCCCTCGGACACAACACAATGGAACGACACCGACGGGGACGGTTACGGTGACAATCAGAACGGCAACCTCCCCGACCGCTTCCCCAACGACCCGAACCGATGGCAGGACAGCGACCATGACGGGGTAGCCGATGAAGACGACGCCTTCCCCGATGATGCCACCCAGGATACCGACTCGGACGGCGACGGCTACGGCGACAACGCAGCGGGCAACCGAGGCGATACGTTCCCCAACGACCCGAACGAATGGGACGACACGGATGGCGATGACGTTGGCAACAACGAGGACGCGTTCCCGTTCGACCCGTCCCAAACCACCGACGCTGACGGCGACGGATTCGGTGATAATCCACGAGGAACGGGAGCCGATAAGTTCCCTGAAGATGCCACGCAATGGTCGGACATTGACGGTGATGGATACGGTGACAACGCCGAAGGGACCACGCCCGACGCTTTCATCGCTGACCCAACCCAGTGGTCGGACGTTGACGGTGATGGCTACGGTGACAATCCAACCGGCCGACTTGCTGATGCGTTCCCCAACGACCCAACCCAATGGGAAGACATGGACGGGGATGGTTTCGGA
>JALRLQ010000265.1 GCA_023254365.1 Candidatus Poseidonia sp. | reverse complement strand
GTCAAAAGGACGCATTATATGCTACTTATAAAGAAAGAGAAGAAATTGAAAAGCGCTGGGAAAACTTTATTGAAAATTGTCTCTTGGCCGGTACGCTGGATTGCTAGTTTTTTCTTCAACGAGTGGGAAGTCACAATATGGATAGACCCACAAAAGAAAACAGAGTACCTCTTTAAATGGCTTGATAAATGTGAGCCTAAACACTTAAAAGGACGACTTGTATCTGGAGAACCTTTTGAGCTACGAACGCAAGAAGCGTTTAACTACCAGATTAAAAAGGTGAAGTAATGTTAGGAATGATTAAAATGCTTCCAATTGTGCTACTTCTTGCAGGAGCAGGGTATGCGTATCATACAACGGTAGTAAGTCAAAAAGACGCACATATTGCAAGACTTGAAACAAATGCAGTAACTCTTAAAGAAAATGCAATGCGACTCGAAACCGCATTTGAGCGAGAGCAGGCAGCACGAGAGCGATCAGAACAAAACTTACAGTCTCAGTTAAAAGCAGTAGGAGACTTAACAGAAAAGAACAATGCTATGCAGCAAGAAATGGATGGGTACTTATCTATTTTTAAGCGTCATGATATGACTCGTCTTGCCAGAGCAAAACCTGGCTTAATTGAACCAAGGATTAATAAAGGAACAAAAGAAGTATTTCGTTCCATTGAAGAGG
>JALRLQ010000264.1 GCA_023254365.1 Candidatus Poseidonia sp. | reverse complement strand
GACAGCACCAATATCAGCCGTATCCAGCACTATACAATGAACCTCTATAAGGAATTGGAACAGGAAACGGGACAGGGGTGCGGCGTGTTCCAACCAGGCTCGCTCTATTTGGCGCAGACAGAGGCGCGCGAACATCAATTGCGCCTTCAGGAAGCCAAGGCCAAGCTATACGGCATGAATTTCCATGAGGTATCGCGCGAAGAGGCAGAGCAGTTGCATCCATTGGTGAATTTCGATGGCATCCGCTGCATCATGTTTGAACCTGATGGGGGCAATGTGGACCCATCGGGTGTGACCAATGCCTATGCCACAGGGGCGCGGCAGCGGGGGGCGGAAATCTATCGCTTTAACCCCGTGTCCGCCACTGAACAGCAACCCGATGGATCATGGATTGTGCGCACGCCCAAGGGGGACATTCACACCGAATGGGTGATCAATGCCGCGGGCCTTTGGGGACGCGAGGTTGCGGCATTGGCAGGTTTGAAACTGCCCCTGCAACCGACAGAACACCAATATTTCGTCACAGAAACCATTGCGGAAATTGATGGCATGGATCGGCGTTTGCCCTCGGTTGCGGATCGTGACGGGGAATATTACCTGCGCCAAGAGGGCAAGGGGTTACTCGTAGGCGCCTATGAACGCGCGTTGAAATTCTGGGCCGAAAATGGCACGCCCCCTGATTTTGGAC
>JALRLQ010000263.1 GCA_023254365.1 Candidatus Poseidonia sp. | reverse complement strand
GGACGGGGGTGGGCGTTCGATAGCCTTCGTCGTCAAGTGCTGTCAGCAGGCGGGGGTCCAAATCAAGGTCTGCAAAGGTCGTCATGTTCTCGCCTCAGGTCCGAACACCCCGGGACCGTGGCCCGCGGACCAACCGATCCACCCCGTCCTCCGACCTCCTCCCTATGAACCCCGAGGGTGCTTGGCGGGGCGGGAAGCCGGTTCAAGATGCCGTTTCAAAGCGGCAGTGCCTCGGGCGTGATGCGGGTCGAGAAGCGTTGGATTTCTCCGGAGGATTCGACGATGAATTTCTCAAAATTCCACCGAATGTCGCCCGCGACACCGTCGGCGTCGGCCGTTTGCGTCAAATGTTCGTAGAGTGGAATGCGCATGGCGCCGTTCACGTCCACCTTGGCCATGAGCGGGAAGGTGACGTCGTATTTTGAGGCGGCGAACTCGCAAATTTCGTTGTGCGTGCCGGGTTCTTGGCCCCCAAATTGATTGCACGGGAAGCCAACCACCGTCAAGTCGTCGTGTGCATCGTGAAGCGATTGCAGCCCTGCGTACTGGGGCGTTGCACCGCATGCACTGGCGACGTTCACGACGAGCCAGCGATTTCCACCGAGGGCCCGAAGGGTGGTTGATTCGCCGTCCATCGTCTGAAAAGGGAGGTCCAAGACTTCGGTCATGCCGTTGACTTCTCGAATCG
>JALRLQ010000262.1 GCA_023254365.1 Candidatus Poseidonia sp. | reverse complement strand
CCGATGAACGTATTCAGCCGCGTGAAATAGATCCATCCGCCTATTCTCTCTCATCGAATTCCAAAATGATATCAGAATCCTTTGATGAAACGAATGAAATCCAATCTTGGCAAGGTGGCAATACGGATTTTTCCGATCTTGGACCCGATGAACCTCCTGCGATAATTGAAAAATCTGAATCAGCGGAAGTAGAATTGATAAACGACGATTGATTATTCATAAAGCGATTAATTTAATGTTTGGATAAATTATACTTCAATAAATATCAATGGTGGGCTCGGAGAGAATCGAACTCTCGATCTTTGCCATGTCAAGGCAACGTCATAACCCCTAGACCACGAGCCCTAGGTATTCTTCCCACCATAGACGCGTATTTATTCACATCGGTAGGCCATGTGTGCTTCATGAAATGATCTTAGAAATTTTACCACTGCATCCATTCTGAGAACAGGTACCGGCAAAACGAGTTCGTCCGTTGGACATTTTGATTTCCTTCCCATTATTGATTGGACCATACGTCTTGCATTTCAGACAGAATCCTTCAATTGCAGTCATGATATTTTCCCAGTGAAGAAGACGTATGAACTCTTTGGCCTAAAAAGCAGCTAAATGGTCCTTTTACCCCCTACTTTGCGTGCCGAAAATACATTTTTCTGAAGTTTCCAAGACCACAATATAGTGCTAAACGAGAT
>JALRLQ010000261.1 GCA_023254365.1 Candidatus Poseidonia sp. | reverse complement strand
CTTCGGGCGATATCCGTTGGTGAACAAGTGCGCCAAAACCGGTGTTGATGCCGTACACCGTTTCTCCTTGGCTGACGATCCGTTCAACCACTTCGCGAGCTGATTGAATGGCCACCCAAGCATCGGCGGCCACTTCCACCTTCGAGGCGCTCACGGCAACCGCATGGACCTGCTGGGCGGTGAGGGTATTCCCGTCCACGAACACCGTTTGTTCGTTCATTCAAAAGCCTCCTTGTGCGCGTCCAACAGCGCCTTGTCAACAAGTTCGGGCAAGGTGACGCGAAGGTGAGGTTCGTGTTCCATCGCCCGCTGTATGGCAGAAATGGCCCCGGGATTGCGTGCCCAAGCCCGTCGTGTCACGCCGTTGTTGACGTCCCAATGCAGCATGCTTTGGAGGCGACGTTCGGCATCCTTCGAACCGTCAAGCAACATCCCAAATCCACCGTTGATGACTTCGCCCCATCCAACGCCACCACCGTTGTGGAGGCTGACCCAAGTCGCGCCCCTGAACGAATCCCCAATGGCGTTGTGAACCGCCATGTCTGCGGTGAACATGGACCCGTCCCGTATGTTGGCCGTTTCTCGGTAGGGGCTGTCGGTCCCCGATACATCATGATGGTCACGTCCCAAAACGACGGGCCCAATCTTCCCCTCGGCAATGGCGTTGTTCATCGCCAATGCAATTTCTCGTCTTCCAATGT
>JALRLQ010000260.1 GCA_023254365.1 Candidatus Poseidonia sp. | reverse complement strand
GTCGGTTTCGAGGGTGAGGGCGTGGTGGCCCAATTCGCTGAGAAAGACCCGAGCAATGTCGTCACCGTCGACGATGCGAGGAGCGCCGTCCACCAGTTGGGCACCGCCCTGCATCAGCGTGAACCGAACAGGATTCGCCTGCGGGACCTGGTCAACCGAGCCGGGGTGAATGCGTGCCCATGGGGTGTATCGCCACAGATGAAGAGCACGGGAGGGAACGGCCATGTCGGCATACTTCATCCAATGGAACCCTCCATCTCCAGTTCAAGCAACTTGTTGAGTTCAACGGCGTACTCCATCGGGAGTTCGCGGGTGAACGGTTCAAAGAAGCCGTTGACGATGAGGCCCATGGCCTCTTCTTCGGAGAAGCCTCGGCTCATCAAGTAGAACAGTTGGTCACCCGACACCTTGGACACGCTGGCTTCATGCTCGAGGTCAGCGGTGGAGTTGCCAACCTCCATGGTGGGGTAGGTGTCCGAGCGAGAATCGCTGTCGAGCATCAAGGCGTCACACACGATCTTGGAGCGGCACCCGTGGGCTTTGGGCGTCACCTGAAGCATCCCTCGATACGACGAGCGGCCGCCGTTTTTGGAGATGGATTTCGAGAGGATGTTCGAGGTGGTGTTCGGGGCCAGATGGTGAACTTTGGCGCCAGCGTCTTGGTGTTGACCTTCTCCAGCATAGGCCACGGAGATGATTTCGGCGTGAGCACCGCGCCCT
>JALRLQ010000025.1 GCA_023254365.1 Candidatus Poseidonia sp. | reverse complement strand
CTTGGCGTAGCCGACGCCCTGCAGACGAACGAGCCAGATGGTCGATTCGTCAAGCATCATCTCGTACTCGTCAATGCGGTGCTCAAACAACTTGACTTTCGCGATGAGGCGGTCGGCAAACCCGACAGGAATGTCGCGCTTCACACCGCCAACACGGGGGTAGTTGTAGTGCATTCGAGAGCCGCCCAATTCCTGAAGGAGGTCGAGGAACATCTCGCGGTCTCGCATGCACCAGGTCATCAGGGTCAAACTGCCAATATCGGGCCCGTAAGCGCCCAACCACATCAAGTGGGAGGCAAGGCGTTGACATTCTGCAGCGATGAGACGAATGTATTCTGCACGCTCGGGCACCTCAACTTCGAGCAAATCCTCAGCGGCATAGATGTAGGAATTGGCCCACGTCATGGCGCTCACGTAGCAGAGCCGGTCACAATACGGGGTGATTTGCGTGAAGTCACGTGCTTCGGCAATCTTCTCGACACCGCGATGAATGTAGCCGAGTTCGGCCTCGGTATCGACAACGGTTTCACCGTCAACCTTCACACGAAGCGTCCACAGACCGTGCGTCATCGGGTGCTGGGGTCCCATGGTAATCCACATTTGTGCCATCGTATCACCTCACTTTACGCGACCCTCGTCGGTTGGTTTTCGACCGAAGCCCTGAGCGTCGTCGTACATTTCGTTGAAGTCGTGGTAGCGAATCTTGTGTTGCTTCTGAAGCGGGTGGAAACCTTCGGGACTGTCGTGGGGGTTGAGCACCCGGTGCATGTTTTCGTGGCCCTCAAACTGGATGCCAACAAGGTCCCAGGTTTCTTTCTCGTTCCAATCGGCACCAACCCACACGCTCTGCACGCTGGGGACGCTGGGGGATTCGGTTTGTGGAAGGGTGATCAGCACCTCAAACTCCAACGGGATATCATCGCCTCGAAGGGTTTCTGCAACGTGGACGGTGTTGGTGTGCGGGGCCTGGTCGGTCACGGGTTGGCGCATCAAGTGATAGGCCACTTCCCAACCTCGGTCTGCTCCGCCTTCGGGGAAGTGGGTGCCGGTCACCATCGAGCAGTAGTTCACGCCGACGTCGAATCGGAGAAACTTTGCGACGGCCGTCCAATGCTGGGGCGGGACAGTCATGCGAACAAACGCCATCTTGTGGGCGTTGGCGTGGTGCTCCACCGTTGCGGCCACGTCGGAGCCGGAGAAGCGGTCCGCCACTTGTTGAACCGCAGCCTCCGCAGCCATGTCGCTTTGCTCGTTGGTGACGCGCATGCCCATGGTCAGTCCTCCCCGACGATGATCGGCTTGTCGCCCTTGCGGCCGCTGCTTGGGGCAGCACCGATACGAATGATCTTCTCGCGAAGCAGTCCAAAGCCGTCGATGAGGGCTTCAGGGCGAGGTGGGCATCCGGGGATGTAGACGTCCACAGGAATGACGGTGTCCACGCCTTCGAGGATGTTGTAGGATTGGAAGTACGGCCCGCCCGAGATAGCGCACTCGCCCATGGCGATGCAGTACTTGGGCTCGGGCATTTGCTCCCAGAGACGGACGATCTTGTCGGCGAACTTCTTGCTGATGGGACCGTTGACGAGCAGCACGTCGGACTGACGAGGCGAAGAGCGGAACAGCACACCGAAACGGTCGCCGTCGAAACGAGGCGTAGCAGCAGCGGCCATCTCAATGGCGCAGCACTTGATGCCCAAGTGGAGTGTGAACAACGACTTGCGGCCGGCCCAGTTGAAGTAGCGACCAGCGAGAACGCTCAGGAACTGCTTGATTCGGGTGGCCTTGAGAGCTTCGTCCGTGACATCGCCCACCATCTCAACGAGGGCGCGACTGTTGAATGCAGCGTAGTTTTCGTCTTGTCCTGCCATGGTTCATCACCTCAGATGTAAATGCGACCTCGCTTACGGAACACGTACCACACGCCCAGCGACATGGTGGCGAAGAAGATGCCCAGCGTCACCAAAGCATCGGTGGCCTTGGCCACGGCGGCTTCTCGGTCAACCACGCCCTCGGCGGTGGCGTCGGAAGCGACCATGCCACCCAAGACGAGGAACATGAACGCCACGTCAAACACAAGGAAGATGATGGCGTACCAGTAGTACTGGAAGTGGAATTGAATCATGGCCTCGCCAACGGGCTCGCTGCCGCACTCAAAGGTGGTCAATCGGCGAGGGTAGAGGCTGTGGTCTCGCTCGTAGCCCTCCAAAAGGTAAGAGCGGGTGATGTGGGGGCGAGCAGGATCGACCTTCGGTCGAACCAACCAGGTGATAATGAAGTTCGTCAGGGGCATGATGATGCCGACGATGGTCAAGAAACCAATGGAGAGATAGGCACTAGGCACCGATTCGAGTCCTGACATGGATACACCCACAGAGAACGCATACGCTCTCTGCTTGTTGCGACTTGAGGCCCCTCAATAAGCGTTGTCAAGAGGCTTCAAGCAACAGGGGGCAGAACGAGGGGGTTCACAGCCTCGCAGGGTCACGATTGCACCGCGAAATGAACGGCTGGAAACCTTCCTCACTTGCGACGGCCGATGGCCACCAGAAGCAGCAGCACAACGAGGAGAGCCCCACCGGCTTGCGCCAGCGTGGTTGAAGAAAGGCCGAGCACGCCTTCTGCGGGCATGCCTTGAGCGGCAAATTCGATGTTCTGACGGTCGAGCACACCCGTCTCGGTGGGCTCAGCTGATACCGTGAATTTGTACAGATCTTCCATTTCAGCCCCGTAGGGTGCTCGGATGGTGACGTTGACGTAGAGGCGCTCGCCTTCGTCCACCATGCACACCAAGTCGCTGTTTTCGGTCTGACAATCGAGGTTGTCGCTGTCGAGCAACACCGACCAGCCACGAAGGTTCTCGGACGCAAAGACCCGAATTTCGGTCCGCACGTTGCCCGTGTTAAGGATGGAGATTTCCTTCACCGCAGCCTTTTGCCCGTAAACGATGTCAAGCTCTTGCCGAACGCCTTCCTCAACGAAGGTGATTTCGTGGATGATGCTGACTTCAAGCGACACCGTCACCAACCCGCTTCGGTCGGCGGCGTTGGAAACGCTGGTGACGAGAATTTCGAGGACGCCTCCCTGCCCGGTTTGCGCCCCTGGGTTGACCCGAAGCGTGAGTTCGATGTAGACCTCGTAGGGCTGGGCTCGGTAGTCCTCAAAGGTCAAACCGAGATCGAGCATCTTCATTTCAGCCGCGTCTTGATCGCTCAGCAAGTAGGGTTGGCCGCTGGATTCCATGACGTAGGTGGCGTTGGTGATGTCCCAAATCCCGTACCCTTTGGGCACGGCCAACTCGCCCGTTACCGGAAGACCGTAGGCGGTCATGGAACGGGTGGCGATGCCTTCCAAACCACCGAGGGTGAACACCGCATCGTCGTTGCCGTCGCCCGTGTTTCGAACCCACATGCCGATGGTTTTCTCACCGCTCGGTGGAAGAACGACCGAGGCCGATGTGGCCGTATCGGTGTTCTCGAGACGAAGGTCCATGGAGAATTCGCGGTCGGAAAGGATGGCGAGGAACTCGCCTTGACGCTGGTTGTCAGGAATACCGTCGTTGTCACGGTCCTGGCTGTTGGGGTCGTCCTTGTTGCGGATGCGAACCGTGATGCGGGAGTTTTCGAGTTCTTCCTCGCCATCGATGCTGACCACCAAGTAGACGCGTGTGGTGGTTTGCGGTTCGATGTCGATTTCCGTGAACGGCATGCCGTCGACGGTTTCAAACGAGGTCCCCCACGCAGGGCTGGCGGTCTGCGAAACGACGGACACGCCGATGGTGTCTCGGACGTTGCCTTGGTTTTCCAAATCGATGGGGAAGCGAACTTCGGTGCCAGAACGTCCCGTTTGGTCGGTGGCGGGCGTGTCGATTTCAAAACCGTGAACGGCCGCTACCGTCACCTTCAGCACCACGGAGTCGTAGGCCGCACCGCCGCTTGAAGGCAGGACGCTGAAGGTCAACTCGACCTCTTCAGTGGCCAGTGCATTGGTTGGGACGCGCACCGTCAAATCGACGGTGACCGACTTCTCGTTGCCGTGCCTTGAACCGACCGAAACGGCGGTCTGTTCCAACTGCACGGCCCATCCGGTGGGCGCAATGGAGGAAGCGATGCGCAGGTTGTCTTGGCCGTTGCCTTGGTTGGTGACGGTCAATGTGGTGGATTTGTTGCTGCCCGGTTCGATGTTGGACAACAGCGAGGTCGCCACCGAAATGCTGGCCCCTCGAGACTGGCCGACGATGATGCGTAGGTCGGCTTGGCAGTCTTCCTTAATGGGCCCTGTTGCGCTCTCTTTGCCGACGATGGTCACGACGGTTTCCGAACCAGCGGTGACCGAATCATCAGGGCTGATGAGGAAATCAAACTCGCGCTCACCGTTCCCGTCGTCGTAGGGAAGGTTGCCCGAGGAGGCACCGTCAACGCTGACCCATTGCGAGGCTTTTGGACCTGCACCGGCCGCATGGACGATCCAGTTGGCGTTGCCAGTGTTGGCGTAGGTGGCGGTGATGGTGACCGTCGCCCCTGGGTTCACGCTGACCGAGGTCTTGCTCAGGGCGACCGTGCATTCTTTGAGTTCGGGAACGGTCAAACTGAAATCTTCGACGTCTTTGGCTTCTTGAGCAGGGTCGTTGGCCACGACGCCTTCGATTTCCCAACAGTATTTGTCGGCGGATTGCCCGTCAGGGACTTCCACCGTGACGGTGACGGTTTCGGATTCTTCCTCGTCAACTTGGACGGTGGTTTCGCTCAGGGTTACCGTCAATTCGGAAGCCGAGCCGCAGCCGGGGCCGGTGCCTTCCGTCACGGCGAGGTTGATGGTTTCGTTACTGCGTCCGGTGTTTTCCACCGTGACCACGTAGTCCACCTCGCTCTGGCCCTGCCAGTTCTTGTCTCGCTGACTTTCTGCAATGATGAGGTCCACGCCAAACAGAGCGCTGCCGGAGCCGTCTCCAGCGGTGGTGGTCACTTCGACGGTTTCCTGCGTGGGTGGGTCGGCGACATCGGGTGGCGTGACCTGTTCGTTGATGTTGGCCGTCACCGTGGTTTTGCAACTGCCTTCTGCGGTTTGGGTCAAGGTCACGTTCAACGTGGTTTCCTCAACTTGACCGGCGTCGATGGGGCCGGTGAATTGCGTGATGGTTGAAGCGTACCCCCCGCAGTCGCCACCGGCCTCTTCGGCGGTGGCCAACTGGACGGTGATTGGGTTGTCGCCGTTGTTGCGTAGACGGATGGTGTATTCTCCACCTTCTCCAGGATTGACCTCAAGGGCTGTTGGGATGGCAGTGAGTTGGACCGAGATGGCTCGGCCACCGTCGGCGGAAGCGACGGGAGCGACAAGCGGGAGCAGGGCCGTGCACATCAACGCCACCAACAGCAGCGCCTTTCGCTGAGCACCGTTCGCGGTCGCACCATGCTCCATGCCTTGCGCTCAGCGTTCTCCTATCAAAACCCTGTGCCTGAATTGCGTCAAATTCTGGTACTCGTCAAGCCTGAACGAAGCGGTCCGCAGGAGCACTGCAATTCACACACACCTCGAGCTCGTTCGCGTTGCATCCAGTTGATCCGTCCCCGTGGTATCGGGCGCCACATGAGGGGCATCCGATCATGGCGGTGGTAATGGGGGCACGGCACGTCCAGCACATCGGTGGTGGGTTGGCTGACGCCGGTTGCACAGGTGCAGGGGTGGCTTGAGCCACCGGTGCGGGGACTTGGGCGGGTTGAACAGCGAGGGGCTGGAAGGGGGCGGCAGGCTTGGCCACGGTTGCACCTTCCTCACGGGAGCGCATCGCTTGTATCCCCAGAGCGAGGAAGGCCATCAGCAAGATGGCCCCGAACATGGACAGCGCAACGGTGGTGCTCAATCCTGCGCTGCTGCTGGTGCCTACCGGTTCGCCAGTGGCGGTGACGGTGATGGAATACGTGGCATCGGTGGCGGTGCTCTCAGCCAACCCCAAACCAAGCGTTGCGCTTCCGGGCGAATCGGCTCGGACAAGAAGCCGAACGAAGGCGTCCTGACCGTCATCGAGCGCCACGATGTCCGACCCGTCAACAACCACCGTCCAGGTGTCCGGGGTGTCGATCACCAATTGTCGCTGCAGGGGTACGTTTCCGGTGTTGACGATTTGAACCGTGATGGAGCGCTCTTCCCCGGTGATGAACGAGGGAACAGCCCCTACATCCCAACGGACTTGTTCGTTGGCGGCCACCAAGAGGCCGACCGTGGTTGACAACTCCACGCCGCCATCGCTGAGCACCAGGGTGAAGGATGGTTCGGACATGGGCGCCATGTTGGCGGCGATCAGCACCGTGCAGACCACGGGTGATACATCGTTTTGGCCGACGGGTTGAACCGGCGTGCAGTCGCCAAACAAGCCGGAGTCTGTCTGGAGGCTTGCGCTTGGCGACCATTCGGTCTCGGCACCGTTGCTGAGCAACCACGTGAAGGTCATGGATTCGCCCGATGGATGCGAGCCTGCGCCTTGAGGCGAGCCATACGAGGTGCCGTCTGCCAGTTCCAACCCGACAAAGGTCAGCGAAGGTTCGGGCAACACCTCGACGTTCAACACCCCTTCCCAGGTGAAGCGGGTCGAACCGTTGTCGAGGTTGAGCACTATGTCACCGGAACGAGCGTTGCTGCCTGCCTCGAGCGTGAACAGCAAATTTTTGCTGGTGGCCCAAGGCAAATCGATGGGGGTGAGGGCGGACGTGACCGACCAGCCGGTGGGGAGCGAAAACGAGGGCGTAAGACGCATGTCGACGTTGCCTTTGTGCTCAAGGGAATAGCGCAAGGTCAGGGTCGAATCGGGGCGTTGAACACCGATGGAGGACTCGATGTTGACAAACATTTCTCGCACGGTAAGGACTTGAATAGGAATCTCGAACAGCGTCAACTCTTGCTGTTCGGTTTGGCTGACGGCGGTGAGTTTCACAATCCGTTCGGCCCCGGCTGCAGTCATCACTTGTGGAGGCGTAAAGGTGAGGCCCACTGCACGGTAGGCTTCGCTGTTGATCAAGCCGGTTGAACCGGACGTTGCCCCAGCTTCGCTACCCAAATTGGTGAAACCGGCTTGCCACCCGGCAGGCGCCTCCAAGAACAGGTCGTAGCCGATGGGGGCGTTCCCGTTGTTGTAAAATCGCACCGTGATGTTGGTCGGTTCGGATGGATGGACGGGGACGATTTCGTAATCAAATTCCAACGCCGCTTCGGGTAAATCGGGAACTTCGAGGTCCAGATTTAACGGATAACTGACGCCGTTGTCCACATCAAGGCCAAGCAAATCGATTCGGTAGGTGCCGGGGTTGGGTGGAGAGGGATGAACCAAGGTGACGGTGATGTACTCGGAGGCTTGTCCGTCCATGGTGAAATTGGAGTCGGTGCTTCCGATGTACCACGGCATGGTTTGGCCGGATTGCAAGTGGGTGACTTGGCCGGTTTGCATGGAGGCGTTGGTGGGAATCAGCGCCGTGTTTGTGAGGGAAACATTCCACGATGTCGTGGTGATTTCGCTTGATTGCAGAGTTTTGGTCGGCGTAGCCGTTTCCAATTTCACACCCGGCGCCGTCACGTTGACTTGAACGTCCAGGCGATTGTTGTCTTCACGAATTTCCTCCATCGTGTCATCGGGGTCGATGATGAAAGAAAGGGTGGTTGACCCCGAGGATTGCGGTGTCCACGACCACATCAGCACTTTGCTCGAACCTGCGCCGAGCTCGATGGAGCGTCGGGAGATTTCGGTGCCGTCCACTTCGAAGGCAATGGGGAACATGTCGGCCTTGACGTTTCCAAAATTGAAGAACGAGGTCGTCAACTGCACCGGGTCGTCCACTTGTGGAATGCCAACGTCCATGGCAAAGTCTTCGGGCACCACCTTGGGGTCCGGGCGAAGGTCGTTGACGCCATGGCCCAACACGGCGATGGCATAGGGCTGGGTTTTCGCCCCGCTGTGCTGGGCATCCTTGACCTTGACCGTCCAGGTTCCCATGGCAGCCGCGTCGATCAACACCACCTCGAGGTTGTTGACATTGTCCCGACTGCCGCCTGTGGCCGAACGGCCGTTGGCGAAATCGTTGCCAAGGTACACCGTTCCATCCGGTGCCGTGACTTCCAAGTCCAAGTCGTTGACCAGTTGAGCGGTCGAAAAGCGGGAACCCCGCTCGTCGGACCACGTCAGCACCACCTTGAACAGCCCCGAGGCTTGTGTGACGTTGAAGGAATAGGACTTGCTGTTGCCGGTGCCCGACATCACGGAACGGTCGTCGACCCAGATGCCCTGCCCGCTGGAAGGGGCAAGGGTGTTGCGCAAATTGACCCTGCCCCATCCCTCGTCGTTGTTGGGGATGTCCCTGCTGCCCATGTCTTGAGCACCCAGCACCATGAGCGCCTTGACCAAGGCACCTTGGGGAGAAGGACGCTGTGCGATTTCAATCAGGTACTCCCGAATCATCACAGCAGCGCCGGCGGCGTTGGGCGTGGCCATCGACGTGCCCGTGTATTCCAGATAGTAGGTGTTGGACCAGGTTGAGCCGCTGGTGTCCGTCGCCTCTTGGGCACGACAGGAGCGCACGTATCCGCCAGGTGCCACCAAATCGGGTTTGATGCGGCCGTCTTCGGTGGGCCCTCTTGACGAGCCGCCCATCATCACGTCCGGCGAGCCGCTGTACCGGTTCTTGTGGTTGCCAACGGCGATGACGTTCTTGGCCGTGGCTGGGGGTGAGACGGTGCTGCTTCCCGGTCCGTCGTTGCCTGCGGCGAAGAGAATGGTCAACCCCTCAACACCGTTGTAGTAGCGGTCGTAGTGGTTGGCTCGGGAGTCAACGTCCTCGGTTTCGGAGTTGTACTTTGACTGCTGGCTGGCAGCGGACGAGCCCCACGAGTTGGTGTGGGTACGTGCACCTGCGTTGTACGCCGTGTTGAGCAAATTGTTGAGGGAGGGCGACTGGAAGTTGCCGGTGTTGTCGTTTTCCATGGCTTGGAAATACAATTCAGCCGCCTGAGCCACGCCACCGTAGCCGCCGCGGAAACCGTCACCAAGCACCGTGCAGGAGACGTGGGTGCCGTGGCCAGAGTGCTTGTCGGCGGTGCTGCCGTCACCGATGACATCGTAGGAACCGACGACTCGGGTGCCAAAATCGCCGTGGTCTTCGTCAAGACCGGCATCCGCCACCGCCACAATTTGACCTGAACCGTCCAAGTCGGTGGTGAAGTAGGTGGCCATGGTGTTGGTTTGCATGTGGCTTCGGGACTGGTCGTTGAACGCCGCAAAGGCAGGATCGGCTCGCAACTGCATCAGCGAAGGTTGCATCAAGACCTGTTCCAAGGGTACGTTGCGCAGCGTTCCTTCGTAACGGCCATCGTCCCAGGCTCGGGACTCCACCATGGCTTGCCGGGCCACGTCGCCCAAGGATTGGGTGAGGCGGCCATCGTTCTCGTCGACCAAATCGACGGTTTCGATGGGGCCGAGGTCGTCGCGCCAGCCATCGATGCGAAGCAACATCTCTTGCAACACCGATTCGCCCTCGGTCAAGAGCACCATATCGAGCAACGGGCCGTCCACCAACATGCCGATGGGAACGGCGTGGCTTGCCAGCAGGGCAGGGTGGGCTTCCGCTTGTTGAAGGGCCAGCGGCGTGCCCTGAATCAGCAGGCCGGAGGGAGCGATGTACTCGCGAACCGCCAGTCCGTCAACGGTTGCCAATTCTTGGCGAACATCCTGAAGGCGAAGGTCGTTGGATACGAGCACCAACAACAGGTCGAGACGGGGTTCGAGCAGCGATGAGGGAACGGGACGGGCCAACTGCAAGCCGTTGCTGTCAAAGGTGCCGAACGGGCCAATGGCAAGCGCGTCCCTGTGTTCGTTCACAAGGCGGTCGTCGAGCACCCCTTCGGCGTCAAAATAAACGCCTTCTTTGACGTCAAATTGAACCCATTCTGGTGAAAGCGATAGCGGTTCTGTGCCCCGTTCACCATCGTCGTGGAACAGCGAACTGCTCGTTGAAAGGACGAGCAGTACCACGAAGACAACGGCAGAGGTTCGTTGCACTGCCCCTGCCATAAAATCGCCTCCAGTTGCCGTCCTATATCGCTTCGGTATCGAGCCTTTGTTCACCGTCAATTGATCGGCCACACGTGCCGGTCTGCTTTGTCGGTGAAGATTTCTTGCGACCACTCGCCGACGTCGTGCGTCCAAGAGGCTTGGCGCAACTGGCCGGTGTAATCCCTGTACTCGATGTTGATGGTGAGGGTGTATTCACCCCATATGGTGTAGCCGATGACCATCATTTCCAACTCATCTCCAGAGATGGAGGAGTGGGCGTTCATTTCGTTGACCTCAAGGGACATCGTTTCGATGAGTTCGCCTTCCAAGGTGTGGAATTCAATGTCGAGGACAACATCGGTGATGGACCGGCTGCCGTCGTTGTGAAGTTCCGTCATCACCAGATGACCGCCCCGCTGCATGTAGTGCGTCTCCACCGTAACGGAATCTCGAGGAAGCAACCAGTACCAGCCGCTCAGTGTCATCGTGATCAGCAAGAACAGCACGGCCCCTGCCATCGCCACGCGCGTTGGCGTGACTTCACGGGAAAGGGCGGTCAAGAGTTTCGCTGCTTCCTGAGCAGCCTCCCATGCTTCGAGGTCGTCGCCCTCGGGAGGGCTTCCCCCTTGGCGCAAGGCTTCTGCAGACGGTCCAGCCATGGTCTCACCCGAATATGAACGCCAACCCACTGGCAATGGCAGAACTGATGGGGTCGACCACCATGATGTGCCGTGTTTCCACAAATTCACCGGTCAGCGAACCGACCAGCGAGAGGTCGGTGACGATGCCGTTAACCCCCAACGAAGAGGCGGTTGGGATGATGCCCGTGAACTGAGCATCCAGTAACACACCTCGTCCTTCAAACTTGAAATCACCAAAGAGAGGGAATTCATACCCCGGCTCGATGTACACCTCAGCGCTCGCCACCAATCGCCCGTCGGTGATATCGTCGATCACGATGAGCGGGTATTGGCCCGGTCCAGAATAAATGTGAATGGTGGCACCCTTGAGGTTCTGGCCGACCACCTCCACCCGTTCGATGGTCACACCGGGGGCAGCGGGAACATCGGTTTGCCTGACATACACCCGTTTCACGCCAACGCCTGACGAATCCACCCGCATCCCGTAATCGTCGGTCAGTTCGAGCACGAAGCGGGTCGGAAGGTCCTCAGCGAGCATCAGCACGTCGCCCTTTGAATCGATGGCGCGACCGCTGGCCTCCAAGTACAGGTCCATGTCGTCGGTGTTGGAGGAATAATCCAGCGTTCGCATGCCTTGGAAGGCGGTTTGTTTTCGGATGTCGAACCGCGTGTCGGGTTCGGTGGCCAGGTGCATTTCACCGGGCAGGTCGCGCATGAAGGCGGTGGAGGGCCACCAGAAACCGTCGATGTAGCGAAGTTGCTGCAGCATCAGCGAATCGGCAGAATGCCCGTTGATGCGGTGCTCTTCGGGGACCACCAAATCAAGGATCAGCACGTCACCGATAACGGCGGACACGTCCGTCGATTGAGGGATGCCCACGACAAGGGCTTCGACCCGGGTCAAGGCTTGGTGGTCGATGAGAATCGCATGAGCGGATTTGAGACGAACGCCGGCGTCGTAGTGCATGTCAACCGAAACCCGAGGGACGGTGAGGTTCTCTTGCGTGGAGAACAAGGCGTTGATTTCGACGTTGCGGGGCATGGTGGTATCCAAACCATCGATGAAGAGTTCGATGTCTTGACCTTCCAACCCGTTGGCAACGATGGTGAGTTGAGGGTACATGGGTTGCCACTGCGACATGCTGAGGTCAATTTCGTAGGTTGGCACACCGCCGAGCATCCGGAAATCGTAGACCAGTTCAATCGTCCCTGCGGGCAACGATGGAAGCCACGCTCGCAGGTGCCAGGAGCGACGGTCCTGGAGCGTGATGCCCTGGTCTTCGAGCAAGGTCAGGTTCACGCCTGCTATTTCCTCCGCAAACACCCGTCCGTCCTCCATCGCCAACACAAGCGGTTCTGCGGCGGTGATGTTGGCGGCGTTCAGCACCGAAAGGGCTTGGGGCCGTTCGCTCTCATCGATTTGACCGTCAGCCAACAGCGTGGCCATGATCTCCCGACTGGTCAGCGTAAACGTGGGCATTCGCGAAAGGTTGGTGGCAAAGCGGGTTTGCTCAACCGCCTCCATACCGATGCCGTGCATCCACGCTGGCTCAGCGTTGAGGTTGGACCCCTTCCTCAGGTCAACGGTCATGTTGAACGCCTCTCCCGTAAACAAGTCCAATCCGAGGTTCAAATCCTCGTTACCACCCATTTCACCGCCAACGTCAACGGTCAGGCTGTGAACGAAATCGTTGACCACGCGCCCGAAGTCAACGATGTCACCGAGGAAGAACGACAGGGCTTCAATGCCCTCTTCCTCGCCAAATGTTGGAAGTTCCAACCCATCCGAATCCACTTCAGAAGGAAGGGTGAGCGAAATGTTGGCGGGAAGCGGGTCAAAGTACACCTTGCCGTTCAAGCCCTTGAAGGGGTCGTCGTAGGTTGATTCGTCTTCGAACGAGACGCTGAACGGAGAAGAGGTGGAGCGAACGAGGGCCACTTGCGAGTTGCCCTCAGGCCCTGATGCTCCGGGCACCAGGGGGCTGAGCCGTTGAATGGAGGTGATGTCGGACAGCTGTACGCTCAGACTGGCTTGGGCCGTGTCTTCGTCCACCCAGAAGCGAACGTGGTCACCGTCCATCGTCAACGGCGTGGTGGCGTTGGTCATTTGGACTTGCAAACTGTCCATGGGCGCATCGGCGATGTAGCCAACGGTGTCGCCAAGCACCAGCGTGAAGGCTTCGGGAAGGCCGGTGAGACGAATCGCGTTGCGCTGGTCACCGGACTGGCCACCGTAGGTGATGGTGCCGATGGGTTCGCTGGCTTCATACTGCAGCGATTCGGCTTCCTGCAAGATGTTGAAGTCGCCCGGTCGGTTGGAGACGGTGGTGGATTGCTTGACCGCCGAGTCCAAATCTCCGTCATCGTGCTTGATGTGGCCAATGAGCAAGGAGCCGCTGGGCGTGCCTTCGAGCTGCATGTCTCGAATTTCGTTGATGGGGTCGAAGGCGTGGCGGACATGGGTGATGCCGCCGATTCGCATGCTCATGGCGACCGGCACCAGAGGATCAACCGGGCCAAGGCGCCCATCAACCACCTCGATGTTGGTGTCTTCAGACAGAAGGATGTGATCCATTTCAGGCAACCAGGGCTGCGGACTGCTGGCGAGGGCAAACAGAAGTTGTTCGATCTCCATCGGTTCCCGGTTGCTGTTTGGAAGGCTCTTCTTGACCTGGTTGTAACACCGAATGTCAATTTCCCCGCCCGTTGAGCCAGCGGTTCCGACCACCGCCGTGGGCAGGCCGTTGAGAATGGTCCCGATATCAAGCACCACCTCGATGATGGTCAGCAGCGCGTTGTCCAAGAGTTGGGCAATGGTGTTGAGATTGGGGTTGTCGTAGTTGATTCGACTCACCCCTGTCGAGGAAATGAGGAAACTTCCCTGAATCACAATCACGCGGGGAAGGTTCTCCATCTCCACAACCATCGATGAAGAATCACCGGAGTAGCCGGCTCGTTTGAAGGTTGAAACGTAGCTAAACCGGTCAATGGATTCCGTTCCGGCGATTAAAAACAGCGTGTTGGGCGGTTGAGCAGGGTTCACCGGGAGCGTCGGGTCGTTGACGTTCTGAGTGCCGTCCCCTGAGAAATTCTTGATGGCGATGATCAGCGAAAGCCGGTCAGGAATCTCACCGGGTAAGTTGGCTGAGCCCGGCGCCTCGCCGATGGTGGTGAAAATGGCGGCGATTTCGTCATCGTGCATCGTGCCCGACGGTAGGCCGCGAATCCACAGGCGCGAATCGGTGATGTTGCCGAAGGGGCTGTCGCCTTCGGGAACCTCCGAGCGGTCCTCGTAGTAGTGAATGTACACGTCGGAACCGACGTCCGAATAGATCTCAACGGTGTCAAAGGTGTTCTCGCCGTAGTTGTCGTTGCGCAACGTGAGGTCAACTTCGCTTGGAATCAGGGTGCTGCCCTCTTCGGGATGGAAACCGACATCCAAGTAGGCCACTTCAAGCACGGGAATGGACGAATCTTGCTGCACCTCTCCGAAGTGAACGTAGCCCACGCCGATGCCGATGCCGCACTTGTGCTCCCGGCTTTCGGCCGTTGAATCGGTCGCCGGGTCGTAGTTGAACGTCTCGCTGCAGTCCGTTTGTTGAGAGCCTCCCGGCGCGTTGGGATTGGAAAGACGCACGGCATACGGTGCCGTCACACCCGTCAACGCCAAATCACTCGAGTTGACGTTGCCGCCCAACAGGGCAAAGGCCAACTGCGCAGCGCTGGTGAAGGTGCCGCTGATGTCAAAGGAGATGCGTTCAATGCCGACGCCCAAGGTCACGTCTGCAGGAGGTTGGGTGAACCGGGTGTCAATCACCACAGCGTAGGATTCAGAGTTGGACAAGGTGATGTCAAACGCCAACCCCTTCATCAGCGACACTTCGAGATGTTCGAGTTCATCCCACAGCGGGTCGTTGATGTTCAAGGCGTTGACCGCCCACTGGAAGGTGGGTCGAACCCACAGTTCGGTCGGCACGGGAATCAAACCACCACCCAATTCAATGCCCCATCCTTCACCCTGTGTGGTCAAGCCGCGCAGGGTGAGCGCCACGGAGAGGTCATCGGTACCATCGCCATCGATGTCAACGTAGTTTTCGAAAAGAACCAGGTTGGTTCCCACCAACAGTTCACCTGTGAAGGTACCCGAATCCCATGCTTCGTAGGACGGCCCGTTGTTACGAGAGGAGAAGTTGACGTAGATGGCGTAGGTGTTGATGCCAACGCCCAACAAGTTGTTGAGTCCGAGATTTTCCACCGAAAACAGGGTCTGCCACAGGTTGTAGGGCCAAGCCTCGGGATGGGTGGAGACATCGATGAGGAATTCGTAAGGCCGAGGATGGTCGATTTCAAGCGGCGTGGTGTCACGCAGTTCCACCTGGTCGAGGTAACTCTCAGCGTCAGCGAGAGCATCGCCGGGGCGGACTTCTCGCTTGGAGGCGTCAAGAAGAGCGAACGAGGATTGTGCCCCCTGCAGGGCGATGAGCGACTCACCTTCCGCTGCACGATCGGCCAACGTCGCAGCATACGCATCCAACACACCGAAGTCGTCTCGAGCCACAGAAGCGTTGCCTGAAACCGGTTGCATCATGGACAGGAGCATGATGCTCACGAGCATCACGGCCAAGCGACCACGACGCCGTGGCTGCGGGAGCCCTGCACGAAGGACGCGTAGCGCGGGCTCATCCATGGCAAAACCACACGGCTCCTCCTTTGAGAAGCATTCGCCTTTGTGCGTAAACAAGCGGGGGTTTACGGGGTACGGTTTCTTTTCACGCGCCGAGTCGAACGTGTTGGTCAACACCGCAGCCAGGACAGCCCACCAGTGCCTCGTTCAATCCGGCCGGCATGTCGATCTCAAACACGGCTTGGCAAGCCGAACAGGTGTGGCGGACCAAGGCGGGTGCGGGGGCAGGAGGTGGCGTTGGGCTGGCAGCCGATGCTGCTGGCGTCGGCTCGGGACCGGCTGTCGGTAGCGCAACGCCGCCACCGGTCGGGGGCGGAGCAGTCGAGGCGGGGAGGGCAACGCCTGCAGCGCTGCTCGGGATGGAAACGCCGCCGGAGCCCTCAGGCATGGAAACTCCCGCAGTCGGAGCCGGTTCAGTCACTGTTTCTTGGACCTCCTCCTCCTCGTCCATCAAGGCGCTCAACGCATCCATTTGGGGAGAAGAAGCAGCGACCACGCCCATGCCACCGTCATCGGAGAGCAGCGCCGCTGCTTCTGCTGCCGCCTGACTACTGGCTTGAGACATCGGCACAGAAGCATAGGCGGGAGGAGCAAAGGCTGTGGTTTGATCAACGCTTTCGGTCGCTCCATAAATCGAATCGAACTCCGCTTGCTTCGCCATCGCCTCTCGTTCGGCTTGCGGTCGTACCTCGCCCTGGTCGAGACCAGCATAGGCTTCAGCCTTGGCCAACAAGGGGAAGCGGGTTTTCTGCGCCACCAGCGCCATGTGGGCTTTGGCCTCCTCAACGCTCAGGTCGCGGTTGAGCAGCATGTCCAACGCAAGGCGGCGTTGATAGAACCTGAATCCAAACAACCCTGCTCCAACCAACAAGAGCACGACGAGGAGACCACCCAGCATCATGGCAGGGGAGGAGGTTGCGCTGGCATCGGCAGAAACGGTCACGGAAAACGCGAAGGAATCGGAGTTGTTCGAGCCGTCAAACACCGTGACCACGATGTCCTGCTGGCCGGTGCGGTCAAAGGCGATGGTCGGGCTCAATCCTGTTCGGTCAGGGTCGTCCTTCGGGTCGCCGTTTCCGTCGGTGTCTATGGTGGGTTGAAGGTCCCAGTGGACACGGAGCGAAGACGCTGTGTCGTAGTTGTCGTTGACCACCACGGTGAATGAAAGACGGTCGCCTTGGGTTGCCGTGGTGGGGAAGGTCGTGCCGTTGACGGGCGAAACCGATGGAATCGACGGGTCGATGCTGCGAATCGTGGCGATGGACGTCCCCGTGTTGCCGCTCGGGTCGGTCACGGTCAGCACGACGGTATGCTCGCCTACCTCGTCCCACGTGAACGACAAGGTGGTGTTGGTCCCTGCCTCCTCGTCGTCGACGACCCATGAGCAACCGGCCACCGCATCGTCATCGCTGCTCGATGCACAGTTGAGCGTGACCGGCGTGTTCACATCAACGCGCCATCCGCCGGACACTGGAACGGCGTTGGTCTGAATTTTTGCCACCGGGTCTTCCGTGTCAACCACGGTGAGTTGGTGCGTTGTCGAGGCCACTTCGCCTGAAGGTGCGGTCATCTGAACGGTGATGGTCTTGACGCCAATGGCGTCCCACGAGGTCGTGAGGGAGAGCCCCGTCGCGTCAACATCGTTGGTGTCGTTGCCATCCCCGTTGCTGTCGACGTTGGCATCGAGGTCCCACGAAAAGGTGCCTTGTTGCCCCAAACGATTGGGGGTGAGGGAGGCATCCAAGCGGACCGATTCGCCAATGGACACCGTGCCGGATTGGTCGTCATTGACCACCGGCGTCAACGGGGGTGCGAGTTCCAAACGTACGGTCATCCGAAGGTCTTGTGAACCGTTTCCACCGCCCAGCGGAGTATCGGTGTTGTCCACCACCAAAAGCAATTCTTCACCCTCGAGCGAGGACGGAACCTGCCAGGTCAAGGAACGGGGCGACGCAACGGCTTGGAGGTCGCCTCCGTCGATGTATTGCACCCCAACGGCCTGTGCGACATAGCGGTCGTGCATGGTTCTGGTTTGGAGGTACACGTCGCCGACGGATTCCAAATCCCAAGCCGAGACCACGACGATGGTGCCTGCATCCAAGCGAAGGTCGTCGCCCGAGAGGAGGACTTCGTACCCGCCTGTATCCACGCCGACCAGGTTGTTGAAAGGCGTCCAATAGGCCTGATTCACCGCCGTGACGCTGGCGGAAACGGTGCTTCGAGCCCCACCCTGATCGCCTTGGCCTGCATCACCGTCGTGGGCCTGATTGTCCAAGACCATGTACCATTGCTTGGCCGAAATGGAGGGTGGGACCTTCCAGTGGAATTCAAACGCCCCGAGAGCCGATTCGGTGCTGGCAGGTTGGGCCATGGACGCTCGGTAGGATTGGCCCAATTCGTAGGGTTGCAAGCCGTTTTCGTCAAAGAACAACAGGTCGATGGCGTCGTCGACCACGATGATGTTCATCGCGTACACGTCGCCCGGCTGCAGGGTGCCCAACGCCACGATGACGCACACATCGCCATCGATGTCCATGGTCGGTTGGAGGTTTTGGGCAGACATCGTGATGCAATCGGGTGCAGCGCGGCCTGCATCAGCCAGTGCACCCATCGGTGCCACCATGAGGGCGGTCACGGCAAGCAGCACAGCGAGCCAGCGCATACCCACGGTATTGGTGGAGTTCATTTCAACGATTGGGTGGGATGCTCACTCGGCTCCAGCCCTGTTCGCTCCATTCAAGGTGGGCAAGCAACCCGGCATCGCTGAGTTTCAACCGGTCGTTGTCGTTGAGCGCCACCAACGGCAACCCGTCCGCCACCGTCATGGCTTCACCCTTGACCTCATCGCTGTCCTTGATGCGGTTGCTATAATGGGTCAAGGCGAGGTACCTGGCGTTGATGGCGCGAGCTGATTGAACCGCACCCACCGTGGTGGAATGAAGATGCTCGTGGGCTTTGTCCTGCTGTTCGTTGAGGAAGGTCGCTTCGTGAATGAGCAGGGTGGGCGCCAACCCTGCCGGCCATGTGGCTGGACTGGAGGCCGTGTCGCCCGAGATCAACACGCTGACGGGGGGGAGATCGGGGCCCCTGAACCACACCGACTCGAGCAGGTTGCCGTCGCTGCCTCGAACGTCTTCACCTTGAGCCAGTCGCGCTCGCTGCTTGGTCGTCAACCCCAATTCATCGGCTCGCTCACGGTCAAACGTCCCGGGCGTGGGGCCTTGTTCCAGTAACCAACCGCACGACGGTACGGTGTGGGTCGTCGCGTGAGCGACAAGGGTTGTTCGTTTCCAGCGATGGGGTTGCGGCATCGCCTCCAAGACGGAAACGACAGAGGTTTCGGGGTTGATTTCAACCCAATGGTCCGCCTGAACATCCCCCAAGACCCACCGGACGGGGAATCCGAGACTGGCTGCACCGAGCGAGAACCACATCACGAATTGACGGGCAAGGTCAGCCGGTGGAACATCGTCTGGGAACGGGGTACCTTCAATCAACGCGTTGATGGCGGTCATCGAGGTCGGTGCTATGACGAGCAACGGCGTTTGCCGATTCTCCAAGCCCATCGATTGCAGCCACGGAAGGGTGCCCCACGTGTGGTCGAGGTGGCCGTGGGTGAACGCCAGCACGTCCACGTTGCTGGGCTTGAGCGAATCCCCCTTGCCGTGCGCTTTGAGACGACGACGCTGACGGGCAAACCGTGTTTGAAAGCCCTCGCCGCAATCCACGACCGCAATACCGTCGGGGCCCTTGACCAAACTGCCACTCACGGCCCGCTCAGGCGTTGGCCGAGCAGAGGCCGTTCCCAACACGTGCACGTCAAACGCCATGGGAGCACCTCAGGATTGAATGGGGATCGGCGTCGGTGGGAACCAACGCAAGAGCACGATTTCGTCAATGGCGCGAATCCAGCGCCAGGGAACAGCCAGAGGAATGGAGCCTTCCACCAAATCTTCGGGTGTTTCACGCACGAACAGGTGGGTGCATTGAAGGCCGTCTGCATCGATCACGGCGTCGTAGACGACGCCAAGTTTACGTCCGTTGGGCAGGTAAACATCGAGACCCGCCCAATTGGACATGACCTCGGTTCCAACGACCATGGAGGTGTGGGGTGCATGACCCTCAATAAAACAACGCCTCTTTCACCGAAAAAACAGCGTTGTTGAACGCTGATAGGTTGGCGTCACTTGCCACGGTTGAGGTTGGCACGGAGCGAAGGTCGCAGCTTCTCAGCGCCCTTGCCCTTGTTGTGCAGACCACGACCGCGCTTGCCAGCGGAGGTCTTGCCACGGTAGGCACGTCCTCGGTGGGAGGTCTTGCCGTTGGCTCGAGAGAAGACACCCAACTGCTTGTCGTTGACGATGGCAGGGTGGTGCGTGTCGATGAGGATGACCTCGTAGTACTTGTGCTTCCCATCTTGGCCGACCCAGTAGGAGTTGAGGACCTCGAGGTTGGGGAAG
>JALRLQ010000259.1 GCA_023254365.1 Candidatus Poseidonia sp. | reverse complement strand
GAAGATGAGCGTATTCGTGGTTTGATTCTTTGGAAGAGGGCCATGAGCACCCCGACAGCGTCGTTCAAATCGGCCAAAGCAAAAGAGTTGTTTCCTGACAAATACGAATTGGCGCTTGAGCCAAAGGCTGACACCGTTTCGGTTGATATTCACAAAGGCCGTACCTATCTACCACCTTGAATGCGTCATTCTCTTAAACTTCCATGCTTCCTTGCCAGTCATGGAAAGTGACAACTCGCTCCCCGGATTTGAAGTTTGGACCGGCCTTTTCGCCATCGGGATGGCCTTGTTTTGGATGCACCGCATGAACGCGGTGCAGCGCCTGCGCCACGAATGATGGTGCCTCAAGCCGCCTCACTCGTCTTCGAACCCGTAGGCCTTCTCCAGGCCCATCGGCCCGCTGAAGAACACCACGCTCAGGCCCGCCATCACGACGAGCATGAAGAGCACCTCGCCCGCACGCACGTCGCCCAGCACCACCCCGGGCCCGATTTGGAACCCGACGAAGAAGAGCAGGCCGAAGTACACGAGGGCCCTGAGCGAGAAGAGTCGAGACCATTGGACGCGGCGTTCTTGCGGCTGTAGGGTCGGCATCGCCCACACGACGGCCCCGGCGACCAGAGCCGCCAACAGGGTCACCGAGAGCATCAGCAGCCCGCCCACGCCCTCGAAGCCGGTGCGGCCCGTTTCGAGCATGGCCGTTTCCATGCGCAGGACCATCAG
>JALRLQ010000258.1 GCA_023254365.1 Candidatus Poseidonia sp. | reverse complement strand
CAATTCGAATTTTTCAAGAAAGACCACCGACGTTGCCATCGATCGGCTGGTTGCCCACGGTGGGAAGATCCCCGTCGGGCAGTTCATTCCGGTCAAAATGCACGAGTACACGGTCGTGGCGCTGCATCCAAACTTGATGGAAAAAGACGGATACGTGTGTTGGATTGACGAAGAGGTCGTCCAAATTACGGAAGACATGGTCCCACAGCATCATGGTGAAATGCCACCTGATGAATGGATCACGACGGAGTATTTCCTGGCAGCATTGCTTGACGGCAAGAAAGTCCTTATTGGACAAGGAAGGAAAATTGTGATCTTCTTGTTGGAGGAACACCCCCTCTTTCCCCTCTCCGATTATGATCGTCAGACGCCGTTTGCAACGAAGTACTGGCTACATATTGGCCCCGGAATGCTGTATTGGGGCCATCAGGCAGCGACCCAGAAACTCGTGACCTATCCTTCGAAGCTCAAGGTTGAGATTGTTTGAGCAGGGCTCTTCTTTCCAGGGCCGAATCATAGGGTAGCGAGTGATTCGACCCACTGCAAGCCCTCTGATGAGGTCAAAACGAATCAGTGGGTTTGTGCATTGACCCTTTGATTTGTTAGAGTGACGATTGAATCAACCATTCACACAGAATCGATTACGGGACTTGTGAAAAGAACGAACCCACTGAGAAAATAAGCGCATACCAGGCCAAGACCACGCCGATGATAGTGACAACAATCCACCCA
>JALRLQ010000257.1 GCA_023254365.1 Candidatus Poseidonia sp. | reverse complement strand
GTCTGGGTGACCTTGACGTGTGCAACGGCCATTTCGGCCCCACGCCTGAGTTCCCCGACGGAATCTATCACTACCATTCCACGATGATGAACGGCGAAGGCGACATGGGCTTCCCCTACTTCCTGTTGTGTTACCACGGCGAGACCTTCCTCGACGAAGGGAACGGCGGCGTGGACTGTTCCGGGTTTGGCGAAACATGGGGGCCGGGCATCGGCCCGCCACCCCCCGGCTGTGAAAACCAAGGCGGTGGACCGCCTCCAGGCGGCCAATTGTCCGAGGTTCAAACGGTGACGACGACGGTGTTCTCGCCCGTCTCCGTCCTTTGGCTGGTCGCTTTTGCCTTGCTGTTTGCTCGCTCTCGGCGAACATGAGGGGGTGACCCGTCGCTCCAGTGCGAGAATGGTGCTGGAGAAGCGAGCGAACTCGTGAATAACTAAATATCGGAGAAGGGAGATCACCTCATGCAACGTCAGAATCCGTGGGAGGGCATCACTCAAGCGCCTCAAACACCTCCGCCAACGAGCGCCCAGCCTCAGTCGATGTTGGTCGGTCAAATGGGTCAATCCATGGTTCAGCCTCAGCCGATCGTGGTCGGTCAACCGATGCAAACAGGGCTCATGAACCCGGTCATGATGGTGCCTACGACCTCCGCTACCACGGCCTTGGTGCTCTCCATCTTAAGCCTCTTTTGCGGTGGAATCTGTCTAGCAGTCCCTGCCCTCATTGTGGCCAACT
>JALRLQ010000256.1 GCA_023254365.1 Candidatus Poseidonia sp. | reverse complement strand
GAGGTGAAGAAAGCGACGAGGCGTTTGCCACCAGCGTGCTTGATTACCTCGAAACGCACCATGGCCGGGGAGGTTCGCCAACGGTTTACCTGGTGGAGTCGTGGTACGATTACCCTGAATTCCACCACCCTGAAACCCAAGAAGGCACCTTCACCTACCTCACGTTGGACGTGATTGCTCGCCTCGCCGAGTTGCAAGCGGATTCGACGGCATGACCGTTTGGTTGCGTCCCACGGCGTCACTTTTGGCGCCCCAAAACAAAGCAACCACCGGCGCCAAACGCCGCACTCTTCAAGAGGGGGTTCGGCGAAGACCATGCGTAGGGTGCGAATGAATGGTTGACCTTCAGCACGGAGATTTGTTGGAACAACGACGCGGTGGCGTTGATGTTTTGCGTGTCGTCGTGCAAACGCTGGCCCTCCACGAGCAGTCGGGGGCGGTGCTCATTGAATCGGGCGAGGACCCCGCCGTTCGGCGTGGTTGGTTGTTGGTTCGCTTAGGCCATCCGGTCATGGCGTTTCATCAAGCCGAGGTGGAACGAGAGGGTCTTGAGGCCCTGTTGGCGATCGAAGAAGATGCGCTTCAGGTTGACAACCGGGTTGAACTGTACGAGTTGAGCATCAACGCGCTTCGTGAAACCATGACCGCTCACCCCAACAGCGTCCTCCACCTTGAACACCACGCCAAGGAAACGGAGGGTGAGCAGTGGTGGTCCAGCGTTCGCTTACCCGCCACG
>JALRLQ010000255.1 GCA_023254365.1 Candidatus Poseidonia sp. | reverse complement strand
CCACTGACCCAGCGGATCACGCGGGTCGGCACATCATCCGACATGTGCTCGGGGATTTCTTTGGAAACCCAGTTCCGATACACGCCCTTTGGTGCGATGACCAAGGCAAAATTAATCAAACCTGCCTTATACAACATGCCCATGTTGTCGATCAGGACTTTTGATTTCCCTGTCCCCATCTCCATAAAAAACCCAAAAGACTGTCTTTGTCCCGCAATGTCTAAAGCAGTCTGTTGATGTTTATATGGAATTGTTTTGAAATTGTACTTGCAATTCATATCAGCCTCCTTATATAGTCTCATACATGGACCACGGAGGTTCATAAATCAACCCTGAAGAGGAAAAAAACTTATGACAGATATCTTTGATGACATCTTCGATGAAGGCGATGCACTTGCCAACGTCGATAGCGGCACAGGAAAGCAGTTGAGCGATCTTGTCCGCGCACTCCGTAACGTCGAGCAACAGATCGAGGACGCGGAAAACCACTTGAAAGCATTGAAGCAAGAAAAGCACAAGCTATCAGTGGAAAACATTCCTGCATTGATGGACGAGATGGGCGTTGAGCGTCTTGATGTCGATGGTTTGACCGTCGAACGCAAGATGATGGTCCATGCTTCGATCCCTCAAGATCGCAAGGATGAGGCATTCGCGTGGCTGCGCGAAAACAATCTGGACGACATCATCAAAAATGATGTGACTTGTTCTTTTGGTAAAGGCCAAGACAATCTAGCAG
>JALRLQ010000254.1 GCA_023254365.1 Candidatus Poseidonia sp. | reverse complement strand
CTTGCGGGGCGCATCGGAACGAATACGGGTCTTGCACACGATCGCAGTCTTTGTGAGATGCGAGTATTGGCGATGTTTCGAGCAGGAATCTTAGGCGTTCGGCCACGAGTTGTTGACCGGGATGCGGTCGGACCTCATGCACGTTTGGGTTTGATGGCGTCAAACTGCAGGACCGTGCATCCATCGACGCAGCCAAAATCACATCTGCAAAGACAAGGAGTTGTCGTAATTCCTCAACCGCCGTGGCTGCAAAGGCCGTCATTTGGCTTGTACCGTTGATCAATGACAAGCCATCCTTAGCGGACAATTCAATTGGCACAAGGCCTTGTTGAAACATGACCTCTGCCGCACGTTGATGCTCACCGTCGACAACCAACATCCCTTCACCCATCAAGGCCAAAGCGAGATGGGAAAGGGGCGCAAGGTCGCCACTTGCTCCAAGACTTCCGATTCGCGGCACCACAGGGTGCAAACCAAGATTGAGGAATTCAACTAATTGCTCAATGCATCGTGGGTGTATGCCAGAGTGACCTTTGCAGAGCGAGTTAAGTCGAACGACCATCATCGAACGTACATCGCGTACTGACATGGGTTCGCCGATGGCGGTTGCGTGAGAACGAATCAAATTGACTTGCAATTGGGAAATTTGCTCAGCGTCAATCCGTTGGCGAACAAGTGCTCCAAAACCTGTGTTAATTCCATACACGGTTTCGTCCTGTTCTACAATACGATTGACCACCG
>JALRLQ010000253.1 GCA_023254365.1 Candidatus Poseidonia sp. | reverse complement strand
CGAAGTCCATTCAGACCCATGCCCATGGCGATGGCAGCAATTCCACCTTCCGCAAGGGGTGAATCGAAGACACGGTGAGGTCCGTATTCCTTCTGAAGCCCTTCCGTGACGCGGAAAACGCCGCCAAAGTAGCCGACGTCCTCTCCGAAAATGACAACGTTTGGATCTTGTTTCAGTGAGATCGAAAGCGCTGAATTCAGCGACTTAATCATGTTCATATCCGGCATGATCTCACTTCCCTAACTCCTCGCGTTGCTCTTGGATGTGCCAAGGAACGGTCTCGTAGACCTCAGTAAAAATCGTAGAAGCAGGTGGATAAGGTCCTGATGCCAAGTCGCCAAATTCACAGGCTTCCTTGTATGCAGTCATGACTTCATCATCGATCTTTTGAGCAAGCGCTTCATGCTTTTCTTCGTCCCATTCTCCAATGAGAACGAGATGCTCTTTCAATCGCTGAATCGGATCGCCTCCGGGCCAACATGAAGCTTCGTCGTTGGGGCGATATGCAGACGGGTCATCGGACGAGGAATGTGCTCCAGCACGATATGTGTAGACTTCAATGTGGGTTGGCCCCATGCCAGCGCTTGCCCGGTCTCGAGCCCACTTTGTAATGCTGTAGAGGGCGAGGAAGTCATTGCCATCGACACGGAACGAAGGAATATCGTAGGCAAGTCCACGCTCTGCGAAGGTGCGGCCACCCGTTGCAAGGTTTGCGTGCGTTGAAATCGCCCATTGATTGTTCACGACGTTCAGAATG
>JALRLQ010000252.1 GCA_023254365.1 Candidatus Poseidonia sp. | reverse complement strand
AGCGAGGGCCACCTGGCCGAACTCCAAGCCAAAGAACACGGAGGTGGCTGCGCTCATGTCGTCGTTTTTCACGCCGATGAACAGCCACCACACCACGACCATGAGCGTAATCAGCATCCCACCAAGCTTGGATTGACGGGCGGCCATTTCGAACATTTCTTGCTGGTTGCCGGGATTTAACCGGCGAATGATTCGCTCCGCAAACTCCGTGTTGCGAGGAAGTTCGCCCTCAGGTGAAGTCAAACCGTCTGCAAGGAACGTGCCGTCATCGAGCATGCTCTCCGCATCGGACATGCGAGGTCCTTCGCCGTAACATCTTATGAAACCTGCCGAACTGGGCCAGTCTGTGCCCTCGGACTTGGAGGCCTTGGCGGCTCGCCGAAGCAGATTAGCCAAGGCGTTGCGCGCCGCGTCGGCCCCCCAAATCATGGGCATCATCAACGCGACCGATGATTCGTTCTTCGAAGGCAGTCGCGTCAACAGCAACGAAGCGGTTGAACGGGCACTCGCCATGTGGGATGCCGGAGCGACCTGGGTGGACATCGGCGGTGAATCCACGCGACCCGGAGCCGAGCCAGTCCCCCTCGAGGTGGAACTCAGCAGGGTCGTCCCGGTGATTGAAACCCTGCGGAACCAACGACCAACGGCCCTCATCTCCGTGGACACCCGCCACCCCGAAGTCGCCAAACAAGCCCTTCTCGCCGGAGCGGACATGGTGAACGATGTCTCGGGCCTTCGCAACCCGGCCATGGTGGACCT
>JALRLQ010000251.1 GCA_023254365.1 Candidatus Poseidonia sp. | reverse complement strand
TGAACAGATAGTCGTCCTGCCGGGTGCGTTCGCCGGTCTGATATTCGCCGGCGGCGAAGACGGTCGGACCGTAATCGAAGTCCATAGGGCGGCGAGTGCGCAGGTCGATGGTGCCGGAGATGCCGGACAGGGCGTTCGACACGTCCTGCGACTTGAACACCACGATCGAGCTCATCAGCTGCGACGGCACGTCGTTGAGGTTCGGCTGGGCGGTGCCCAGGTTGCCGGGCGCCAGATACTGTTCGCCGTTCAGCAGGGTGATGACCTGCGGCAGTCCGCGTATGTTGACGGTCGAGCCTTCGCCCGCCGTGCGCTGCACCTGGACCCCGGGAATCCGCTGCAGGGCGTCTGCGACGGTGACATCCGGCAGCTTGCCGATGTCCTCGGCCGAGATGGCGTCGACCAGCGCGGCCTCGTTGCGCTTGATGTTGATCGCCTGCGCCTGCGAGGCGCGGATGCCGGTGACGATGATTTCATCGACCTGGGCGACGCCCTGATCGATGGGAGCCTGCTGATCAGGCGCGGTCTCCGTGGTCTGGGCGTAGGCCGGTGCGACCAGCGCCGAACTCGCCAGCAGCGCCGCGACCAGCGGCCGCTTGTGAACTCTCATTGTGTCTTCCTCCCTCTTTGCGGCGCCGCTTGCGTTGGCGGCGTTTCTCAAGGCCTCATCGTGGACCCTGAAATCGTGATTTCGCCCCTGAGGCCGCCGTCCTCGGCGTCCTTGGCGACAGCGACGGCGTAGGCGCCTTCGGCGATCCGCCAGCCG
>JALRLQ010000250.1 GCA_023254365.1 Candidatus Poseidonia sp. | reverse complement strand
TCAATTAACGACCCAAATTTAATAAAATACAATCAATTCAATTTTTGAGTTAATTTCAATGGTTTTTATTATTAAAAAACAAAATTTGAAAAACCTTGAACTCGATCATTTTGTGAAAAGAATTTTATCTTTACGTAATGGAATCAACTAACTCTAAAGCAGTCAAAACTCAAAACGTATGAACTTTACTAAATGTTTATCTGTGTATAGGTTATCTAGAACGAAATGCCAGGAAATGCCGATGTCCAAAATGTCGGTGGACACAAGAACGTTGAGGCCCCAACCACTCCTCAGAAAACCAACACTGACCAAGATGGTATGTCTCCAGAAGAAAATGGATCTGGTGAGAACTCAGGCTCCAACTCTTCCGCCAAACAAAAGTCCAGATATAAGGGAAAGGGTGTTGACTCCAAGGGAAGACCAAGAAACTTCTACAACCCACCAGGCAAAGTCCTTAGACACTTGGCCCAGCAGTCCTACTACGACAACTTCTATGGAAACCAGGGTCAATTCTACACCTTAAAGCAAAAGTTCAAGACTCAAATGTGCAAACATTACCTCGAGTCTGGAAAATGTCCTCTTCAACAGTTCTGCCAGTTCGCTCACGGACCATCCGAGCTCAGACAACCAAATGACGTAAGTTGATTCAATATTTTCAATCTTTTGTGCAGCCACTCCCAAAGAATTTCGGCAAGACCGCTCTCGGAGCTGTCCACTCGAACTACAAGACTGAGCCATGCAAAAACTTCTTCAGCGAAGGTGAGTGC
>JALRLQ010000024.1 GCA_023254365.1 Candidatus Poseidonia sp. | reverse complement strand
CTGTGCTGAAGGCACGATGTCCACCTGGAGCGAACACGAGGAAGACCTCCTCGTTGAGAATCTCGAACTCGGTTACGGTCTTGGGACCATCGCCGCTGTGCTTGATCGTACAGCGTTCGATATCCTTCGCAAACTCATCGAGTTGGTCGAACGCGGTGAGTTGATCGTCATGTCACCGAAGACCTTTGACGCCTTGGTGGACGGCGGTTCCCGATAAACAGGTTCAAAACAGGATGCACGGTCGGGCAGTTTGGAGAGAGAACCATGGTTGAACTCGTTGATTACAAATGCGCAAACTGCGGCAGCCTCGAATCGTTCCACCGTGAGCGCAACGGAATCAGCTGCAAGGGATGCGGCTCCCGTATCTTCATGAAACTCCGACGCCACGGCACCAAGCGTTTGAGCGCCGAGTGAGCATCAACGCTTCTCGCAGACTTCAAAGACCTTGAACCCAAGTGGTTCACCATGACGGTCTGGCTTGAATCCTACAAGCCCCGTTACTTCAGCGAATTGCTCACTTCATCAAACGTGATCGAGGCGTTGACTCACCTCTCGTTACTTGCTAACCCCCCACACTTGTTGCTTTCCGGCTCAGCCGGTTGCGGGAAGACCACGGCGTACCAACTGGTGTGCCGTCAGGTGCTCGGACCGTCCTGGCGCTCCACCACGCACGTGCTGCAGGCACGAGATTTGGATAAAACGGCAGGTGCTATGGCGAAATTCGAAGCCTTCCTACGTCCAGCCGGAAAAGGCTCCGAAGACACCCTTGCAGGCCGAACAAGTTTGGATGCCTTCGACCATTCGATGAGCGCATCGTCCAGCGATGCACCGGCACCAGCAGGGGATGAATCACCCGAAGTCATGGCCGGAGGCCTTGCTCCCGTCTCTCGCATCATCGTGATTGAAGACGCAGATTTTCTCGGCCACGCCCGCCAATCCTACCTTCGCCGGATGATGGAGGAAAGCAGTCGAAGCGCACGCTTCATTTTCACCACCCACACCCCTTCTCGCATTATCGAGGCCCTGCGAAGCCGGACCCAGCACCTTCGGTTACCGGCTCTCACTCGTGTGCAAATCGAACAGCGGCTTGACCACCTCGTTCAACACGAATCCCTGACTCCTGCCAGCGGCGTGTTGGGTGACATCGCCCACGTGTGCTCGGGCAATCTTCGCAAAGCCATTTTCATTCTTCAATTGCTTCACGAGCGCAACCTGCTCAATGATCGAAAGAACGTCCAATTGCTTGTTTCCAACAGTTCACGTCGCGACGTACAACTCGTCCTTGAAGAGGCTCTGAGGGGCCGTGTACACGATTGGAAGTGGGAGCGCCAAGGAGAAAAAAACACGCGAGTGCTCAAAGGTGCCATGGGGGCCCTGGACCAATTGATGGCCGTGCACGATTTGGATGGCCGCGGGGTCATCGACCGTCTCCACCACTTTCTCGTCGCAGGTCGTAGCCACTACCCTGATGAACTGATGGCTGATTTGCTGGACGTTCTTTCCCAATGCGACACACGCTTGCAACGTTCTGCTCAACCACGCGTTCAACTCGAAGCGCTGATGCACAGCGTTGCAGAAATCGGCCAACGCCACGCTCCATTTTCATCGTAAGCGTCATCTAAGGTCGCCGAACAGGGGCGCTTGGGCGTGTAGCACAGCTGGATAATGCACCGGCCTCCTAAGCCGGAGATCGCGGGTTCGAATCCTGCCACGCCCGCCAAGTTTCTGGACAAGAGCCATATTCGCGAGCGACCACGCCGGTTCGAGGGATGCCAATGGCGGAGGCAGATGACGACGTCACGACCATGCTTCCCGATCCTTACGGCCACGGGTTTGTACGTGCTGAAAATCCAGTGGAACGAACCATGGAGAAATGGAGGCAGCAAGAGCATTTGCGGATGCGCTTCGGCCTTCTCGCACGCCACCGATTCATGCTCACCGTCCGCTTGTTGTTCGGTGCGAGCATCGCTATTGTTGCGCTCGTATCGGTCATCGTCCCCGCATGGGCGCCGGCAAACCCGGGCTATGTCGTCCTCTTCTGGAGTCTACCGTTTCTGTTGGGCACGGTTCCACCGTTGTTGGCGGGGGAGTCGATGTGGCAGTCGATTCAAGCCCGCATCTCCCTTCGAGAAATTGACGACAAGAGCACATCGGGAAAATTGTCCCTTCGCTCCCAGCCTGGTATGGACCGTATTTTAGAAGGCCTGATCGATGTACGTCGGCACAACACGTTGAATGTGTTGCTCGCGTTTGGCGCCGTGTTCTTGCTCGGCCTGGGGACCATCATCAAGGAGGATTCCTTGGTCGGCAACCTCTCCTACCTCGTCTCCATGACGCTTGGTTTTGCACATTCGTTCCATGCCTTCTTCACCTCGGACATGGTTCGCCAGCAAGGAGACCGTATGCCGTGCTTGGCCCACCATGCCCCAACCCACCACCCAACCCAACTCGGGTCGATTTTGGGCGAACTGATCGTCCTCCATCTGGACCCGGATTTGTACCTCGATTGGTTGGACTGGTTGACCCTGTTCCGCAAGAGCATTTTGCCAGGTTACGACAAAGACCAATCGTGGGAACGCGTCCTCTACATTCTTCATCTTCATGCGAAGGGCGATCTCAGCGATGCCGTCGCTCACCGTGAACTGTGCGAGTTCATCCGCCCCGACGCCCTGAGCGAGGTCTTGCTGGACCCTGAAGCCAAATTCAACTGGCGCTCCCTTCAACGCCTCCTCGCTCACGCCCGTGTCTGGCAACCGAGTGCGTTCCGTCTGCTGGAACGCCTTCAATTGGACTTGCTATCGGGCGCCCCCCACATGCTCCGCTCACCATGGAGAATGGACGTTTCTCTCGACCCTGAATGCGATGAGGGGACGGGTCATTTGTTCATCGCATTGAACAACCAAACCTTCGAACAAACCGTTGCGAGAATCGAGGTCATTTGCCCTGGCGGCGAACCCTTTGCGCGCGACCATCGTTTCGAGTTGCTCGCTTGTCCTCCGCCAAGGCAGGCTGTTGAACTCAATGCCGAGGGAGAGGACGATGCGTTGGATTGGGTTCCAAGGTACCTCCAACAAGGGGTCGTGTTGTGGTTGGGTGTCGCATGGCCTGAACGTGAAGAAGGAGACCGCTACGTTCAGGTGATTCTCAGAGACGAGGAAGGCGTGGTCATTGAATCGCGGGTGTTGCGAACCGTTGTGAAGCGGCGAACAGGAACACACTCCCGAAAGAAGAACAAGCACCTCGAGCGAGCGCGAACCTGGGCTTCGCGGCCTCTTCCGAAGGTCTAACTTCAGCGCAGGGTCACGGTTTGACAGCCTTTTCTTCGAACGATGCAAGCGCGCACCTTATGGCAGTCCTCTGCTTCGCCAGCAACAGGGGCGTTGGAATATGGAAGCATGGGACATCATCGTTCTTGGAGACGGACCTGCTGCGTTGTATGCGGCTGCCGAGGCAGCAAAAGGCGGGGCAAACACGCTGATGATGTCCTCCACCGCTTTGGGCAATCCTGGAATTGCCGCCCTCGATGGCCTTTCAGCCTCGGTTCAAGAAGCCAACAACCGCAGTCATCGGGAAGACACGATTCGCTGCGGGGCGTTCCTTTGCGACCAAGACATCGTGGCTGAGACCACGGCAGGAGCGGTCAGGCACGTCGACCTTTTGGAGCGACGCGGCCTCAATTTCCGCAGAGACCTGAAAGGCTTGCCCATGGTTCGCAAAGGTGCGGGGCACACCCAGCCTCGAACTGCTCACGCAGGCAGCGCCACAGCGCAAGGCCTGCAACAGGTCGCCGAGGAACAATGCATGCGCCACGGCGTGATCCGCCGGGGCGACCAAGTCCCACTGGTGCTGGTTCACACCAACCAATCCGTTGACGGACTGATTGCTTTGGACATGATCAACGGTCGTCTCATCGCCTTGCAGTGCAAAGCCCTCATCATCGCCGACGAAGGCTTTGAGGGCGCTTTTTCCTCTGGCGTTGTCGGTTTGGGCATGGACATGGCGTTTCGAGCCGGCATTCCCCTCCGAGACATGGAGTTCATGACCCATCATCCCCTCGTGATCAAAGGCACCAACCTGTTTCTTCCAACAGGGTTGCTCGGCGATGGTGCTCAACTCCACGAAGGCTCGGGCGCCCCCCTCGACGTCGATGGCAAAACAAGCCTCGAGATGACGCAAGCAATCCTCCAAGCGGTTCAGCCGGTGTTGGATGCTCGTTCGATGGGGGAAGCAGCCACGTGGTGGGGCTCGTTGTTCCGTCTCGTTGAACAGCGCACGGGGATTGACATGAATCGCCAAACGGTCCCGCTCGCTCCGGCCGTTGGCCACACCATCGGCGGCCTTCCCGTGGACGGCATGGGTCGATGTGTCATCGGTGCATGGTCCCGTTGGTTTACGGGCCTGTATGCGGCCGGCGACGCCGCCTGCACCGGCTTGCACGGAGCCGCCCCCCTCCCCGGAAATCGATTGTTGGATGCGTTGACTTCGGGAACTGCTGCTGGACAGGCCGCTGCTTCGTGGGTGGGCGGACGCGGTTTCGGGCGTTCCGAACACATGGAAGCGGCCCTTAACGAAGCCCAGGCCGACCTTTCAGCCATGATGGAAGACAACGATGCCAGCCACGTGACGCGATGTGGAGCCGTGATGGCCAACCTGCAAGGCGCGCTGGCTTCCACATCCACGTTCAGCCACGACTCCCTGACCAGTCTGTTGACCAAGCTCGAAGCCATTGGCCACGCCGCTGAATCACTCCACCTCGACCAGCACTCGTTGATTGCGAACACCAACCTCTTGGAAATTTTGCGCACGCAAGCTGCCATTCGGTTGGTCACGGCCTCGGTCCAATCCGGTTTGGCTCGACAAGAATCCCGAGGCTCGTTTACTCGAGAAGATTACCCGGAGAGCGACGAAGCGTTCCTTCACCACATTACGGTGGACCTCCAAGGGAACACCGACACGCTCGCTTTGAAGAAGGGAGCCGGCGGCCACTGGGTGCTTGCTCCACAATGAACAAAGACATCGGGCACCCCCGCATTGGCCATGGGGACCTTGTTTGAGAAGATCCTCAGCGGTGAAATCCCCTCTCATCGCGTGGCCGACGGTGACGGCTGGTATGCGTTCTTGGACATCTTTCCTCGACGGGAAGGTCACACCTTGGTGATTCCAACCAGAGGGGTGCAACGCCTGGCCGACCTGACGGATTCCGAGCGAGCGAGGTTGATGGAGGGCGTGGCCGCAACACAATCCGTGCTTGGAAAGCACTTTGAAACCGAGGATTTCACCGTGTGCCTCCACGACGGTCCGCTTGCAGGGCAAGAGGTCCCTCACGTCCACGTCCATGTGCTCCCCCGGACGCACGGCGATGGAGGGGGAACCCTCATGTCGATGTGGCCCTCTTCGTCTCCGGGACAACCTGACCACGACCACCTCCACGCGCTGGCAACCGCACTTCAGGAGGTGGCTTGATGGCAACCATTGTCACCGAAGAAGAGGAGATGGTTCACAACGGCGAAGTTCTACCGGTGCTGTCTGCTTCGGCCAAGAAGATGCGAATCGACAAATTGCTCAATGCCCCTCTCCCGACCTACACATCCTCCGTCCCCGGTTCGTTTCTATGGACTAAAATCGCTTTCTGGATGTGCCGCCGTGTGTCCAGCGTTCAATTTCGCACGACCAGCAGCAGCACCGTTTCGCCCCTGTTCCGTGAAGGTGCTGGCGCAATGTGTTGCGGATGGCACACGAACGGATTGATGGACCCGTTGGGCATTTTCCTCAACCATCCGAAAGAATTCGTGGTGGGTGCCCGCCACGATTTGGTCACCCGGCCACTCCTTGGCTGGTGGACGCGCCGATTAGCGGTGCAACCGGTGGTGCGCAAGGCGGAATTGCTGCGCGGTGGGTGCACCGAAGAAGAGGCCATGCATCTGAACGGTCGTTCGTTGTTGGCGTTGGCCAACGGCATCGCCCACGGCTTTGGCTGCGTGTTGTTTCCAGAAGGAACCAGTCACAGCGAATCCCACATGATTCGTTTCAAAACCGGTCCGGTGCGCACCGTTCTGGCTGCTGCAGCCTTGGCCAAAGCCAACGATCTCCCCCTTCCTCAATTGGTCCCCGTTGGCCTTCACTTCCGAACCCGTGAACACTTCCGCACCGACCAATACATCGAATTTGGCGAACCCATCTCCCTCGACGCTTCACAGGTTCCCGAGGAGATGGTCGAGGCGGTTCGCAGCGGAGGATGGGTTGAGCCGCCGGCAGCATCCGTCCATGCCATTCGCGACCAACTCCAATCCGTTTTGCCATCAATGACACCGCACACAGCCTCGTGGGATGAACATCGAGGCCTGCACCTCTTGGCTCATTTGGAAGCGAGGTCTTCGGGTCAATCGCTCCGGACGTGGCAAGAGGAAGTGCACGCCGCTCGAACACTTCGCACCGCATGGCCCAACCGTGCCGAGACCTTTCCCCCAGAACCGATCGAGGATGAGCGCATGGTGAAAGCCTCCACGGCGGCCAATGCATTGGCCAAACACGGCTTGGACGGTCGGGATATCAATGCCAGCGGAACGGGAATGAAGCGAGCCAATCCGCTTCGCGCCCCCGTTGCCTTGGTTTGGTGGGCCATGTTCATCCTGCTGCTTCCGTTTTTCATCACCTCGCTGGGCTTGCAGGTCCTCCTTGGCCGACTGCTTGGTGATTCAACCGACGAGGGCCTGGACGCCCGCACCAGTTACCAATTTTTAGCGGCGTTTTTTGGCTCCTTGCTGGTCTGGCCGGTCGTGGCGTTGGTTTGGACCATCGCGGTTTGGTTCAATCAAGCCAGCGTCGGCGAACTCCTCGGTCTTTCAAGCACCTGGTTGACCTCGCTCACCGGGTCTTCAGCGGCGGGTCTCCTCGTTGTGTTCTTGATGTGCTTCCCGCTGTTTTGGGCAAGCGGGAAGGCCTTCGCAGGCGCTTGGGATGCTTGGGTCGATACGAAGAAGGCATGGAAGCGGCGCTTCATGAAGCGAAACGAAAAGGACCAGCTCTGCCGTTGGTTTGACGAACTATCACCGTCGTGAAAAGGGTGCACTTCAAACGGGAGGAGCCTTTGGGAAGTCCATGGCCCCCGACGAAGTTGTTGATCAACTCAAGCAGTGGCTCACCGAAGAACGTCTCTCGGCCAAGGCACAAAATGACCCACGTGCCCACGCCCATTTTCTCATTCGTTATCCATCAGGAAAACAAGGTCACATGTTCGCTATTGTCGTGCCAAAAGGTCGCGACTTGGTGGCTGTTTCAAGCATGACTCGGGTCGACGAAGGCCAACAAAAAGAGATGATTGACCACATGAACGACGTTGACAGCGATTGGTCTGAATGGATTCATGAGAGTCGATTGCACCTGATTCGAACAGGTGTGGATTGGGTCATCCACATGGGCCATGACGGCGAAAAGAAACCAGGTCCTCTCCAAGCCTTCAATGTCAGCCTTCCTATTTGGTTTGACGGATTGACCAAAAACGAATTCATGAACAGCTTGCGAACGTTGTGGTTAGCAAAACTGGCGTTGATTCACGAAATCAAGTACTCCTACGGCCCGGGTGTTGGAAAACCAGGCCCTGTCGATGACTGGGCAAAATCCAAGCCACCCACCGGTCAAATCGACGAGCCATCGACAGGCCCCCCGGCTGAAATTGAGTTTGATGAAAAGATGTCGTTTGGCTCAGGATTTGACCCCTCAGAATGGGCTTAAAGCAGCGAAATTTGCTTGAAAAAGCGCTCAACCGAAAGGCGAATGCGGATTTGCTGTAATGACCGATAGGGAGCGCGGTTAAGTATGAGAAAATGCTGGTGAAAAGAGAAGAAGTCCGAGGTATACCTATGAACCAGAAAATGAAATCCGTCAGCCTTGCATCCATCATGCTGCTTTCGGTGCTTTCGTCCTTGATGATTGCATCCGTTAGCGTGAGCGCCAGCACCGTTGTGATCACCGAAGCCGTTCAGATTGTGGACGGTGGGACTGCCTCCGATTCTCAAGCCGCTGTCGTCGCCGACAGTTCCGGCAACGTCCACGTTGTGTGGACCCGTAACAACCTGCACCTCTACTATGCCATGCTGTCACCTCGCGGTGAAACATTGATCGATGCCACCCAAATCACCAACGCTGGACTTCACAAGATTTGGCACCCGGACATCGCCGTTGACGAGTACGACCGCATTCACGTGGTTTGGGCCGATAAAGCCGGCCAGCACGCCATCATGTACTCTGCACTCTCGCCTTGGGCTGCTCCAATGGACGGCATGGCGTCCGATGACGGAACCATCACGGCCATTGACGACACCATCATCGAGCGACGCTCACAAAACCGTGACTGGCCCGCTCTTGACATTGACAGTCAGAACAACGTCCACATCGTGTGGCAAGACAACTACGACGAACTTGGGCGGTTTTTCAACCAGCCTCAAATCTACTACTCCATGATTCAGCCCGACATCAGTTCGGGTGGCACCGTCGTTCTGTTTGACGACACCCTCCTAACGCCGATCATCGGTCACAAAGGCCACCCCGACGTGGTCGTGGATGCCAACGACTACGTCCAAATTGCTTGGGACGACACCCGTGGCGGCAAGGTCGAGTTGGCCTTCATCGTCGACACCTCCGGTTCGATGTACTCCGAGTGGGCCGACATCTGTACCGTGGTTTACGGTGGAAACTTTGCATCTGGTCCTTACTTCCAAGGCATCAAGCCCATGCTTGAAACCGCCAACATGACGGTGTACGAAACCATCTACGGTCTGGGCAACACCTTGCCCGGCGCTGCAAGCTCCGGCAACTGTCAGGGCTACAACAAGAACACTGGGCCCCGTACCACGCCACTCGGCCTCACACCCGGTGACGACTCCGGTGGTATCCGCAAGCTGCCGGGAACCATCTACAACGGCAACACCTATTCCGGCTATTCCGGTGAAGACTGGGGCCCCGGTACCAACTGGGCTTGTCTTTCGTGGAAGGACGCCTCCGGCAACGTTCCAGGAAACCCCCCCACTCAATCCGACCACCGCTGGAACCCCAACGCCACGAAGATCGCCATCCCCGTGTCCGATGAAGGACCCAAGGACGGCGACCCGTCCCAGCAAGCTGACGACAAAGCAGCCATTCAGGAAGCACACGACAACTGTATTCTCGCAGGCGTGATTCCTGTTGGACTGTACGGTCAAGGCTACGGCGGTGCCGGTAACATCCAGTCGCACTTCATGGATTTGGTTCAGTGCCCCAACGGTGTGGTTTCAACCCAGACCCGAAACTGTCCAGGGAACACGTTGGCCAACACCGACGCCGGTGGCCAAGCCTACGAGTTCCCCTCGGGATCCGGTACCAACCAAATGGCCTTGCTCGTCGAAGCCATGGTCTACATCTCCACCAACAACTCTCGTGAAATCTTCATGACGGTTCTTGACCCCTACGCCAAGATGAACAACGATCCAAGTTTCACGCCCGGTATCAAGGGAACCACGTCCACCGGTGGTTACTACTCCGAGGACACCGGCTCCGGTGCCGACGGCCACCTTGTGGTCGTCAACGACACCCGCGTGACCATCGACGACGCCTATTCCTTCCACCCCTCTATTGGCGTTGACATGCAGGGCAACACCCACATTGCGTGGATGGACGGCCGAGATTACGGTTTCGAGAAGGACGTCAACTACGAGATTTACTACACCAAGCTGCGCCTCCAAGGTGCAGGTGCGTGGGACGGTTCAGACGATGGTCTGTCCACTTACGCCATCAAGAAGATCAACGACACGCCCATCTCCAATGTAGAGGGCAACGGTGGATTGCCACCCGCTTCACCGTACGCAGGCAATTCGGTCTTCCCGTCCCTCTTGACGGACGACCAGAACAACGTCCACATTGCGTGGGTTGACTCTGGTAACCTTTCTGCGAACGAAGAAATCCTCTATGTTCGACTGAACCAAACGGATTTGACCGGTGACGGGGAAGTGGCGTTGGACCCGTGGGAAGCCGTGCCTGTTACCAAGTGGAACTCGAACAAACTCGGACCAAACAATGGACGGCAACCGAGCATTGGTATGCCGCCTGCCTTTGCAAACGACCTTGGTAGCGGTGCACACATTGCGTGGTCCGACACCAACAAATGTGATGATAACGGCAACAACAACCGATTCACCATCTGTTACTCCCACGTGTTGACCGGCCAGGTTGATGTTGAGTTTGACGTGGGTGAAACCTTCTATCACGTTATTGAACCCGGCCAACAAACGATTTACAACTTGACCATGAACAACTCCACGCCGGGTCCAAAGGACTTGGTGGCGGACACCTACGGTCTCAACATCTCGGGCGTGCCGATGAACTGGACCGCCAACCTCTACTTCGCCTCCAACCACTCGAGCATCTTCCCCGACACGCCCATCTTCCTCGAGGGCGGCGAAGACATTCGCTTCTACATGCGAGTGCAGGCGCCTTCGATCTATCAGGCGAACGGCGATGAATTGGCGGAGATTCGTATCACAGCGCAATCCTACAAGGATCCGGCCATCCAAAACGACATCATCACGTTGACCTTGATGGACGTCGTTCACGGCATCAACCTGGACACATCGCACAGCATGGCTGACATTGAACAAGGCGACACCGCCATCTTCTCCATCACCATCACGAACACCGGCAACGTCCACGATGCGTTTGTGTTCTGGGACCCGAACAGCCTTGAAGGCCAGCAAGAATGGTTGTTGCCGTTTGGCTGGCAGGTGAACTTCCCGATTCGCGTGGAACTTGACCCGGGCCAATCCGTCACCAAGAACCTCGAAGTCTTCGTTCCAACCTCTGAAGACCCAGGCGCGTTCGTCATCTACGTCAAGGGCTGGTCAGAAGGTGAACCGATCAAGTCGGTCGAGAAAGGAACATACGATATCCTTGAACTGGGCGTTTTCGTTTCGATTCGTTCGACAGGGAACATCGTCTTTGCAGCCGAAGACCGTTCATCGCAAGTGAAACCCGGTGAGTGCGCTTCCTACACCATCGACGTCACCAAGAACTTCGATTCGGGTGACTTGGTGTTCACCACCCCCGGTGCGCCGGATGAGAAGCCTGACGGCATGGCCATGGATGCTTGGCGCCAAGAGAACTGGATCGTGACGGTGGACTTCGCCAACGCCACCGGACCGGGAGACGCCGGCGACGGTCTTGGCGACCCCATCGCTTGGACCATTCCAGGGAACGCTGACAAGATTACCAAGCGTGTTTCCGTTCACATCTGTGCCCCGTACAACGCTACGGCAGGCTTGGGTCCAGCCATCACCCTCAAGGGATACCTCGACGGCTACCCACGCATTTCCGACTCGGTGATTTTGTCCACCAACGTCGTCCATGTCTACGACCTGGACGCTGGCATCGACCCGGAGGTTGGAACTGAGCTCAATGTGAACCCAGGCGACAAGGTCACCCTGCCCATGACCGTCACCAACGACGGTAACGGGCCGGACCGATTCGACTTCCGTTTGGCCCGCGTGACCGATGCGTTCGGCGTGGATGTGATTTGGGACATCGATATCCCTCGAGAGACCCTCCAGGAGTTGTCGCCCGACACCTATCAGGCGTTTGACGTCATCATGAACGTGCCCAACCGCGTTGAGGCAGGCGAGTACACCGTGGTGTTGCAAGCCTTCTCCGAGGAAACCTATCCCGATGCTTCCGGTCGTGAGACCCGCATTCGCGACACGGTCGTTTTGAAGGTCACGGTCGATGAGTTCCACGACATGCAAATTTCGATGGACCCAACCGTCGACAACGCTGTGAAGACTTCGGCCCCAGGTCGTGTGGTTCGCTTCACGTTCAACATCACCAACAACGGTAACGTGCCGGATGTCCCAACGCTGAACAACCACACGTCTCAAAACGACGGGGACACGCTGCTTTGGAGTGAATTGCCCGGCATGAACACCCTCACAGGGTGGAGTGTGGAATGGTTCATCCTCAAGCAACTCAGCGCTGATGTGGTGATTGAAGAACCGTGTGTTGAACTTGAATTGACGGCCACGGAGTTCCCCGAAGACCAGTGTGTTAAGATCAAGACCGGTATGTTGGGCACCGACCCCATCTACGAATACCGCTTGCCCGAGATGGCGCCTTACGAAACCATCCAAGTGGTCTCGGCTGTCTCCATCAGCACAAGTGCTCAACTGACCACACGAAGCCTTGGACTCAAGGTGGTTTCCATGTTCGGTGACATGGAAAACGACGGCGACCACGACGACTCCCCCTCCTGGAGCGGCGAGGACCTTGACAGCAACGAGTTCATCGTCACGCTGCGATTGCGAGCACCGAACCTTGAGATTCGAGAGGTCATCATGCCTCCCGAAACCAGCGGAGAAGTCGATTCGACCATCCCGATCGGTATCATCTTGCAGAACACCGGAAACGTCCATGCAACCGACATTGAAATCGTGCTCTGTGAATACGATGATGCCAACGATATGGAGGTCGTGAAGGAAATTCGCAAGAACGGCTGTGAAGAAGAACGCGTCGTGATGCGTCAAGTTGTTGGCGCCCTCCTCGCTCCAGATGCTTCCGAGGAAGCCAAGGAAATCGAGCTGTACCTGTTGTACCCCGTTACCGCCGGTAGCAAAGGCGTTTACGTGGTGGTTGACCCAATGAATGAAATCGTTGAGTCCGACGAAGCTGACAACGTCCATCCCATCCCCAAGCCGCTTGAATCGGAGAGTCCCGTGTTTGACATGGCCAAGGAAGTGGTCGGTAAGACCGCCCTTCCGTTCGCTGTCATTCTGTTGACCATTGCGCTGCTTGGCGTGGTGTATTTGGTCGGTAAGGGGCGACGTGACGAAGTCAACAAGCGACTTGCTGAACAATCCTCGTTGGTCTCCGTCCTCGCTGACGAAGGCAACTGAGGACGTTCGTCACGACGAGCCTGGACCGAGGTACCAGCGCAGCTCCGTATCGAGCGGAGCGGCGATGACTTGACCTGAACGTTGAGCAATTTGCTTCTCAAGTTGTGCTCGGAGCGTGCGAATCAATTCGGCAGGGTTGGCTGTTCCCATGAATTCCTTTTGGACCAGCGCATTGAGGTCGATTCGCTCACCGTTGGCCTCGACCATCCGCTGGATAATGCTGCGCTCGTCGTAGGAATCAAAGTCGGCTTCCACGCCTGAAGAAACACGCTGACGGATGTGTTGATGCAAGGAGATCAGCGCGTCACGTTGGGCGTCCAACGCCTCAAGCGTGGCCGCGAGCGAACGCATGTGCGCCAACCCCTCGGCGACCGAAATTTTTCGACGTCCTCCCAACGATTCGGCGATTGGCCGGGTTGCTTCGGGAAGTTGGCTGGAGAGACGAACCGGCCCGATGGAGGGGAGTTTCCGTTGTTCACAACGGAACAAATCAGGCCCGATGTCCACCTGAATGGAGAACGCCTGGTCCACTGAATAGATGGTGCGTGGAGGTCCACCTTTGTTTGAAGGGACTTTTGATTTTGAGACCATCCCTCCATCTTCAAGTTCCTTGAGATGTTTGACAATGGCCGGTTGGCTCACACCGATCAGGTCTGCGAGTTGCATGGGGTAGTGGGGCTCCCTTGCGAGTCGCTCAAGAATTTCCCTTCGCACAGCGTTTTGAATCAAGTAGAGGGCTTTGTCAACGTCCGTCATGCTTCTCAACTCGAGGTTGGGTAGTGTCCCGCCCTCTAAGAACTCACCGTTGCATCATTGGTCGTCCCAATCTTTCCACGCATTGGTGGCGGTGTCCGAGGAAGGTGCCTGCCGCTGGGGGGCTGTTCGCGTGTCTTGAGCGACGCGCTCGACCGGTTTTGGCTCGGCCAGCGGCACCCCTTCGTCCCATGAAGCAATGGCCGCTGCATTGGCTGCATCGACGATGGTGTCTTCGACCGTTGGTGTTTGGTAGCGTTGTGTTTTGGCGTGCTCTTGTGCGCCTTCGACATCCCCCCGCATCAACGCATAGACCTGTTCGGTGGTCAGCATCGTCCCCGCAGCAACCTCTGGCAACCCGTCGATGAATTGCTCCGAGGGCTGTTTTTCAACGGTGTCTGCAAAGGGTGGAGCGACCGTTTGCTGGATGGCTTCCTCGGAGGGAGGTTGCTGGAAAAACGTTGGATGGTCAGGATTGAGGTCGGTGATGGGAATCAGTTGCCCGTCGCTTCCCACCATCATCACCTTCGGCGACTGGCTTGGCTTTGAGGCAACATAGACGATGAGGGCAATGGGTGTGGTGAACACGCCCAAGCAACAAAGCGAGAAGCCGAGCATGAGCCACGACGACCCAAAGATGCCGTTTTGCATGGCGTTGATGGACATCAACCATCCTTGCGACGCAGTGCAGTTGGCCTGGCACTCGATAACGAGTGCGTATTCGCCCGACCCGTTGAGGCTCCAGGTGGCGCGTTCCACCATCGCCGTGTTGTCAGCCGTCATCGGTTGGAAGTCCATGAGGCACTTCTTTTCCTGAACGGGCTCGTCATCCAGCGACGCACCTTCCACCCGGTGGAGCCGAACCGTCATCTCGACATCGTCTTTGGTTTGGTAAAACCGATAGCACACGTCATTCAGTTCGCCGGTGACAAAGGTTCCCGTGCCTTGGTAGACGCCGTGGTGAAGTTCCCGGGGGTCCATCGTGGACGAGATGGCGCTGGACTGGCTGCCTATCAAGACGGCCCCCAGCAGAATCAACACGCTCCCGGTGATGGTGAGCCTGAGGGCCCACGGTGAGCGTTTCGCAGGCTCAGGGGCTTGCATCATTCCCATCCACGCCCTCTTCCTCCATAAGGCTCGCTGAACAATCAGGCAAGGCCGAGGTCGGCGAGTTTTTCGGGCAGGTAGGTATCCGTTACGAAATCAAGACCGTATTTGGCCAAGGATTGTTGTTCAGCCTTTTTGCCCAATTCGAGCATCATGTTGATCTGTTCTTGCCACCATGGGTCGGCAAATCTGGGGTCGGAAAGTTCGGCCTTGAGGGCTTCAACGTCCCGAGCCGACAGGTCGTCATTGGGGAGGTCGTATGCTTCGATGTCGTCAGCCGTGATGCCGAGGTAAGTGGCCGTTGGCGTGGCCAAATATTCTGAAATGTGCGCTGTCTTGATGGCTCCGTAAGCGATGGAGGCAAAAATTCGGAACGACCACGGGTCACCGTCAAGGAAAACCACGACAGGCAAATCCCATTCCTCGCTCATGCGCTTGAGAATACGACGGGTTGAACGTGCGGGCTGACCTTTGAGGTGAACCAAACCGCACTTGAAATCCTCATCAAATCCGTTTTCGATCAACCGGTCAAACATACCACCGGTTTCGATGGCCATGATGAAATTCAAGTCGTGTTCAACCAGTTCGATTTTCTCTTCTTCCACGTTGTACGGTACGCCGTACCCCGAGTCACCGACATCGTCCCGCGCGTTGATGCGCATCCACTCGCCCCGACGGTTCAATTCCCGCAAGGTGAGGTTGCCAATGATCCTCGCACCGTCCTCTTCGGGACGCAATTTGAAGTCCTCACGCATGCACTTGGTCACGACCTCCAAATCTTCGGCGAGGTTGTTCGATTCGTTTTGAGAGGAGAATTTCCCCAATCCCCAACCTTCCGAAATGTAGTACATTTCTCTGAGCGTTGAAGATTTTCCAGCGTCGATCATCTCTTCAATGAATTCCACGATGTGAAGGGCTCGCAGCAGTTGCTTTGCAGAGCCTAAACTGGTTGCGTCTCGAATCGACTTTTTCTTCCCGTACTTGTAAACGCCAAGTTTGTTGTCAAACCCGATGTTGTTTTTTGTTCGGACAGGTAGCGTCATCGTCGGCGCTTCGCCTTTGACAATCTTGTCGTACATTTCCGTGACCACGTTGTGCAGCGCCGCTTTCGTTTCTTCTGGTGTGTGGCTGGCCGACATCAAACATCACCTCCGTACCCCATCAAGGTCTGTTGGCCCGAAGGCCGAGGCTCCTCCTCGGTTTGGTCCTGAACGGTTTCCTCGCCTTCATCACCATTCTCCTCGTCGAAGTCATCCTCTTCAGCCTCGACACCTTGTTCGGTCAACATGGCCTCTTGGCGTCGAATTTCTTCCAGGAGTTTTTCATCCATCTTCGTCGCCCCGATGACTTCCTGGCTGCCTCTGTAGAACACGTCGGTCTCTGTCCAATCACCCTTCTCAAGGCCGCTGAGCGAGTACGTGAGGGTGAACGTCTCGCCAGGTTCCAACGTGTCGAGTTTCCATGCCCAAACCCCGGTTGCTTCTTTGCGTCCACCATGCTCGTTGCCTTCCATCTGTGCACCTTCCTTTTCGGGCCATGAGGCAAGGATGGTGTAGGCTCGAGCGCGAGAGGTGTAGTTGAACAGCGTGATGGACACATCGGTTTGCTTGGTTTCTTTGTTCCACACCGTTTCGGTTTCAGAAATAACGGCGCCCATGATCTTGGTAATCGAGCCAGCAAGGTCGGGAACGGGGCGACCCAAGATCGCAGCCGACTTCTCGGCAATCGCAGGAATGATGTCGTTGACCAACTCGAATTTCTCTTGGGTTTTGGCCATCTTCTTCTTTTTCTCGAGGTGCTTTCTCAATCCACGCCCCATCTCCAGCATGGCTTTTCGAACCTCATCAAGGACCTCGCCGTTGTCTGCGAGGGCTTCTTTGGCTTCCGAGGTAAACTGGACGTTCGTGCTGGCGAGGTGAACCAAAATTGCAGCAGGACCTTTGGGCACGCCGCGGCCTCCGGCTTGGTCCAAGCCGTATTGCCGCCAATCCACCGATTCAATGGCCTTGGTGAGCAGACAGCCGCCTTGCTGATACATCAGTGGGACGCGATTGGCAAAGCGGAGGACTTCAACCGGCTTGTCCCCGGGCATTCCATCTCCAAAGATCAGTCCGACCTCGACCTGAAACGGGTTGCCTTGGGTGACGGTGGGGGCACGGGTCATGGTGGTTACGAATCGAGAATCAATGGTTTTCGACAGCCCTTTCTTGATGAGCAACTCTTCGATGGGCGAAAGACAGTTGGTCGGTGGATTGAGCAACTTGACGGGCTTCTCGTTCAACATCCGCTCGCCTTGAAACGCCTCGATCAGGGCGCGATATTGTTCTGCTTTCATCGATTTTGGCTTGGCTTTTTCATCGATTTCCGCCGCTTGCAACAGCTCCTTTGCGGCGCGGGTTGACACGCCTGAGAAGTTCTTGTAGAGGAAAGACGTCATGCGAGAATCCGTGGATTCAGTGCACATGCGCTGCAAGGTTCCCAAATGGATGCCGTGCGGGTGGGGCTTGATACCCTCCACCTTTCGTGGCAGGCGTTCGGTCACCCTTGGCCAGTGGTGGACCTCACCATCCGGATCTTCGAAGGTGATGTCGGCGTGCGGATTCACGATGCTGGTCATGCGCAGGTACTGGTATACGCTCTGGCGACCGCGTTGGTACTTGGCTTTCATTCGGCAAGTGATTTCAAGCCCGTGTTCCTTGATGGTGCCGTCGGGTAGTTCCCATATCTCTCGGTCTTCGTTGGTTTTCGTGGCCTTGTTTTTGCGCGTGTCCAACCCAATGTCCACCACCGCAGCGGAGGTTTCGGTAGCGATTTTCGAACGCACGTGCGTCTTTCGTCCTGTGGTGAGTTGGCTGTACATCACCACCCCGGTGATGCCGATGCCTTGCTGACCACGGGATTGGCGAATGGCATGAAAACGAGAACCAAACAGCAACTGACCGAACACTTTCTCGATGCTGCGCTTTGGAATGCCTGGCCCGTTGTCTTCGGTTTGGAGTTCAATGATGTCTTTCTTGTCGTCAATTTTGGTGATTTTGACGCGTATATTTGGTAGAATCCTCGCTTCTTCGCAGGCGTCAAGCGAGTTGTCAACGGCTTCTTTGACGGCCGTGATGAGGGAACGGGTGAGCGAATCAAAGCCGAGAAAATGCTTGTTCTTCTCAAAAAATTCTGAAATGGAGACCTGCTTTTGGTTCTGTGCCATGCGTTCTGCTGTGCCTGCCATGGTGGCTCACCTTCCCTCGGTCCTCCTCCGTCTTGACGACATTGGGCCGACAGATGACTGTCCCCGTTCTTTGAGGGTAAATAATAGAACAGGCTTGCAGCGATGAAGAAAGGCAAAAATCGGAGGGGAAAAGCGCCTCCGTTCAGGCAAACAGGTCGGCCCGCCACGTGCTGATGTGGCCGGTAAAGGCCGAAGCCGCCACGGTCAGCGGACTGGCGAGGTACAGTTTTCCGGGGCCAGAGCGGCCTTGGAAATTCCGGTTGATGGCGGACACCGTGACCTGGTCGGGGGTGATGGAAACACCGGGCCCGGCCCCGATGCACGCCCCGCATCCTGGATCGATGAGTTTGACACCGACTTCGAGAAACAGATCGTGCCAGCCTTTGCGAACGGCCAAATCTTTCACCTGACCGGAGCCGTACTGGATGTAGAAATCCACGCCGTCCTTGACCGTCAAGCCTGCGTCTTTGGCTGCCTGACAGACTTCAGCATAGTAGGCGATGTCGTCTTCTTTGCCGGCGGTGCACGAACCCCCGTAGGCGATGTTGACCGCGACTTCACCGATGTCGCTGATGTTCGCACCGTTGGTGGGGTCGCTGGGAACGCCTTTGTCGGGGTCGCCGGGGTGAGCGACCATCGGAACGATGGCGGACAGGTCGATGGTGTGAACGCCACCGTCGTAGTGAGCACCGTGGTCAGGGGCCACCATACGGGCGCGTTGCGCTGCCTCGTCGAGATGGGGCTGGGCGTTGAGCATCCAGGCCATGAGGGCGTCATCGCCTTCGCAAATACCGGTGCGACCCGAACATTCCGTTGCCATGTTGCACAGCGTTGCGCGTTCATCAACGGACAAGGAAGTCAGGCCGGGGCCACCAAATTCCATGCTGCGGTTGAGGGTCAATTCTTTGCGAGCGTGGTCGGCCAAGATAGCGAGGATGACGTCTTTGGCCGTGCAGCCGTGGTGCAACTCACCCACGAGCTCAAAGCGAATGGATTCGGGAACCTTGACGAACGTAAATCCAGCGCTGACAAGGTTGGCGTATTCCGTGGCGCCAACACCCCACGTGAGGGCGTTTGAGGCACCTCCCATACAGGTGTGAGAATCCGTGGCTTGAATGAAATCACCGATTTCAATGAATTCCTCTCTGGCCACTTGGTGACAGATACCGGGTGAGACGCCGTCAACAGCGGAGTAATCACGCACGCCCGTGTGGTGTTGGAAGGCCACCTGCAGGTCTCTCAGCGTTTGCACCTTGTGCATAAACGGCACAAACTTGGGGTTGTGGTGTGCGTACAGAAGGTGGTCCTCAAACACGGCAAACTTGCTCGGGTTGGGCAGGGCGTAGTCCTCGCCGTATTCTTTCTGGAGGAAGGTGTGGACCTGCGCCGTGGTGAATTCGTGGGAGTAACCCCCCTGCACTTCGGCGATCACCGGGTCACCGGGTTTGACACACTGGCCTGCGGGTTGTCCAACGAGGTTGCGACTGATGATGTGCTCGGCCATGGTCATCGGACGTTGAGGGGTGTTCAGCGGAGGGAGGTTGAGCTCTCCCGATTTCAGGGCTTTCGCAAACGGGAACAGCCCTCCGTGCTCAACGATGAGTTGGGTGACCGGGTCGTACTGGCCGGTGAATTCACGCAATGGAATGGCTTCGCCGTCTTGCAAGCGTTTCAGCATGGCATGGTTGCCCATCAACTGGCCGAGGTTGATGTTGTTACGCTCATGGATAGGAGCGAACGAAGCCGCGATGACGATGCTGATGCCAGCCCATCGTTCGCACTGGGCTGCGGTTTCACGGCTCGACCCCGTGCCCTTGCGTTGGCCGGACACGATGACTTCGAAGTTCCCGTCTTTGAGTGCGTTTTCTCGGAACACACGCAAGCCGTTGTGCATGAGGCCAGCATAGGCGTTTTTGGCAATCTCGGCAGGGTCGTGGTCAAAGCACACCCAAGCGGGCGTCATCACGTCGGTGTTGATGTCGTCAAGCAGATCCTCAACGGTCAAATCTTCCATGCGCAAATCAAGCCCGTCGTAGAGTTGCTTCTTGATGAGATCCAAATCCTTGGTCAGGAAGAGAACACGCTTTCCGGGCGTGAGGGCGATGTTTTCGGCCGGTTGTCCCTCTCCCATGTGCCCCCCTCAAACCGTTTCACGCGTCATTCGTTCATAACCGGTTCGGGGCACCAGTTTTGTTGTTTCAGGGTTCGTAACGGCGTTGAGAATCCTCCAACAAGCGATTGATCAAGTCAGATTTGCGCCCTGAGGTCGCCAGTTCACGTTCGTTCAAGATCGCTTTGAGTTCCTTTACGGTGAATTCCTCCAACTCCTCTCTTGAAAATCTGATCAGCCGGCGCCAGTTGACCTTGCGTTCAAACAGCAACACGGGCCCGTCGTTGTAGTGTCCGGGAAGGCCTTCGGTGGACGCCAGCTCATAGGCGCCGAGGTACCTGAATCCGTGATGGGTGTAATGCTCAACAAGGGCAGGGTTCTTGCCGACCGTGTCCAAGCGAATGTACTCCAACTGCATGGTGCAGGCGATGTCCACGGCGGCTTTGACCACGTATTCAACCAAGCCCTGACCTCGGAACGCCGGTGCGGTGGCGATGCGGTGAAGATAAATTGACGGGTCCTTGTTTTTCTCACCCCAAATCAGCGGGTCGTCAAACGCCACGACCCAGACACAGGCGAGTTGGCCTTCGATGAGCATCTTCCATTGACGTTGTTCGGCGATTTCCTGTTCGATGAGGGAAGGGGAGATTTCGGGCCACACCACCATGCCCTTTTCGCGTTGCAGCGCAGAAGCATGCCGGTACATCTCGAGGATGCCTTGCAGGTCGCCTGCATCGCTCGGTTCGATGGTCACGGACCTTCCCGCTTTTTCCCAGCGTTCTCTCAATTCGGCAATTTCTCGATTGACGATTCGCCTCGGGTCGTATTGATTCAGGAATTCCACCGCCTCTTCGAGGCCAGGTATGCCAACTTCGGTCCCGTCTGTTTCCCAATCCGGATTGAATTTGTCGTAGATCATGACCAGCACAATGCGGAAGGCGAGCGTGATGAAGAGGGTAAGGGCAATGCCCACGGGCCCCCAACCAATGGAGATGAACACGGCAAAAATGAAGACAGGTAGGAAAATGACCTCAACGACGACAGGCGCCCTCTTCAATTTCCCTTCGTTGGAATCCTTCCACCGTTTTGAGTTGAAGAATTTCCGTACCAACAGCACACCCACGACCAGGATGATGAAGAGGAGAATGAACCCGTTCAAAATCGAAGCGTCCTCGGCGTTCATTCTGCTCCCCAGTGAACGTCAG
>JALRLQ010000249.1 GCA_023254365.1 Candidatus Poseidonia sp. | reverse complement strand
ATCTGTGTTTTTCATAGTTCCGGTATTATTGTAAACAGCTATATATTCTAAGCCATTGGGAAGTTTCTCTTTAAATGCGCTTACTTCTGGAGAAAAAATTCCACATCTAATTTCATATTTTTTATCAACTTTTACTCGTTGAATTTTTTTATCATTTAAAAATATCTCACCCTCAACAAATTGAATTGAATCTCCAGGTAATCCTATAAGTCTTTTTATATAATCAGTTCTATTGTCAGCTGGTGTTTTGAAAACTACAAGGTCTCCATAATTGGGTTTATTAGCAAAAAATCTATTTGAAAAAATTGGTGGACTAAATGGAAATGAATGTTTGCTGTAACCATAAGTCATTTTAGATACAAATATTCTGTCTCCAATTAATAGGGTTGGTTCCATTGATGATGATGGAATATAAAACGGTTGAATAAATAGAGACCTGATTAAAACTGCTATAACTAAAGCGTAGAATAACGTTTTGATATTTTCTATTATTTTTTTTTTCATTATTGTTCAATTATCACCATTGCAATTGCATACTTTTTTTCATCAGATAATGATAAATGCACTCTGGCTTTTTTAATTTTTTTTAATAATATACTTTTAGTTTTACCGCTTAATTTTATAGTTGGCTTTCCCTTTATATTGTTAACAACCGAGATTTCTTTAAAAGAAATTCCCTCTGTAATACCTGTGCCAATAGCTTTTGAAAATGCTTCTTTCGCAGCAAATCTTTTGGCAAAAAAAGAGGATTTATTTTTTAAGAATCGT
>JALRLQ010000248.1 GCA_023254365.1 Candidatus Poseidonia sp. | reverse complement strand
CGACAGGTTGCCCGCGCCATCGGTTTGCAGCATCTGGTTTGCGGTGCCGTCCGAGTTGGGCCACAGCAGGCCGTCGAGGGAAATCTTGCTGCCGCTGTACGGGTCGAGCACCAGATTGCCGGTTGTGCTGCTGACCGTGTTGCCGTCCAGCTTGACGTTGTCTACCTGCAGTTCCGTGGCGTCGGCGATTTTGCCGTCCTTGTCCACGGAGAACAGGCTGCTGCTGCCAACCTGCAGGTCGATCAGTTTCGAGGCCGCCGACGACGCGGTGTTCGTCACGTTCATTTTGATCGACGTGTAGGTCGTGTTTCCGTCGGACCAGGTGTCGGTCAAGTCATAGATGTTTGCCATTGCGGTTGGTCCTTAGAGCTTCAGTTGATACGCTTCTGGCGTGGTGATTATGCCGGTGTTGCGGAGCGCAGTGCCGTCGAACGGGCTACGGCCAAGCTGGCGGCCCCAGCGCTGTGTGGGTTTGCCGATATACGAGCCGACCTCAGTGCCAAGCGCGTACTCATATACTTCGGCGTCTTCGTCTCCCAGAATCAGCTTTGTACCGATTGCGTTGACCGCGAGGCAGCGTTCGGCAGCTGAGCCCGCAAACTGATCTGCGCTGTTGTACGAAGCAGTGGACCAGTCGTAGGCCGTGCTGAACGTGAGGCGCAGTGTCGTGCGCGAATTAAGGATGTACGCTTCTGTGCCGTCCTTCACCCATTGGTGCTCAAGCATTGTGCTGTACGAAGGGGACGTTATCAGAGTGTCGAGCTGCTTGACTGCA
>JALRLQ010000247.1 GCA_023254365.1 Candidatus Poseidonia sp. | reverse complement strand
GCTGATAACCGGAGTCAACGGCACTCTCCAGTTCCTGTGCCGACAGCGTGTCATCGGAGCTGGTCAGGCCAATCTCGATCAGCTTGCGCACGGCATCTGCGGTAATGCTGAACTCACCCGACAGGGTCATCGCCTCGAACAGTTCTTCGGCGGTCGCCTCCTCGATGGCGGCAATCCCGCTGAGACCGACGCTGAACGCCGCACTGGTATCCCCGGACTCCACCAGAGAGATGGCAACGGGTGCAACTGTCAGAGTCGGCCCGTCCGCAGACAGTGCATTCACCATCGACAGCAAGGCTCCCAGCAGTTCATCTGCATCCACTGAGTCAACATCGAATTCCTCACTCAGCTGGATAAAATCGGACAGCGCTTCGGCATTGATATTCTCATAGCCGACACCGAGCTCGATCCCGTTGACAGAGGCCTCCGCGACCTTGAGCTCGCTGATGTTGAGCATAGACGTCGCGGCAAGCAAGCCTTCTGTCTCCTCACCGATTCCGCCGGAAACGCTGATCTTCAGCGCTTCAACCGCTGTCTCGTCTATCTCCAGCGAAACCCGCTCAATGGAAAAATCATTGTCCCCCAGCCAGATCCCCGGCAGAAAACTTCGGGAACTGCCTGATCCGGCGAATGACTGCACGCCGAGCTGGGTATCAGAGTCGGCGTCACTGACCGACAGCTCATCGAGATCAAAAGACAGTGCCAGCTCCGACAGGCTGTTGCTGGTCTCAAGGTTCAGCGCCATGCCATCAACCAGAAATTGAGTCGCCTCGCCAGACAGCCTGACAGTGCCGATGTCAAAG
>JALRLQ010000246.1 GCA_023254365.1 Candidatus Poseidonia sp. | reverse complement strand
CGCTTCGGGCCACGAATGGCACCGTTGGAGCCACGGGGAATTGTCGGCCGATTGGATCGTCATTCACCGCTGATGGGAACCACGTCGCTTCGTCCAAGGCAGTATGGACATGATTCACCAAGCACGTAGTCAGGGGAGGTTTGTTCCTCTTCGGAAAGCGGCTCTCGGCAGGCGAAACAGACCACGACGTTCGTTTCCTCCAAGGAAGGGTTGACGGCCACCCGCTGGTCAAAGACGAAGCAATCCCCGTCCCAATGGGCTCCGCCCACGGCTTCGAAGTACCCCAGAATCCCCCCTTTCAATTGCTTGACGTTCGTGAAGCCCGCCTCCATCATGATCGCAAAACATGACGATGGGCTCATCCTTCATCGACTCGGGAAGTTGACCCACCGCCTCAGGAAAGGCACGGAAGGTTCGGATGTCCAAATCGATGGCGTTCCTGAAGGTCCCCACGCGCAATTCGTAATCGTTGCGCGTGTCCAACACGTGCACCGCTTCCCCACGGTCAAGCATGGCTTTGAACGCCGTCGGTTCGATTTCTTCGCCGGTCCATTCGAAGGGACGAATGTGGTCGAGCCCCACCGAGATGATTTCTTTTTTCTTCCTGACGTTCATCCGATTGAAGGGTTGGTAAGCGGTGTACGAGACCTTGAGGGGAATGCCTTGAAAGCGAACATCGTCCTCCAAGTGAGCCACGAAACCGTCGATGGAGGCTTGCACACCGGCGAGAAAGAAGTTGATGCCCTCCGGAGCGATCAGCACCGTTCCCTTGAGGCCAAGGTCAACGCAGACGCTGCGAAACGTCGCTTGGAGGG
>JALRLQ010000245.1 GCA_023254365.1 Candidatus Poseidonia sp. | reverse complement strand
GGCAGGTTTTTCTCGGCGGGGGCGGATATCAACGCCTTTCAGCAATCGATTGACGAGAAGAACGCCCCCGAGTTGATTCGAGAACTCACCGGGGTGCTTCATCCACTCCTTCAACGAATGCGAACCTCCTCCACGGTGGTCGTCGCTGCACTGAACGGGGTCTCGGCTGGCGGTGGCCTCGGCCTTGCCCTTGCATGCGACGCCCGAGTGGGAACCGATGATGCAAGGATGGCGGCTTCCTATGCCGGCATGGGCCTGTCTCCTGACGGCGGGACCACCTGGTTGTTGCCTCGACTCGTTGGGGAGCAGCGGGCTCGACGATTTTTCATGGGCAATGAAATTTGGAGCGGACGAGAAGCGTTCGAATACGGCGCCATCGACGTGCTGGTCGACGAGGCTTCGCTCCTCGAAACCGCTGTGGGCCTGGCCACCATGTGGTCTTCGTGGGGCCAACACACCAAAGAAGCCACCAAACACCTGCTTCACGTGCAAACGGACAACGATTTCTCAACGCATCTTGACCACGAACGCACCCTCATCGAAGCCGCCGGGACCACCGAAGCGTTTCGAGAGGGTGTGGCGGCCTTCCTTGAGAAGCGTCGCCCCTCCTTTGATTGATTCATTGGATATGGAACTGGACCTGTTGCTTAGGCTTCGTTCCGCCCAGGCGAGTCAGGCCAACGACGAGGGCAACGAGACCACCGCATGCAGAACAGCAACCCGCACCAAACGACGTGGCTGAAATTGCACCTTTGGTGAGCAATTCTTCCACGAATCCTGATTCGATGTACATGGCATCAAGGTCAACGACGGAC
>JALRLQ010000244.1 GCA_023254365.1 Candidatus Poseidonia sp. | reverse complement strand
AATCATGTTCATTTTCGCCATCATCTCACCTCACTTGCCGAGTTCCTCTCGTTGCTCTTGGATGTGCCAAGGTACCGTTTCGTAAACTTCGGTGAAGATGGTGGATGCGGGGGGGTAGGGGCCCGATGCCAAGTCGCCAAATTCGCAAGCTTCTTTGTAAGCCGCCATCACTTCAGCGTCGATTTTTGCAGCCAAGGCCTGGTCTTTTTCCTCGTCCCAGTCACCGACCTTGATGAGGTGATTTCTCAAACGCTCCACCGGGTCGCCGCCGGGCCAGCACTCAAACTCGTTCCCGGGCCGGTAGGCTGAGGGGTCGTCGGAGGAAGAATGGGCACCGGCGCGGTAGGTGTACACTTCAATGTGGGTCGGTCCGAGGCCGGCTGATGCACGCTCACGAGCCCACTTCGTCACGCTGTAGAGGGCGAGGAAATCGTTACCGTCCACGCGCAGTGATGGAATGTCGTACGCCAAGCCACGCTCGGCAAAGGTGCGACCTCCGGTAGCGAGGGAAACGTGGGTGGAAATGGCCCACTGGTTGTTCACCACGTTGAGAATGACGGGGGGCTTGAAGGTGGAGGCGAAGTTGAGGGCGTAGTGATAGTCGCCTTGGGCTGAGGTTCCGTCGCCCAGCCAGGAAATGCACACTTCATCCTCGCCTTTGTAGGCGCTGGCCATGGCCACGCCAACCGCTTGGGAAAACTGCGTGCCGACGGGCGAGGAGATGGAAATGAATCGTCCTTCCTTCCACGTGTAGTGGACGGGCATTTGTCGACCTCGAACGTTGTCTTCGGTGTTACCGATGCAGTGACAGATCATGCTGACCATG
>JALRLQ010000243.1 GCA_023254365.1 Candidatus Poseidonia sp. | reverse complement strand
CATCAATTTCCAGCACGTTTGGACGATATTGACAATCTGTTGACCGAAAACCGCATCTTTAAACAGCGTAATGCCGATATTGGTATTGTCACAGAAGAAGACATCCAAAATTATGGTTTCTCTGGTGTTATGGTGCGCGGTTCGGGCCTTGCGTGGGATTTGCGTCGTGCGCAGCCCTATGAATGCTATGACGAATTTGAATTCCAAATTCCCGTTGGCAAAAACGGCGATTGCTATGACCGCTATTTGGTGCGCATGGAAGAAATGCGTCAGTCGGTTGGCATCATTTTACAAGCTGTTCAGAAATTGCGCGACTGTCCTGGTGATGTATTGGCGCGTGGCAAGCTAACCCCGCCGAAACGGTCGGATATGAAAACCTCGATGGAGGCATTGATCCACCACTTCAAACTGTACACCGAGGGCTTCCACGTACCAGCAGGTGAAGTATACGCCGCGGTTGAGGCGCCAAAGGGTGAATTTGGTGTGTATCTTGTCGCGGATGGCACTAACAAACCCTATCGCGCAAAATTGCGTGCACCTGGGTTCCCACATCTTCAGGCCATGGATCACATGGCAAAAGGCCACCAATTGGCCGATGTTGCCGCGATTATCGGCACCATGGATATCGTATTCGGAGAGATTGACCGCTAATGCTACGCCGTCTTCACCACGACCAACCCGAAAGCTTTGCCTTTACCCCTGCGAACCAAGCATGGGCCGAAGCGCAAATTAAGAAATACCCAGAGGGGCGTCAGCAATCGGCGATTATTCCGCTGTTGTGGCGTGCCCAAGAGCAAGAGGGATGGTTGACGCGTCCAGCGATCGAGG
>JALRLQ010000242.1 GCA_023254365.1 Candidatus Poseidonia sp. | reverse complement strand
AAACAAATGAAACGTATGTAGAATTTGTTGAAGGTACTCAATTTAGCTCAGGTATCAAATCACCGCATTTTGTTACCGATAAAGACAAAGGTATAGCCGTTTTAGACAATCCTTACGTGCTTATTGTTTCTTCTCCTATACCTAATATCCGAAAGATCCAAAGTGTCCTAGAACACGTTATAAAAAAGAATAGAAGCCTGCTTATCGTCGCTAGCGTTGAGCAACAGCCTTACCAGACGCTTTTGGCCAATAAGGTAAAGGGGAATATCAAGGTAAACATCGTAGATTTACCAGGGTTTGGGCCAACAAAGCAGGAAGCGATCGAAGACTTAGCTATATTAACAGGTGCTAAGGTGATCAATGAAGAGCTTGGCGATGATTTGGATTTGATTAGCCCAGATGTATTAGGTGAAGCAGTTAAGTCTGTGACGAACCAGAAAAACACTGTGCTGCAGGTGGAAGCCGACCAGGAGCTGCTCGAAGAGCGTATTCAAAATGTACGCGATCGAATCTCTGCGGAAACCAACGGATATATTAAAGGCAAACTTGAAGAACGTTTGTCTATGCTTACCGGTAGTGTTGGTTTGATTTATGTAGGAGCAGACTCCAAGGTCGAGCTTAAAGAAAAAAAAGACCGCGTTGAAGATGCAATCTACGCAACGCAAGCAGCCCTTAAAGAAGGAATTGTAGCCGGAGGTGGAGCGGCGCTGTATTATGCTTCCAACAGAATTAAAGAAAAGAACGCTGGGTATTCCGCGTTGCTAAAAGCAATTCGTGCGCCATTCGATACTATTATGCATAATGCTAATATTATTGACCCAGAAGCACCAACCAAAAAGAA
>JALRLQ010000241.1 GCA_023254365.1 Candidatus Poseidonia sp. | reverse complement strand
CGTTCGTCCACAGCGACCCACCCAACCGGTTCGGAGGTGGCGACCAACGACCCCGTCATGGGACCAAGAAGCAAAGCAAGCACGGTGATGGCGAGGAGGCGTTGCATGGATTTCCCTCGCTCTCGCCAATCCGCCAAGCGGCATCAACTTAACGCACGAATGCCCGCGAGGATCAAGTCCGAAACGGGTGGAAAAGGGTTAAGATTTCAGCCGGACGAATCCTATAGAACGGACTGTTAAGGGATGAAAAGTGGGAGCAGAGGGATTTGAACCCCCCCCAGCGGATTTCTTCTGAAACTGCGCATCAGATGGGCAGTCTGCAGGATTGCAACAGGTCGGCGCTCCAGTTGGTCATCAACTTCAGCAAACCCACTCGTCGTCATTCCCGTGCAACTGGAGCCCGCGATACTACCAAGCTATACTATACTCCCTTGTGTTACCCGAAGCCTCAGTTCTTGGCCTGTCGGCGTGCACGCTTTCGGCGTCGCAACTTCTTCTTGCGCCACTTCCAACGTTGATTGCCGGTTTTCTTCCAAGCACGTGACCCTCGCTTCATGGTGAACAAGCACCCCACTTGCCTTCCCTATATGAGAGCATCGTCTCAAAAACGAGCGCCGTCAAACCCCCCACTCCCGTCACGGTTATACCCCTTCCACCTCACCAACGACCATGGACATCGGCGCCCTCCTTGCAGAAAACATCGTTCAAGGCTTCCTCATCGGTTTGGTCATTGGTCTGGTCGTGCGGGTGGCTTCCAAGGCCATTCGAAACCTGCTGATTCTTCAGTTCGTGTTGCTTAAATATCTGGAGTCGCGCAACCTACTGATCATCGTTTGGCACCGA
>JALRLQ010000240.1 GCA_023254365.1 Candidatus Poseidonia sp. | reverse complement strand
GCGCAGGAGTAGGTGTAGCCATCGGAACCAACCGAGGCTTCGGAATCTTTCCAGCCACGGCTCATGTCACCGATGTTGACGCTGTCAGCGTCGGTGCTGCACACCTTCGAGGCGCCAGCACCGGAACCGCCGCCGGCAACGGTGACGGTGTAGTCAGCGTTCGCGGTGCTGTAGGCTTGGCCCCAGGCACTGGCCACGGGGAACACCGTACTGCTTCCAGCGATGTTGATGGTTTTCTGTTCGACGTCTTCCGTTTCTCCATCGCCAAGACAACCGGCCAATCCGGTGGTCGTGAGGATCAAGATCATGGTCAGGGTTTTTGCATGCTTTCCAAGGTTCATTGTATTCGCTCCTTGGGCCTCCCAGCCTTGGGTTGGCCTTTGGATTCGTCCATACACTATATTGACATCACCATAGTTCTCTATAGGCCAATATAGATTATACCCGTTCCCTATCTAATCATGTGAAGAATGGAACGGATGAGCGTGTCGTAGCATGAGCGAGGGAGATTATCGTAAACTCCAGTTAACGGGTGGCTCGACCATGATCGTTTCACTTCCAAAAACCTGGATTTCCGAGAATCAACTCGTGAAGGGCGACGTAGTGAACATCGATGAATTGGCTTCGGGCGAACTCCGGATTTCTCCGCTGCAAGGGAGAAGCACCAAAACCATCGTTCGCATTGATTGTTGTTCACTCAACGTTGGGCTGGTTGACCTTCTCATTGGAGCCTACCTCTCCGGTACAGACACGATCGAAGTCACCTGCGAAACGTCAATATCGCGTGAAGTCCGCAACGACATCCGCGATTTTCTTCGAGATACGCGCGGGATGGAAATTGAAGACG
>JALRLQ010000023.1 GCA_023254365.1 Candidatus Poseidonia sp. | reverse complement strand
GTCAGTACGGTAAGAACGCTACGAAGACCTCGGAGCGCCGACCACTGCTCGAAGACAGCAACTGGTGTAACAACATCATGACCTCCTTGGCTACGGCTGACGTGTGTAACCACGCCAACCAGCCTGCAAGCACGTTCTTGTCCACGGACCAGAACCTGCCTGATGTCGTGGAAACCATCGGTGCCAGCGCTGTTCCATCGTTCGCCCCAAGCATCCTTGCTGTGGCGCTCGCTGGTCTCTTTGTCAGTGCACTCTCCTTCTCCAGCCGACGTGCTGACGATGAAGAAGAGACGGAATCCATGGCCGAAGACGACGCTGCAGTCAGCCCTGTGATCGCTACCATCTTGATGGTCGCCATCACGGTCGTGCTGTCCGGTGTCATCTATGTCTGGGCTTCCAGTTTGGCAGAGACCGACGTGAAGGGCGTGCCTCGAGTGACCTTTGACATTGAAGACATCAATGCCTTCGATGCCGATCAGGGCCACTGGCGCATCACCGTTGAGCAATCCCAGACGCCGCTTGCAACGCAAGCCGTCGAGGTGAAGGTGTTCTACACCAACGCCACGGGAGCGTTCAACACCTACGTCGTGAACTTGGCTGACAGTGCTGGTGTGTATGGGTTCAACCCTGCCAACAGCGATGCCTTCGTGACCTTCGTGGACTCGGTGACCAAAGAACAAATCTCGGAAAGCGAAACCCGGTCAATCTCGACCTTCAACGCTGGAGACACCATCTTTGTGCGAACCCACGCTCCTGACGGTACACCTCTTGAAGATGCTACGATCACCCTGAGCTACGCCCCAATCAACGGAAAGGGTGCCTTGCTCCGAACCTGGGACGATCTGAGCTACGACAAGAAGGCTTGATGCTGGATTGGACACCGTTCGACGGTGACGCAGTGGCCTCACCTCGGTGAGGACCCTTGGAGACAAGGGGCCTACGGGCTCCTTGCTCCTTGGGGTGTGTGAATCGTTGTGCGAAGCCTTTCAAGGACGAGCACGCTGGTGATATCATGGACGGACACGTTGACCGGCCCAAGATTGTGGTCTTTGACTGCGACGGTGTATTGGTCGATGCGGTGAGCTCCTGGAGAACGTTGCACGATGCCTTTGGTACGGACAACGCCGTGAACCTCACTCGGTTCATTCGTGGTGAGATCAGCGACGTTGAGTTCATGCGTTCGGACATCCAGATGTGGAAAGCCATCCAAGACCCAATTCATCGGGACGACCTGTTCAGGGCTTACGCCGGCGTCAAACTCATGCCTGGTGCACGAGAAGTCGTGGAACGGCTGCTCCAAGAAGGCATTTTCGTGGCCATCGTGAGTGCGGGCGTGGATTTGTTCGTAAGTTCCATCGCTAGCATGCTCAAGGTTGACGATTGGATTGCCAACGGTTTCGTCTTTGACGATGACGGTTTTCTCACCGATGAAGGCGTGTGTCGCCTTCATGCAAGTGGGAAAGGTGAGGTGATTCAACGGTTGCTCGAGATGAACGGGTTTCAAGCCTCGCAGTGTGTCTCCGTTGGCGACTCCGAGATGGATCTCAGCATGCACGTTGAGGGAAGCCGTTTTCTCGGCTTCAATCCAAGTCGGGCCTCATCGGAAGCAGCGTTTGAAGACGCAGGCGTACCGGTGATTCGGGAACGAAATCTGCGTGAAATCTTACCATTTTTGGGTCTGGAACAAGGGGACTGAACGCCACGCTCACGACCTTTAAGGCGAGTTACAACAGCGGCGTAGCATGGCTCACGGTCCATCCTCTCGGTGGAGTCGTGCGGTGCTCGGGGTCCTGCTCCTGACCAGTTTCATGGTCGCTGGGTGCCTCGGCGGTGGAGAGGCCGAATCGAACGGCCTCAACAACAGCGGCGACGATGGTCCCATTACCCTCGAAGTGTGGCACACTTTTGCAGCCGAAAGCAAGGAAGAAAACGTCTTCATGCAGAGCGTACGAGCCTTTGAAGCGCTTCACCCCAACATCACGGTTGAGGTTGCGCTTGTTCCTTTTGGCGATGCAGACAACCTCTTCATGACCGCAGCACAGGGCGGTGAAGCTCCGGATTTGATGCGTCTATCGAGCGATCAATTGGGCAAAATCGGAGAGGTCCGCGTTGATGGTTTTCCCCTTCTCGAGGATTTGCGTCCACACCTGACGCCAGCCGAACGCGGCATGTATGATGAGCGGGCGCTTCATGCGATGCGTTACGGCGACGCCCTCTACGGTGTTCCTGCAAGCCAAGACGCACTCTCGTTGATTTACAACAAGGCCCTGTTCGACGCACGAGGTGTAGCCTATCCAGACAACACCTGGACCCAACAGGACCTCCTCGAAGCCGCTCAAACACTGACTTACCAAGATGTTCAAGGCCTTGCCCTGCCCGTAAAGTCCGCTTACTGGTGGTTTGGAATCCAAGCCGGCTACAACGGGACCTTGTTCGATGAAACAGGTGAGCCAACCCTTGATTCCAACGGTTCAGCAACCGCTCTTAACTGGCTTCTTGATCTTGAATTGGAACATCAAGTGGTGGCTACGGGTACCCAAACGGAGGGCATGAAAAATCAGTTTATTGCCTCCAAAGCCGCCATGATCGTCGATGGTCCGTGGAATTGGGCAACCTATGAAGCGAGCCGATTGGATGTGGGACAATCCATGCTTCCTCTCATCGAGGAGACGGGAGAACGCATTGCTCCATTGGTCACGTACAAAGGTTGGACGGTCAGCAAGCAAAGCGCTCACAAAATCGCTGCTGTTGAACTGGCTCAGTACCTCTCCAGTCGTGAGGTTCAGAAGACCTTCGCGTTGGAAACGTACACGCTGCCAACCCATGTCTCCTTGACCAACGACGATGACATCAACAACGACGTGGTCCTCTCTGGTTTCCTTGACCAAATCGAGGCGGGTACCCCAGCACCAACCACCCGGGGAATGGCGATGGTGTATGGCCCTCTGGTCACGGCCTTTGAACAGGCCTACACGGGATCGGCCACAGCCGATGCTGCCCTTGAAGGGGCCAATGCCGAATTGAAGTCCTTGATGGACGACCTTCAACGAGCGGCACCGCCACCCTCCAACGAAGGATATCGGACCGTGACCCTCAATTTCACCGTCGATAATTCGTCGTCCTACGATATCTACGTTGACGATGTTTTGCACACTTCTCTTCATCCCGAATCCAATGCCTCCAGTTCGCTCCCCGCTTACGATTCCTGTAAAGCGGACGGGGTTGAAATGACGGGAACCTCCTCGACCAGGCTCCTTCCGACAGGTACCACAAGCGTTGAATGCCAATTAACGGGCATGCTGCCCAATGTTGAGCACGCTATTGACGTTCTTGGCGACGAGGGGGTGGTCTTCAGCACGACCTTGAGCACCAGCGTGGGGGATGTTGTTCCTACTGCAGGCGACACCTCTGCAGTGATGTTTGCGTTGGGCGCAATTCTCCTTTCGCTGGTCGTGCTTCTGGGATACGGGCGTGCGATGGATGTCAAAGCCGGGCGCTTGCATGCAAAATCAGCCCATGTCTACATCGCACCCGCGATGTTTGCGCTGGCGATGTTGACGTTCTACCCCGTTTTGTACGGCTTTTGGTTGTCCTTTACCGATGCTGACGCAACCCATTTGGGCGACCAAGCATTCATTGGATTGGCCAATTTCATTGAGGTGTTTACCTCGTCTGGATTCCTTCGCGTGACGTTGTTCACCTTGGTGTGGACCGTGGTGAACGTTTCGGCACATATCGGCTTGGGGCTGTTTCTCGCGCTCGTCCTTCAACGGGCCAACATCAGGGGTAAAACGGCCTATCGAACGGTTCTGCTTCTGCCTTGGGCGATTCCGTCCTACATCTCTGTCCTCGTTTGGAAAGGGATGTTCCAACCGGAGGGCTTGGTCAATGAAGTGTTGGGAACCAACATTCACTTCCTCGCCGAACCGACCGGCGCTCAAATCGTGGTTATTTTTGTCAATATTTGGCTTGGTATTCCCTTCATGATGATGTCCTTGAGCGGTGCGCTTCAAGCCCTCCCCCGAGAAATGTACGAGGCTGCAGCGTTGGATGGCGTGGGCGCATGGGACACGTTCCGACACCTGACCTTACCGAACCTGAAAAGCGCCCTTGTTCCGCTTTCGCTCCTCGGTTTCATTTGGACCTTCAACATGTTCAACGTGATTTACCTCCTCACGGACGGCGGTCCAGATTTGTATTTCGGCGAGCCCGGCCAAACAGATATTCTCATCACGTACGTGTACGACGTGGCCTTCCGTGACGGCGCATACGGTGTGGCAGCGGCATGGTCAGTCGTCATTTTCATGATGCTGCTCGCCTTCTCGTGGACGTACATGAAGCGCACCAACGCAACGGAGGCAGCAGCATGATCGACGAGTCCACGGTTCGGGCATGGTATACCCCGGTCGAGGTGACCACCTTGCGTCGCTGGCTCATCGTGAGTTTCCTGGTCAATGTGTTCCTCCTCTCCGTTGATGTTCTGAGGGGTGGAGGGACCTTTGCCTTGGGTTTGGCCGGTCTGCTCCTGATCGGCTTGATGTTGAACACCCTTCCCGAGGAAGCCATGCCATCCACGCGAAACACGACCTTGGTTCTCAGTGGCGGTTTGTTGTTGGTTGGCCTGCTCCGCCTGCTTGCTTCTCCACGCTCGGCGTTTGATTTGTGGATGCAAGGGTGGTTGATCGGTCCGGGCGCCATTGCATTGATTTGGGTGTCGAGCCGACCGGTATCGGCGTGGTCAACCCAAACCCTGTCCCGTTCAGCCATCGAATTTGGTCTTGCACGAAACCAACGCCTTGAACACCGGTTGAGATCCATTGGTGCTCACGTTGTGCTGGTGCATTTCGTCATCCTCACCTTGCTTCCGCTGGTTTGGATTTTGGACATCGCCCTCTCGCCTGGCAATGCGTTGGGTGGGTCACTTGGCGGTCCGATGACGGGCGAGCATTTCTCCAAAATCATGGGCAGCGATTCCTTTTGGACATGGATGCGCAATTCCCTCATCGTCAGTCTTGGAACAACCTTGCTCGGACTGGTGGTCGCTATCCCTGCAGGTTACGCATTTAGTCGGTACAAATTCACCGGACGGGATGTGTCAATGTTTGCCTTCCTGTTGGTGCAAATGTTCCCAGGCATCATCATCCTCGTACCCTATTTCTTGGTGATGAAAACCCTCGGCTTGTTGAATTCTCATTTGGGCCTCATCCTCGCTTACTGTGTGACGGCTTTGCCGTTGTGTGTTTGGATGCTGAAAGGCTTCTTTGACACCGTTCCACGAGAACTTGAGGAAGCAGCGCTGCTGGATGGTTGCAACCAGTTCCAGGTGTTCACCAAGGTGGTGCTGCCATTGTCGCTACCCGCGGTTGCTGTCACGGCCTTGTTCAGCTTCCTTGCAGCGTGGAACGAATTTTTGTTGGCGTTGACCTTCAACACCTCCAACGACATGTACACGCTTCCCGTGGGTTTGGCTTCGATGATTTCCAGCACGGGCCAGGCGTGGGGTGATTTTGCAGCAGCCAGTTTGCTGGTGAGTTTGCCGGTGGCCCTGCTGTTCTTGTTTTTCCAGAAGTTCCTCATCGAGGGACTTTCTGCCGGTGGAGTGAAAGGGTGATGAGATGGTAAGTGTTGAATTTCGAAACGTGTACAAGCAATACGAAGACGGCTTTGAGGCCGTTCAGGGGTTGAACCTCGAGATCAACGATGGCGAATTTTTGGTCCTGCTCGGACCTTCTGGATGCGGTAAATCCACCACGCTCCGGATGCTGGCAGGTCTCGAGGAAGTCACCGATGGCGAAATCCTGATCGACGGCGTCAAGGTCAATCACCTCCCTGCGGGCGCCCGAGGTCTCGGTATGGTGTTCCAGTCCTATGCCCTCTACCCTCACATGAGCGTCCGAGACAACCTCACCTTCGGGTTGCGAATGGTGAAAGGCGAAGAACGCCTGAGCGACGCAGAGATGAATCAGCGCGTCGCCGAAACGGCTTCCATGTTGGAATTGGCCGAACACTTGGACAAGAAGCCCAAGGAATTGAGCGGTGGTCAACGCCAACGCGTGGCGCTTGGTCGTGCGCTCATTCGCCGACCGCAGGTGCTCCTGATGGACGAACCTCTCTCGAACTTGGATGCTGAACTCCGTCACCAAATGCGCACTGAAATTCGCCGTCTTCACGATGAATTGGGAACGACCACCATCTATGTCACGCACGACCAAATCGAAGCCATGACCCTGGCCGACCGTGTGGCCATCCTCGACCAAGGTGAATTGCAGCAACACGACGCTCCGTTGACCGCTTACAACGAGCCCGCAAATGCCTTTGTCAAGTCTTTTTTGTGCCGTCACCTCGACGATTTGGTCGAGACGGCCAACGCATTGCTTCGGCCGGCCGATGCCATCAAGGAGGATTGAGACCGTGCGCCAAACGACCTTTTGTGTTCTTTTCATGATGCTTCTCGTTTCAGCGATGCCCATGATGGCTCACGATGCCGAGGCAACCGGGGCACGTTCCTCGACGGGAACGGTTCTGGAATACACGGGGTCCGCGCAAACCGTTGAGGTTGCGGGCGAATGGGACGATTGGGCCCAACCCGTCTCCATGGTCGAAACCAATGGTGTCTGGCAGACCACCCTCGAGTTGGATGAGGGTCTGTATTGCTACAAATTTATCGTGGACGGGGCCTTCATCTTTGACCCGGACAATCCGGAACGCGGCTACTGTGGCGATTATGAAAACTCCTTGCTTCGGGTTCGCAACCACACCCGCCCGACCTATTCTGCTGAACTCAACGGTGATGAATTGGTCGTCACCTACCACCCCGGTTCGTCGGGCGCAGCCCATGACGGGACGCCGTCGGGATTGGATGGAGCCACATGGTCGCCCAGTGCCTCCGCATGGGTGTACGATGTTTCCGTACTTGGCGATGGAAAACACACGCTCCGCATCGAAGGAAGCGACCTTGAGGGCAACCTCGCCTACGACCTTTTGGTTCCGTTTTGGCGAGGGTCACATGCCGACTTCGAATGGGATGACGCTCTCATTTACATGATCATGACCGACCGATTTGTCAACGGAAACACCAGCAACGACGGTGCAACAACCGGTGCTGCACAAGGTGCGGATTGGCAGGGCGGCGATTTTGCCGGCGTCACCTCCATGATCAACGCCGGCTATTTTGCAGAACTCGGTGTCAACGCGCTCTGGCTCACCCCGTTTAACACGGCTGCCAACGGGACGGGTAAGGCCGCTGATGGCGTTCACGACGTGGCTGCTTTCCACGGGTATTGGCCTGTTGAAGCACGCGGGGTCGACCCTCGTTTGGGTACCCCTGAAGAATTGGAGACCATGATCGACACGGCCCACAACGCCGGCATTCGGGTGATGATGGACTTCGTCGTGAACCACGTCCACGAGCAACACACCTACTTTCAGGAACATCCGGAGTGGTTCAACACCGGCTGCATTTGTGGTCAACCCAACTGCGACTGGACCGAGCACCGCCTCGACTGTCAGTTCACATCCTACATGCCCGATGTGAACTGGAAAGACCGAAACGCTTCGGAACAATTCATCGCCGACGCGTTGTGGTGGATGGAGACGTTTGACCTTGATGGCGCTCGAATCGATGCCGTGAAGCACGTCGAGAACCTTGCTGTGGCCAACTTGGTTTCGCAAATCAATCAGCGCTTTGAGACGGTGGGCACCGACGTCTACCTCAAGGGTGAAACCGCCATGGGATGGTCGGGTCATTCATTGGAGGCCAACCAAGAGCAGTATGCCACCATCAACGCCTACATGGGTCCGGACGGGTTGGACGGTCAAGCCGACTTTGTCCTCTATCACGCCGTGGTGAACAACGTCTTTGTCAGCGGTCAGGAAAACTACCAGCACCTTGACTACTGGACCAATCGCAGTCAAGACCAGTACACCCCGGGGTCCCTGATGGTTCCCTATGTGGGTAGCCACGATGTTCCTCGGTTGACCAGCCGAGCCGATACCGGGACCAACGATGCCAACAACCAGTGGGCCGAAGACGGCTTGCCGGGTCAACCTGGTGATGTCTCGGCCTACAACGCTGCTCTGCAAGCCTACGGTTGGTTGTTGACCACGCCGGGTGCGCCCATGATGTACTACGGTGATGAATACGGTGAATACGGCGGAGCAGACCCCGACAATCGGCACATGTATCGAAACAACTCAACGTGGAGCGTCCACGAAGCATCCCTGTTCGAGAACCTCTCGCAACTCGGTCAGTTGCGAGCAGAATCCGAGGCGCTTCGACGGGGAACCTACTCCACTCGTCTGGCCATGGCCAACCTCTTGGTCTACGAGATGAGCCACGCCGGTCAAACCATGGCGGTTGTCCTCAATCGCGGTGGGCCAACGACCGTTGGTGACTTCGCCACCAACGACACCGTTCGTTTCGGTGAAGCCGTCTTGGAAAACGCCAGCCTCTCGGTTCCGGCCCACTCGGTCACCGTGATCGACGTGAGCGTGAGCGTTGAGCACAACCAAACAGTGTCTGGATGCACCGACCCCTCAGCCACCAATTACGACGACACAGCGACCGTTGACGACGGCTCCTGTCAATATCCTCCCCCTCCAGTTTCGGGTTGTACCGATGCATCGGCCACCAATTACAACAGCGAGGCGACCGTTGACGACGGTTCCTGCGAATTCCCGCCCGACCCCGTCGTGGGGTGCACCGATGCCACGGCGACCAATTACGACCCGCTGGCTACGGTGAACGAAGGGTGCGAATACGAATCCGACCCCGACACCAACGAGACGGAAACCAATCAGAGCACGAATTCGTCAGGCTCGGACAACAACGGGTCAAACAGCACGAACTCCACCGGGAACACCACGGATTCGACGAACACCACCGGCTCGACGGACACCAACGAAACCAACGGTAACGCAACGATGCAAACCTGCGAAGGATGCTGTGGAGACACGTTTGAGGTGCCAAGCGATGAGATGTGTCCGGTGGTCGACTGTGCCCCGTGCGATGAAACCTCCACAACCGGCTCCTCCTCGGCAACGGTTGTTCGAAACGTGCTGGTCGGCCTCATCGTTGTGGTCGGCCTGATGCTCTGGTTGGGTGCTCGTCGCCCGCCCGAGCTGATGGAGACGATGGTTGAGCAGGACCCACCTCACGACGAAAACTGATCGTAGAAGTGGAGATAGTCGGCGATCATCCTTGCACCTGTGAAGCGGGCAGAGGTCGCAATGCTCGCTCGCATCATTTTGGCCCACCGGGCTCCGCCTTCTTTCCAGATGGGAAGCACATCGTTTTCGAGGACATTGTAGATGTTTTCAGCGTCCCGTTCATCGTTTCGTTCGTCTTCGGCCTGACCGATTTGCCAACCGTTGACGCCATGTTCGCAAGCCTCAGGCCACCATCCGTCAAGAATCGAACAATTTGGAACACCGTTCATGGCGGCTTTCATGCCCGAGGTTCCGGAGGCTTCCAACGGCCGGATGGGGTTGTTGAGCCAAATATCAACGCCACTGGTCATGGCCAAGCCGGTGGCCATGTCGTAATTTTCAATGAAGGCCACGGGAATATCCTGCTCGACCTCACCGGCCGAGGCGAAGATGTCTCGAATCAATTGCTTGCCGCCTTCGTCCTTCGGGTGCGCTTTTCCAGAGAACACGAATTGAATGTTGCCTGCACCGATGGCGCGGAGTCGTTGAAGGTCACTGAATACCAAATTTGCTCGCTTGTAGGTGGCAAATCGCCGTGCAAATCCAATGGTCAGGCGGTGCTCTTCCAATTCCACGCCGGTCGAGAGTTTCACCAATTCTCGCAAAATCCGCCGGTTGGTGGCTCTTGCACTGAGCAATGCGTTGTCGGGGATGCTTCCTGCATAGGCCAATTGCCCGGGGTCTTCTCTCCATCCCGGAAGTTGCTGGTCAAACATTTGCCCCATCGTTGGCGAGGTCCAGGTGATGTGATGGACGCCGTTGGTGATGGGTGCAATGTGAGCGTCAGCAAACATCGTCGAGGCCACGTGAGCGTTGAGGTTGGACACCGCGTTGACCGAGGTGGCCAGTGCAACAGCGAGATGGGACATTGAACACCGTTCACCGTTCTCAGGGTCACCTGCCCCTTTCACCAAGTCACGGGCATCCGCAGGCAGGAGGGGCCCCATCACGGCTTCGACCGCTGACCAGTCAAACCGATCGTGTCCTGCAGGAACAGGGGTGTGCGTGGTGAACAACGTGCGTTGTGCGAGTTCCTCTCTGGTCCAGCCTTGGTTGAGCATCTCCAACATGGCAAACGTGCAGTGCCCTTCGTTCAGGTGCATGCCAGCAAAGTCGTGGCCGAGTTGCTGAAGGGTGCGAACCCCACCCACGCCCAAGAGGTATTCCTGACGAATCCGTGTTTGGTCGTCACCGCCGTACAAACGGGAACCCAGTCCAATGAAGGTAGCGGAATTGTTGGGGTGGTGGGTGTCAAGGAAGTACACCGGCACCACGTGGCCGCTGACGCCTGTTACGTTGGTTTTCCATACGTTGGCGTACAGGGTTTCACCGTCAAGCGGCAGCTGAATCACATGACCGGTGTCGACCAAATGGTCAGCAGGGTCGATGGGTGCGTACGACTCTGTTTGTTCCCCCTTGGCATCCAAATGTTGCCTTCCGTAGCCTTCTCTGTAGAGCAAGCTCATGGCCACCAAGGGCAACTCTGCATCCGCTGCTGCTTTGACGTGGTCGCCCGCCAGAACGCCCAATCCACCCGAATAGGTGTGGAGTTCAGACCAGAGCCCAATTTCCGCCGTGAAATAGGCAATCGTGGTCATTGTGGCCAGCCAAGAAAAAACGGGTTAAGAGATTCACGGTCGTCATGTTTGTCCATGAAATAAATCGTCCCAAGAAAATGACCATTTCCAATTCCCATGGGCTGTGCCCGGCGTGTTCATACGTGCCGAGGAATCCAATTCGAGCACGTCCTGTAACGGAACCATGCTCATCCTTGCGTTGCAGGATTGAGCCATACGGATGAGGGCCTGTGGAGGGGATTCATTGGGTTTCATGAGCGATGAAACCTCGGATTGGGTGGCCGGGTCGAGTGCGTCCCACCACCCCATCGTCGTGTCGTTGTCGTGCGTGCCTGTGTACACCACTTGGTCGGGTTGAATGTTGGCGGGGTGGTGGGGGTTGTTGGCGTTGTCACCGTGGAAACCAAAATGCAAAACGGCCATGCCTGGGAGGCCAAAACGACGACGCAAGTCGATCACTTCATCCGGAATGATGCCCAAATCCTCGGCGAGGATGTTCTCGGGTGAAGGGACCAGAGCAACCATGGCCGCAAGCCATTCATCGCCCGGCCCGGTTTGCCAGTGACCGTTTTTGGCATGTTCGTCGTTCACAGGAATGGCCCAGTTTGAATGGATGCCGCGGAAGTGGTCGATTCTGACGGCGTCGAACAGCCGGAACATGCGCTTCAATCGCTCTTTCCACCATCGCCAGCCATCTTTGCGGTGCGCCTCCCAATCGTAAAGCACCGTTCCCCAGCGCTGCCCATCCTCGCTGAAATAGTCCGGGGGGACGCCGGCGACATGGGTTGGCATACCGTTCTCGTCCAGTTGGAAGAGGTGCCGGTGCGCCCACACATCGGCAGAATCGTGGGAGATGAAAATAGGGACGTCGCCAATGAGTTGGATACCTTGGTTTGCGGCTTCGTGTTTGAGGTCGGCCCAAGCAGCGTTGAATCTTCCTTGTTGGTCAAGATGAACTTGGGCATCTGCTCGAAAGGCTTCCATTGCCTGACCATCCCTGTTCCGCAATGGTTCGGGCCATTCGAACCACGGCCGACCTTGGTGCGCTTGCTTGATGGCGGCGTACAAGGCCCAATCATCCATCCAGTACCCGTCCTCGGCGTTGGTTTCTATGCGCTGACTCTGCATGAGTTCGGGCCACCCCGCAAAAGCCGAAGGTGAAGCATAGGGGGACCCGTGCTCGTCCGGGGGCGTGACCGGCAACATTTGCCACGCAGAATACCCGGCGTCGCTCATCCAATCCAAAAAGCGTCGAGCACCGCCGAGGCCAGCGTCAGGGAGCGAGGTGAGGTGGCACAGCACACCTTTGGGCCCCATGCATGAATGAAAGCGATAAAGCCTTTCTAATTATCACTCCCCGTCTGCTTTCATGCGGCTCAAGGCCATGTTCCTGGTGCTGATATTTTTTGCATCCCTTTTTGCATCAAGCGTTCATGGAACGACCCCTGAAAACATCAACGCAGACGGGTCGTTTGCAGATTGGGACTCAGACACCCTCATGGCCACCGACGCCAACGGCGTTGACTTTCGGCTGACATGGAACGAGACGATGCTCTTCATCGGTTGGGAAGGAACCGATTGGAAGTCCACAACGTCAGGAGCAGATTTGTTCGTTTACCTGAACACCTCCGAAGGAGGTTCGGTGCTGGCTCGTGATTGGGGCTTTGCTCACACCCTGCCCTTCGCAGCCGACCACGGTTTTGTCTTGGAGGACGACACCTACTTCCAGCACATCGCACACGACGGCAGTTCATGGCAGGACATGTCGACCAATGTTGACCTGTATGCAGGTTGGGCTGACAACGCCGTGACCGAACTCGCCCTGCCGTGGGAGGCGCTCGGTTCGCCGGATGGTTTTGAGATCCTCGTCTACGCCCAATGGCAAGACGAAGGGCACGTATGGACGTCGTTTCCCTTGCAAAATCCTTCATCCAATAACGGCGCTGAAACCTTCACGCACGCCTGGCACGTTGACAACATCACCAACGTCACGTCTCCACAAACCATCCCCGTTGTTGAAACAGGCGGGGTTGACAAGGTGGACGATGCGCTCAATTTGGCGATTATTTTCCACCAACATCAACCGTACTACAAGAACAAACTCACCGGGATGTACGAGATGCCTTGGGTTCGCGTGCATGCCATGACGGAATACGTGGATTCGCCCGGCATCCTCGCCGATACCGAGACCAAGGTCACCTACAACCTCGTGCCTTCCTTCATTGAGCAACTCGTTGACTACCACACCGAAGAGACGCTGGACGTGCACACCGACATTGCCAAGCGGTCGTGGAGTGAAGGCGGGTATCCCAACGCAACCGACCTCGAACTTCACACGATGCAATTCCAGTCCTTTTGGAACAGCGGCTGGATTTACAATGTGTCTCAGAGCGATGAAAAGTTGGGCTGGCTCTATCCTTCCAGTGCTCGCTACAAGGAACTCTACGATATGACGCTCCACAACCTGAAACCCGCCACCATCATGGACGATGAACTCCTGGCGCCCCAGGATTTCCTTGATTTGCAGGTGCTCTGGTACCTCTACCAGTTTTCGCCAGATTACGTGTTGGGTGATTACAATGCAAGCCACCGCGACGAAGGCCTCATTGCGCTGTTCATGCAAAACGGGCAGTACGACCTGGCTGACCTCGCCTATGTGCTGGACGCTCAACACGACCACATGGGCAACGTCCTGCCCATGTACAGCGAACTGGCAGCCAACGGGCAGGTCGAACTCACCACCACGCCGTACTATCACCCCATCATGCCGCTGCTGATGATGGACGGTTGGACCATGGAAGACGGTATCCGCGTGAACAAAGAAGCGTGGCCCGAAGATGTTCAGAGCCATTTGGTCACGGGCATGGACTTGTTTGAGGCCGAACTTGGATTCCGCCCGACCGGCATGTGGCCGAGCGAAGAGGCGGTGTCCCCTCCGATGGTCGAGCCGGTCAGTGATGTGGGCATCCAATGGATGGTCACCGACGAAGAGATTCTGAAGCAGTCAACCGATAGCAATGGCCAACTGATCGACGTGGAGGATGCCGCCAATTTGGCCACGCCATGGACCGTAACGGGTGCCGAAGGCGGCGAAGTGGCCGTGGTGTTCCGGGACCGCGTCATTTCCGACCGGATTGCCTTCCAATACGGCACCATGACGCCCGAGGCAGCCGTCTCCGATTTCATCGCTTACATCGACAACGTGCGTCAACAACTGCTCGATGCGGGCGAAGACCCGTCCGACCATTTGCTGACCGTGGCCCTCGATGGTGAGAACTGGATGTTCATGTCAGAATTCCAACATCAGGACAACGCCCGCCCCTTCATGGCCGAATGGTACGGACGTTTGGCCGACCACCCGACCATCGTCACCACCACGCCATCAGAATTCTTGACCAAAGGCACCACCCTTCCGGCCATTGAGACCATCGGCACCGGTTCGTGGATTGATGGAACCCTTCGCACGTGGGCAGGGGAAGAAGAAGAGAGTCTGGCTTGGCAACGCCTCGTTGAAGCGCGGCAGGCGTTGGTGGCGTTCGAGGAAGGTCATCCAAACGACCCTGGGCTTCCAGCCGCCTGGGAATCCTTGTACATCGCAGAAGGAAGCGACTGGTATTGGTGGTACGGTCTCGACCAAGACAGCGGTTATGACGAGAACTGGGACGTGTTGTTCAAGGTGCATCTGTCGAACATCTACCGCGCCATCAATCTTGACCTTCCACCCTATCTTCAGGACTTGTGGACCAACCCTGCCATCGCCAACCCCGCAGCGAGCGGCATTGTTGAGCCGATGATCGACGGCGTAGCGCTCCCGGGTGAATGGGACGGTGCAGCCCGGTACGACGCGCCGGTCTCCGGTGGTGATTTTGACATTGAATCGTTTTACTTCGGTTACGACGCTTCAAACGTCTTCTTCCGCGTGGATGCAACCACGGCCGAGGAACTTGCCAACGCTTCCGGCGAAGGAGCCTACACTTCACCCGATTTGGCGATTTACTTCATGCAGCCAAACGCCGTTAACTTCAACGAGGCAGAAACCAATTTCCGTACCTATTACGGGAATCAAATCCTTGGTTTCCCCTCCAAGTACATGGTGGCGTTCGACTTTGATACGGTGCGTGAGGACGGCCGTGCGAAGTGGAATTTGTTCAGTGCTCAAGGCAAAGTGGGTGACCAGGAGCGTTGGGTGCTTTCGGGCAGTTCGAATCTCGGCGGCTGTGCCGTGGATGACGTGTATGAATTTGCCATTCCATGGGCCGATATCGGCCTTGCACCCCGTTACTCCACTCGCGTCAAGGTCGTCACCTCTTGGCGAGATTCGTTGTCCTATGGCGATGGAGTCGATGCTGAAATGGCTCCTCCTGCGCCTGCCGAAATGGTGTTGCCCGACCTTGAAGAGTGGGTGACCCTGCTGGAGTTGGACGACGCTGTTGGCGATGAAACGGGTGACGGGGATTACGTCTATCCGCTCGCAACCGATTTCAACACGCCCTCAGGAGGCGGGCTTTGGGACGCCACGCACCTCACGGTTCGGCAGAGTGCGTGGAATGCGCAGTTTATTCTCACGATGAGTGAAATGACCGATATTTGGGGGCTGGCCAACGGATTCAGCCACCAGATTGTCCAGATTTACGTCGACCAAGGTGAAACCACCTACGGTCGAACCTCCATGCTCACGGGAGCCAATGCCGAGGTCCATCCCGATTGGGCTTGGGAAGTAGCCATCAGCGGCACGGGTGAGCCGGGTGCGGTGCAAGCGGTGCAAGCTGAAACCGGAAGTGCCTCCGCTCGAGGCATTGATGTGACCGGTGACGTGGAGGCGAAGACCATCACGTTCACCGTCAGCAAGGACGTCATCGGTTCGGACATCCCCAACTACCGTTACATCATCGTCATTGGAAGTCAAGACGGGTTTGGCACCGGCAAATGGCGAGACGTGATGGAAAACGCCGCAACGTGGACACTGGGAGGCGGTGCCAACCCTGCACCGGACGACGGTATCGATTACGACCCGAACATCATCGATGTCATCCTGGACGGCGAAGGTCAAACCGCCATGCTCTCAAGTTACGATGTCGCCGGACACACCTACGCCCAACTCACCGGCTTTGAGATGCCCGAAGTGCCGCAGCAAATCTTTGGCGCATCGGTGGACACCGTCACAGCAAGCTCAGCCGTCCTTACGTGGTCGACCACCGTTGCCGATGCAACATCGGTCCAGTTCGCTGTTGAAGGAGAAACTCCCACCGAAACAGATGACCGCGTTTGGACTGCGTCAGGGACCGATCACGCCGTGACCCTCACCGGCTTGGAGGTCAACACCACCTATGTGGCCCACATCGGTGCCAACGAAACCGAGACCGTGCTCGTCACGTTCACAACCGGATCCGTCCTCGATGAAACGCCTCCCGACGTCTTGAACCTCGCTGCCGAAGTGCTCGAGGACGGGCGCGTGACGGTCACGTGGTACACCTCAGAGAGCGCCACGGAAGCCATCCTCCTCAACGAACAATCGGTGCATGAGGACGGTTTTGCGACCAAGAAGAACCACGTGTTTACCACCGATGTGTTGCCCGATGGCTCGTACGACCTCGAGGTCGTCAGCGCGGACGCGAGCGGCAACAGCAACAGCAGCACGTTGACGTTCACGGTATCGGTTGGAGCAACGGTTGACGACCCAGCCAACGACGATGGTTCGCCGTTGGATGACGGTGAGGATGATGCTTCGAGCGTATCGAACACGTCGATTCAACTGGCGGCGCTTGTGGTGGTCTTGCTCGTTCTCCTCGCTTTCCTGAGGGTTCGCAACGGACCGAAGGACGACGACCCTTGGCAGTGATGTTCACGCGAATGGAATGGAAATCGACTTGTGGCTCTGCAAGTTGATGATGGTCAACATGCACGGCTTTGGCTGGAAGCCCAACATCCTCTGGTACGAGGTTTGGTCCTGCCATGTGCTCGAGCAGACCAGCGTCGTGCCTCTGAAATCAACACACTCGTGTCCGTGCACGTGACCGGTGACGAAGATGTCCGGAACATCACGGATCACCAAACCGTCCTCAGGTTCGGGTGATAGCGGTGTTTTCCCGCCCCATTGGGGTGCAAGGTGTCGGCGGCGCAGCATTTCTCGCATCGCTTCCACGGGGTCGGCGTACGTGACGGTCCGCAAACCTGCAACAAAATCGTCAATCGATTTACCGTGGTAGGACAGTAGGCGAACACCGTGAAGCGAGAAATCACAGGGGTTGCCAACAAAGGTGGTGGTGTTGTAATCCTGCTGGATGTCTTTTTCGAACGTTGGTTGGGGTTCAGCGGGTCGAACGGCATCGTGGTTTCCGGGCAACATCAGGCATTCAACCCACTCAGGCAAGAGTTCCAACAGACGAGCGAACTCACTGTATTGTTTGAACAGGTCAGGGATAGCCAACTCTTTGTCCTGACCGGGATAGATGCCCACGCCATCGACGCAATCCCCTGAAAGGATGAGGTACTTGATCGTCTTTGCAAGCGGGTCGGTGTGAAACCAACGGACCATTTTGTGCCACTGGGCTTCGAGGAAGGTCTTGGAGCCGACGTGAATGTCGGAGAGGAACGCCACGCTCACGCCCTGGTCTGCGCTTACCTTCTGGTGCTTGGTCTCGAGGGGGAAGTGCAGGTCATCAACGTAGAACACGTCGCCTGTTTGACTGAAGGTGCCGGAGACACCCAACACATCGTCTGGCATCAATCCAGCCTCGAGAATCGCTTCGTGGGCGCGGTCCCGGTCCTCCCCGGTGCGCTTGGTTAGCAAGCAGGTCATCTCTGCGGTTTCATCTTCCAAACCCCACATCAAGTGCCCGTTTTTGGTGTACCTCGGTTCGTTGACCAGACCGATGGCGACGGCCTTGTTTTCATAGCCTTGGTAGCGGGAGAATTCTGCTTGGAGACGAGAGATTTCCTGGTTTTTTCTTGGGAGATTGGAGTTTTGGATGATGAGTTTCCGAATGGTCTTCAGGCGGTCGTTGAAACAGGCTGTGATGTCCGACATTTTCCCTTCTGTGGTGGAATTTCCAGTGATATCGTAGTGAACGGTGATGTCCGAGGCGGCGTCACTTGCATGCATCGAAAAATCGGCTTGGTTCCAATCGGGAAGGTTGTTGCGAAGCAACAGGTCAACGGGTTCCGGTTCTTTCAATGGAGCCACCGTTCGAGCGAGGTCGGTCGCGGGCTGGGTCACAACGGACGGCGACGGGGTAGGGGTGGAGACCTCACCGCCGGCATGAGCGATCATGGCATCGAGCATGGCTGCCGTCAACATCCCGCCTGAAAGATCCAACGCACCGGCTGCAGTGATGACCTGATTTGGATTTTCAAGCCCCAACAACCGGTCGTGCAGGGATTGCGGTGCCAGCAATTTTTGCTGCCTTAACAGGGAAGCAATGGTTGACCACGACTCACCCATGAACCGAAAGACGCACGACCGTTCAAAAGGTATGTGGGTCGGAAGTTATGGTGCCGGCGACTCATTCCTCGCCATCGGCCCACTCTACGTCGAGGACATCCTTTTCTTCACCAACCTCGCCTTCCCACGCCTCGTCCTGCCATGGCGCCTTTTCACGGGCCTCTTCATCCCGGCGGGCACGTGCCGCTTCTTGTTCTTCCTTGATTCGAATCGCTTCTTCGATGTCCCGGATTTCCTGCGCTTGTTCTTCTTCCATGCGTTGCATCGCTTGGTCCCAGCAATCCATGGCCGTGAGCAAGGCAAAATGAACGAAACCGGACTTGTTTTCAGCACGTGTTCCTCCAATTTGGGTGCGCTTGGCGTTGGCCCAGGTGCGTGAGGCAATGCCAACGTAAACCGTCCCGACGGGTTTGTTGCTGCCTTCGTTGGTGGGTCCTGCGATTCCCGTCACGGCGATGGCGAAATCAGCGTTGGCTCGAGCAAGGGCGCCCTTGGCCATTTGAATCGCCACCTGGGCTGAAACGGCACCTTTCGTGGCCAAGTCTTCTGGGTCAACACCAAGTTCCTCGATCTTCGCTTGGTTGGCGTACGTGATGAAGGCTCGCTGGAACCACCTGCTCGAACCGGCAATATCGGTCAGGGTGCTGGCCAACAATCCGCCCGTGCACGATTCAGCCAAGGTGATGGTGTGATTCCCCTCCTTGAGCCGACGGCTCAGGCGGGCGGCCGCGTTCTGGATATTGGCATCCATTGCACGGGTCTCATGGCTCCCCGTCTTGAGGTTACCGCACATGGCGTATTCTTGAAAAGGGGACTTCTCCACGGCGAGTTGGGTCTGTGGTCTAGCGGCTATGACACCTCCCTTACACGGAGTTGATCGAGGGTTCGAGTCCCTCCAGACCCACTACCACAAGTGCTGTTCAACCCCACCATCCGCAATTGCCACGCGGGTGATGCCCGAAGAACGCTGCAAGGCCTCGGCATCATTGGTTTCGTCCACCAGCAAGAGATGAACAGCTCGCATCCACAAGCCCTGTTCAACCGAACGATGACGGTGGTCAACAGCGACCAGCACGTCCTCCAGTTCGCTGAACGCCAGCGCAGCGGTGGCATGGGGGAGGTCATCTGCTCGCAGCACCAACCATCGCTTGCCTTGAAGCGAGGCACGGATATCCTCGCCAAGGTCGGGGAAATGGATGATGTTCATGCTTCACACCTTGTAGCGTAGCAGCGCTACAGCACCGCCAAATCCGAGCAATTGTTCTCCTGCGTCGTGGTCCACGGAACACTGAATCACCGTGCCGGAAAATTGCTCAACGGCCTCAACGATGGATGTCCAAGGGTTTCCTCCCTCGACCGAATCGTCGCGCAGCACGTCAGCACCGATGAGGAGCGTTTCCACCGCGCCCTCGTTCACGGCCTGTTCGACCGCTTCTCGCCCGTAGGCGACCGCACCGTTGGTTGAGACGCGCTGCCAGGCTTCTTCGAGGAGGGTGATTTCTTGCACCATGCGATGCTCGGCCAACAGTTGGCCTGCCAAACCCTCTCGCAACACCTCGTTGGCGGCTCCACGTCCTCCCATGCTGGTGCCGACCGACATCATTGACCGGGTGTGGCCTGCAGCCTTCAGGTCCTCTTGCATGCGGTCCCGGTTCTTGCCCGGGCCGCACAGGACAAGCGGCATGTGTTCATCCAACTGTTGGGTTAATCCGTCGACCACCTTGGCTCGGAATTGGGAAGCGATGCTGTCGGTTTGTCGCAGGTCACCCCGCTTCCCTCCTCCTCGCATGGTCCACGTGGCGCTTTCTCGCAAACCTCGGGCGGTGACGAAGAAGAGGATGATCTCATCACCTTCCACAACCAACAGTGCAACTTGGCCTTGCTGGCCTGATTTGACACTCTCGTCTAGGAGGTCACCGTCCATTTTGCTGAACCCTTTGGGTGAATGGAGCACCACTTCGTCACGCAATTCAACGATATGGGTGTGGTGCATGCCAATGTCCATGGGCGCTTGTTCGATGATGCCGTGAACCCTCAAGACGTCCGTGAAGGATTGATGTTCGCTGCGTTCAATCGCCAATTGAATCCACATTTTCTTGCGTTCGGCCTGCTTGGCACGGCCCCCATCATCACCGCCCGTGGTTTGATCGCGACGTTCGCCTAACATGGCCAAGGACATACCGGGTGAAAGCAGCCGCTGGAGCACCCACAAATCGTCGACGGTTTGCACGCGAAGTCGCCACTCGTGATGGTCTCGCGTCAGGATGTCCATGGCCTCACCCGAACACGCCGAGGAGGTTCCCATCTTCATCCATATCCATGTCCAACGCAGCTGGACGCTTCGGCAAACCGGGCATCGTCATCATGTCGCCAAGCACGGCCACGATGAACCCTGCTCCAGCATTGAGTCGGAATTCTCGCACCGGCACCGTGAATCCTGTCGGAGCGCCCAACATTGAGGCGTCGTGGGAGAAGGAATACTGGGTTTTGGCCATGCAAACCGGGAGATGGCCGTAGCCCCAACTTCGGATTCGTTCGAGTTGCTTTGAGGCGGAAGGCGTGAGCGCGAGCCCTTCTGCTTTGTAGAGACGGGTGGCGATGGAGGTGGCTTTGTCAAGCACATCGGCTTTCGTCTCAAACAGGGGAACGAACGGTCGTCCGTCAGCGATGTGGTTCTGAACAGCCCGAACGACCGCTTCAGCCAAGTCTTTGCCGCCTTCTCCACCGCGAGCGTGAACTTCGGTCACGCACACAGATTTCGCACCAGACTCGTGAGCAGCGTTGGTGATCGCAGCAATTTCTGCATCCGTATCGGAGGCGAATTTGTTGATGGAGACCACGACCGGTACACCGAACGCCGCCATGTTGCGGATGTGGCGGTCGAGGTTCGTTTTGGCTCCCATCGTGACCGCTTCCACGTTTTCAGCCTCGAGGGTCGCTTTGTCGGGACGGATGCCCCCTCGGTCGCCGAAGGCTCCTCCATGGAGTTTCATTGAGCGAACGGTGACGTTCATCACCACGCAGTCCGGTGCTTTGCCCGAGGTGGCGGCCTTGATGTGCATGAATTTCTCAGCACCCATGTCTGAA
>JALRLQ010000239.1 GCA_023254365.1 Candidatus Poseidonia sp. | reverse complement strand
CTCATCATCGACGAAACGGGGACGGTGACCCTTCCGCCCGATCTCCTCGTCCGTCTGGGTGGCGCTGGCCGCTACACGGTGGGCAACGTCGCCAGCGGCTACTTGTCCCTGCAGGGCGAAGCGGTGGAAGCGATGGGCCAGATGGAACTCGCTTCCTCGTGCCCGGCGTGCAAGCACGATTACGGGGAGAGCGACGACCAACTCTGCCCCTCGTGCGGTTCAAGTAGGCCGATGGTCGAGGTCAAGGTGTGAAGCACTGGGTGACGTTCGTCGGCTACTTGGAGGGCTTTTCCTTCCTCATCTTGATGTTCTATGCAATGCCGATGAAGTACTTCGCCGGCGAGCCCGAGATGGTCTCCCTGTTCGGCTCCATCCACGGCGGTCTGTTCGTGGCCTACGTCGGGCTGCTGCTGATGGGCGTGGGCAAGCACTGGAACCGAACGGCGCTCGTTCACGGCTTCATTGCGGCGGTGGTGCCGGCAGGGCCGTTTTTGTTCGAAGGGATGCTCTCGGGCGGTGAATACGACCTTCCAAAGAGCCCTTGATTTCTCAATATCGTCTGCTGTGATTATATGTCAGAACGAGTGTTGCATGGCAAAGTGATACTTTATGGATGCAAAAACAATACTAAACCCGAAAGGCTGGCTCATTGGCGTTGGAATCGTCAACATTTTGTTCAGCATAATGAACTACATGATGGGCGGTGACGTCGCCACCACAGCACTGGAAGCAGAATACGGCGCACTCTCTGACCGAGAACTCTCCGTGGCGACCGGCTACGAAGAAGGCTGGGGGGTCTTTGGTATTCCTTACGGCGTCTTGGCCATTGCCTCGGGAGTTCTCCTTACCGGCTCT
>JALRLQ010000238.1:327-858 GCA_023254365.1 Candidatus Poseidonia sp. | reverse complement strand
ATATGATCGGAACTGATGCGGAAAAACTGCGTGAATTTGCAGAATCAATTGAGTCAAATGACGCTGAAGATTTTCAAGCAAAACTTGAAACTCTGAAAGAACATTATTTTGGTTCTGAAACTGCAAGTCCTACATCTTCGGTTATTTTAAACGAAGATGCTGATCCATATGTAGAATACGAAGAACTTTCAGAAGCTGTTGCTCCTGAAATGAGATCTTATATGGACGCTATTTCTAGAACCATCAAAAAGTAAGTTTTTATAAATAATATAACATTGAATAAAAAGATAAAACCTCAACAAGGAGAAAACAATGTCTGTTAATACTTTAGTAGAAAAGTGGCAACCAGTTCTGGAACACCCAGACCTGCCAAAAATTGAAGATGTTCACAAGAGAGAAGTTGTTGCACAGCTTCTAGAAAACCAACAACAAGATGCAATGCAAAACGCATCCGGTGGTTATCAAACACCTACTCTGCTCGGAGAAGCTGCGCCAACTAACGCTTTCGGCACTTCTGGTGGTGATGGTACT
>JALRLQ010000238.1:0-317 GCA_023254365.1 Candidatus Poseidonia sp. | reverse complement strand
GTTTGACCCAGTTCTGATCTCACTGATTCGTCGTGCTGCTCCTCAAATGATCGCATATGACATTTGCGGTGTTCAACCAATGACTGGTCCAACTGGACTCATCTTCGCAATGCGTTCACAGTACGCTAATAATCCTGCTAAGAATGCTAAGCCAACTGCTGGTAACGAAGATCAACGCGCTGAAGCTTTCTTCAATGAAGCAGACACAGAAATTTCTGCATCTGCTAACAACGATATCGGTGCTGGTGTAACTAGAGGCGCATCTTTCCCAACTGGACAAACTGGTTATGGTGTACAAGATCCTACAGATACTACAT
>JALRLQ010000237.1 GCA_023254365.1 Candidatus Poseidonia sp. | reverse complement strand
CTTCGTGTTGGGCGTGAAGAAGGATCTGAAGAAGCGAGAGTTCGGTGGCCAGTAAGGACGGCACATCGGCCGCTTTGACTTCCAATAATTCGCCATCCACGTTTCGGACCAGCACTTTGGTGTCCTCCAAACCGGCATGTCGCTGACGTGCATGGGCTCTACCGTTTGGGGTCAATTGCCACGTTTTTTGGCGGCGTTCGTCACCTTGAACGGAGCGAGTGTGTTCTTCGACAAACGCTTCTTTCAGCAAATCCCGCATGGTTCGGCTGACGTTGGGGGGATGTTGGGCGCAGGCCTCAGCGATGCCCGGTCGAGTGAGGCTGGGGGGCACCATGTAACGGTCGGCCCACTCATCGTTGGCCAACAGGTGCAACAACACGCGGTCACGAGCGGCAACATTGACCTTGGGAATGTCGCCCGCCATGGTGCTTGGTGAGCGTTTTCCCTGTTCAAGACTTGCCTTCTGTGGCGGTCTGCAAGGGGGCAGCAACCGAGAACTTCGGATGATGCAAGTTTGCTCAGATTCGCAACAACCCTTTTATTCAAATGATGATGGGAGAACATGGCGAAAAACTCGGTTTTGACCTCTCGCTCATCGCGCCTGCTCGCCCTCCTTTTGTGTTCGTTGATGTTGCTTTCATTGACGCCCGTGGTCAGCGCTGCGGATTCTGACGGTGACGGCTTTGAAGACAGCGTTGACGATTGTCCCTGGGCCTACGGAACCTCAACGGTCGACAAGGACGGATGTCCGGACCGTGACGGTGACGGGACGTCGGACGGGGCCGATGGATGGACCTCAAACAACCCCAACTTCTCGGAAGAATTCCACATCTCCAACCTCGATGCTTACAGCATCGACC
>JALRLQ010000236.1 GCA_023254365.1 Candidatus Poseidonia sp. | reverse complement strand
GCAATCCCGATGGGTCCCGACGAATGGAGGAACGGCACCGAGTACCCGGTGAAGAGGTTCAGGAGGAAGGACGTCAAGTAGAGGAACATGATGCTGATGACCAGTCCGCTGATGACCTTGTTGAACGTGGGGGTGGGTCGAATGGTCTTCGAGGCGTACATGAAGTACATGGTGGCGGTGATGCCCACGGTGCCAAAGGCCGCTTGGAGGACGATGCCGTCGTACATGGACTCAAAGACCAACGAAAAGGCTCCAATGAACGCTCCTTCAAGAATCGCATAGAGGCTCATCAACGCTGCCGGGTTTTGTGGGCGCACGAACATGACAACCAAGGCAATGACGAGTCCACCCAGGGCCCCGCCAACCCACAAGAGGCTCAACAACGCCCCGCCATCGCCGTTGTTGATGGCGTTGATGCACACCACGGCCGAGACGAATGCCGGGTAAGTCCCATTGCCCCGCGAATTGCAACAGTGGCGGGGCGTCCTTGTTGAGTGTCTTGGTTAAATCGTAGCCCCAGCTTGTGCCGGAGAACGCAATGACCGCTTGAACCTCTGCTCGTTTACCGTAGGCGAGATTAATGGCCGTGATAGCGCCAGCAGAGAAGCCGCCCACCGCGATTTTGTTGGGGTCGACGTTAAACCCTTGAGCGTTCGCTCGAACAAAATCAAGTGCTGTTTCCATATCGTGCACAGCTGCAAAGGTGGCATTCCAGAGCTGTTCTCGGGATTCGTCATCGAGCCTAGGTAAACCCATTTTTTGGCGTACGAATTCTATTCGACCTGTGATTGCGGGGTTCTTAAGGAGCATTTTGGGCATGAGGATGCGTTCGTCTAAGCCGTTCGGTAATGCAGGATCATCAGGCACTAAGCGGTAGTCGATAGAA
>JALRLQ010000235.1 GCA_023254365.1 Candidatus Poseidonia sp. | reverse complement strand
TGATCGTCGCCAAGCCGAACCCTCCTGTAAGCGGGCTTGGATGGCTGTTCTTCAAGTCTCTTACGCCAAAGCAACCGCCGAAGCGATGGCTTCAGTCACGTCGTAGGAACGCCGCAGCCCCGAGGAAGGTCAGGACTGTGAAGACGAAGCCCACCGAAGGAACCGAGGGGGTTTCGCCGTTTTCTGCGTCGCAAGCATCACCGATGCCGTCACCGTCTGCGTCTTCTTGGGCCTCGTTGGCCACGAACGGGCAATTGTCCGTTGTGTCGGCCACGCCGTCACCATCATCGTCCGCATCGGCGTTGTCGCCGATGCCGTCCCCGTCGGTGTCGGTGGTTTCGTTAGCGTCCAAAGGAAACGCGTCGTCCTCATCGTTCATCCCATCTCCGTCATCATCGAGGTCTTCTCCATCCCAAACACCGTCGTTGTCGTTGTCAGGCAAGGGTTCGTCGCATGCATCGCCAATCCCATTTCCATCTGTGTCAGTTTGATTTGTGTTGGCTTCATTGGGGCAGTTATCATCCTCATTTTCGATACCGTCCTCATCCACATCGTGAAGTGGGATATAATCCACAAGTGCTTGAACGATCACAACGTCGGTCACTGGACGGTCTCCGGAGCCGGTTTCAACTTCGGAAATCGAGGTGACGAGGTCACATCCTCCGACCACGCTGCCAAACACGGTGTGAACGCCGTCAAGCCAACTTGGGCCTTCCCCGTTATTGCTGTCTTCTGGGATCAGGAAGAATTGACTGCCACCGGTGTTGGGGGCGCTGGTTTTGGCCATGGAAACAGTACACACCTCATGCAGCAGGCCATTGTCTGCTTCATCAGGAACCGTGTAAGAGGACGCCCCGGCAGGACAATCCGTGTCTTGGACCTCGTTGCCGTCGCAGTAGCCAAGGAATTTCCCAGCGTGGCCGCCGGTGCCGTC
>JALRLQ010000234.1 GCA_023254365.1 Candidatus Poseidonia sp. | reverse complement strand
ATTAAAGCAGTACCGTTGCGGTAACTCTGCATTGTAGTACGGCATGTTGATAAAGTTCCCTACGTCACCACGATCCGCGATGATCGTGTCTTGCTTCGGGAATATCTCGCAACCGCTATGCCCCAGTGCTATCGACATCTCTGTCAGGTAGTCGCGCACCGCTGCCGCTTGTTCGAACTCTTTCAAAAATAGGTACAGGTGCGCACCGCCAGACTTCGAGCGGCAATGTAATAACGGAAGTTGTAACTTTTGTATTTTGTTTTGCAGGGTCTTGTGATCGAGGTCATAGACATCGATGTCCAGTGCGCCCCACTTGCACATACTCTCTTCGTTGATTGGGATAGCACCCACGCCATGGACGCCATCGATGTGGCCCTGAACCAGTTCCTCGGTCAGTGGCTCACGCACAATCTTACTTTTTCCTTCTGCTTTACCGTTACGATTGGTTCGACCGACAATGGTTGTACCATGCGCAGCTTTCGCTCCGACATACGCGGCAAGCAGTCTTTTAGCTTGTGACATAACTGCTCCGTGTGAAAAGAGGAGGGAAAGTTTTTACCCGAAACTTTCCCCCCAAGCTGCTTAGAAGGGGATTTCGTCGTCCTCTTCCTGTGAGGAACCAGAGGAGACTTGTGAAGAGGTGGTGGATTCCCTCTCCTCTGGAGCAGCAGCTTTCACTTCACCGTCACTGACGGAAACACTAAGAGCCTTGGCCTGTTGATACAGAGCCGTGTCTGTAATACGGCCTTCGATATCAACAGAGTAGTTTGCATATGACTGGTCGTTTCTGTTCGTCTCTTCAACAGAAGTCACGCGCCAGATGTTACCATACAGTGGCATTTTTACAACCTGCCCTGTCTTAGGATGTTTCATCATCTGAAGACTGATCTTCGACTTCCAACGGCGGCTGACCTTCAACGCGGTGATCTTCATGTC
>JALRLQ010000233.1 GCA_023254365.1 Candidatus Poseidonia sp. | reverse complement strand
GAGGTCGATTGGTTTCCCATCTGTCACACGCTCTTTGACGAACGCCTTTAATGTAGATGGGTGAACGTGGGTCTTGGTCTTGGGATCGAAGCCACGCTCTTGCAAGATGCCAACGACATCCCCCGCAATATTGTCTTCGCCTTTACCAAACGAACAGGTTACATCATTCTTGATGATGTCGTCCAAGTTGTTTTCACGCAGCCATGCAAACGCTTCATCCTTGCGATCCGCAGGAATAGATGCATGTACAATCATCTTACGCGAAACGGTCAGACCGTCTACGTCAAGACGATCAACGCCCATCTCATCCATCAATGCAGGAATGTTATCTGTAGACAACTTGTGTTTCTGTTGCTTCAGATACTTCAAGTTGGCTTCCGCATCCTCGATCTGTTGCTCGACGTTACGGAGTTCTCGGACCAAGGTACTCAAAGTTTTCCCTGCTCCTGTATCGACACTGGCGAGTGCTTCGCTCTCGTCGAATATGTCTTCGAATATGTCACTCATAAGTTCCATCCTCTTCAGGTTAAGTTCGGTTGACAAACCATTTTGCCGTCCGTAAGGTGGACTCTACTGGAGGTATGTGATGACTGTCAAGTATAATTTTAAACTAAAACCGTTCGAGCATCAGCTTGCTGCACTATGCAACGGTATGCACCAAAAAGAATTTGGTTACTTCATGGAGATGGGGACAGGCAAATCAAAAGTTTTGATCGACAACATGGGGATGTTGTATCTCGACGGACAGATTGATTTCGCCTTGGTCCTCGCTCCGAAGGGCGTGTATCGCAACTGGGTTGCCAAAGAAATCCCAGAGCATATGTCTGACGATGTACCGCATCGAGTGATTCGGTGGGTCTCCTCGCCAAACAAATCTCAACAAGAAGAGATGCGATCCGTCAAGGATAAGTTCGAGGGACTGACAATCTTTGTCATGAACATCGAAGCG
>JALRLQ010000232.1 GCA_023254365.1 Candidatus Poseidonia sp. | reverse complement strand
CCATTTAGAAAGACAATTTCGACAAAAACCACTAAGATTCATTAAATCAATATTTTGAACATCAGTTCTTTTTTGTAGATGCTCAATTAGATGATCAAGGACTTTTGCCTTAATCAAAACTTCATTATCTTTAGTTATTTTACTCATAGCATTTTACTAATATCATGTTATTAATTTTTACCTAAATGAATCAATTAAAATTAAGAAATAGACGAGCAAAAATTGTCGCCACTCTAGGCCCTGCTTGCGAAACTGAGAAGACTATCGAAGAGCTTTTTTTAGCTGGTGTTGATGTCTTTAGGTTAAATTTTAGCCATGGATCTCAAGAGGACCATATTCAAAAAGTTAAAATAGTTAGAAAATTAGAAAAAAAGCATAATCGTTACATTTGTATATTAGGTGACCTTCAAGGTCCAAAATTTCGTGTCGGTAAATTTACAAATGTCAAAGAACAGTTAAAGAAAAACCAAGAATTTACTTTTGATCAAAATAAAAAAGATGGAGATAATAAAAGGGTATATTTGCCCCATAAAGAAATTTTTAAATCTATATCTGTAGGCCAACGCCTTCTTGTTAATGATGGAAAAGTTCGTTTAAAAGTAAAATCAAAGTCGCCCACTTCAATCAAATGTGTTGTAACTGATGGTGGGGAAATCTCAAACAACAAGGGACTGAATATTCCTGATACCAAACTTGATTTAAAAATTATTACTCCAAAGGACAAAAAGGATTTACAACTAGCTATAAAATTAGATGTTGATTGGATTGCCCTTTCTTTCATTCAAACAACTAAAGATTTGCTCACTGCAAAGAAACTCATCCCATCCAAATTTAAAGTAATGGTTAAAGTTGAAAAACCATGAATCCAACCAGGCACGATCCACTCGAAACAAGTCTAGGCGGCTAAAGGACATTCGCTCGCCCAGGCCATGCACCTTGGCATTGGCCATG
>JALRLQ010000231.1 GCA_023254365.1 Candidatus Poseidonia sp. | reverse complement strand
AATCACCCCGCGCTTCCAGCACCTGACCGCCCGCCACCAAAGGCAGCACCAGCGCCCAAGCGCTTAAAAATTGTATTAGTTTTCCCATCGCATTTCTTGTGTTACGCCAAATCGTTCCCCCGCATCTGTCTCGCTCACCACGACCAATTGGTATACGCCCTCCGGCACCTCCGGCTTAGGAAATCTGAGCGTTCTGCACTGGTTCGGCATCAGCCCCCGCGCACTCACACTCTCCCCGGAATACACCACCTTGCCTCTGCCGTCCAACAGCTTTGCATGCGACCGCACCACGCGATCCACATTGCCCCTGTTTTGAAACACCAGCCCCCAGAAATCGCGCTCCCCAACCCACTCCAATCGCTCGGCGTGCAAGGCCACGACCCCGGAAATCAGGGGGTTGCGGTAATGGAAATGAATGGCGTAGCGCACGCGAAGTTTTAATTGGTTCGTGGGTTCTTCTTCGACCGGGCGGCTGTCCACAAGCAAGGACGCGCGGGCCCCGGCCCGCGCGTATCCTGCCTGCGCCGCGAAGCGGACTTTCACCACGCGCTCTTCCCCCGGAGCCAGCAAAAACTCCTCTTGCTCGAGCTGCATCCAAGCCGCACAGCTCTCGTCCGTACTGCCCGCCGGCAAATAGCGGTAGCCACTATCACAATGCGAGACAACATCACTTAGGGTAAGGGTACAGAGCAAAGGTTCGTCGCCTCCATTTTTTAGAGATATTGGGACCAATTCCGTTGCGCCAGGCACCACACTCAAACGGTGAGTGAGGCCGCTTTGGACCAAGAGTTGGGCGTTTGTAACGACACTGCAGAGCAGGAAAAACACGGTGGTAAATTTCATGGCGTAGCGTTTAGATCCGGGGGCGCGGAGCGCCCCCGGAAGGGTTCAACAGTTTATTCCGCGATGGTATAGGTGATGGTCCCCATATCTTGCGATCCGTTATCCGCGTC
>JALRLQ010000230.1 GCA_023254365.1 Candidatus Poseidonia sp. | reverse complement strand
TAGTTCAAGGTCGAACCGACGGCATGCTCCCCTGCACACCAAGCGGAGTAATGCGAATGCTCGATTGGGCCGGCCTTGAGATGGCCGGAAAGCGGGCCGTGGTGCTGGGTCGGTCTCGCATCGTTGGCATGCCAGCGGCCCTGCTCCTTGCCGCCAAAGGGGCTGATGCCACCGTGACCGTCGCTCATTCACGAACCAAAGACCTTCAGGCCTTAGCAGCACAAGCGGACGTCATCGTGGCGGCCGTGGGCCGTCCGGAGATGGTGAAAGCAGACTGGGTCAAACCCGGTGCCGTGGTCATCGACGTCGGCATCAACCGAGTGGACGACCCCACCCGTGAGCGAGGATGGCGACTGGCAGGGGACGTCTCACCTGAAGTGGAGGACGTGGCGGGATGGCTTTCACCGGTGCCGGGCGGAGTTGGACCCATGACCATCGCCATGTTGATGGAAAACACCGTTCGTGCCGCTGAACATCGCCGTTCTGAGCAAGGCGAATGAATAAAACACTAACCGAGGATTGTCCGTTGTGGCCCACGACCCTCGCGCCCCACGGCTGGCTGCCGTTTCCACCCTCACGGCGGGAGCGTTGTTGGTTTTGAGCGCGGCGAATTTGCAATTCAATGCCGTCGGAGCACCGGGGATCACCCAAGAAGAGATGGTGGCTGTCCTCGGCGCCGCCATCGCCATCGTCGTCGCTCAGCTTGCCAACAAGGAGCACGAGGTGCCTGAACTTGGCCAAGGGAACCAGCCTCGAAGCGATGTTGAGGACTTCGGCCTCACCGTCACCCGTGCTTCGTCGGCCGATTCGGGCGAGGTGAACCCCACCACCGCCTCCATCATTTCCGGCATCCTCGGCTCCACCTCCACGACCGATGCTGGGTACGATGTCGCTGACTTCCAGAAGTCCTTCCAGAAGTTCGTGACCGAGAAGTTCACCAACAACATGACCAAGGCGAACCAAAC
>JALRLQ010000022.1 GCA_023254365.1 Candidatus Poseidonia sp. | reverse complement strand
ATCCACCGTTGATGACTTCGCCCCATCCCACGCCACCACCGTTGTGCAAACTGACCCATGTGGCACCGCGAAACGCATCGCCAATAGCGTTGTGAACGGCCATATCGGCCGTGAATGCTGAACCATCTCGAATATTGGCAGTTTCTCTGTACGGGCTGTCTGTTCCAGAGACGTCGTGGTGGTCACGGCCAAGGACCACTGGGCCAATGCGACCTTCTGCGATGGCTTGGTTCATGGCGAGAGCGATTTGTCTGCGCCCCACATCGTCGGCGTAAAGGATTCGTGCCTGGCTCCCAACGACCATTTGATTTTGACCGGCCTGTTCAATCCAACGGAGGTTGTCACCGATTTGTTGCTTGATCTCCTGTGGCGCATCAACCATCATATCCTGAAGCACGGTTCGAGCGATGTCATCAGTGATGGCAAGATCGTCCGCCTTTCCACTCGTGCAGACCCATCGATACGGGCCAAATCCAAGGTCGAAACACATGGGCCCCATGATATCCTCTACATAGGAGGGATAGCGGAAGCGACCGTTTTCACCCATCACATCAGCACCAACCCTGGACGCCTCGAGCAAAAATGCATTGCCGTAATCCCAGAAATACATGCCTCGCTCGCTCATTGTATTGATCGCTTGCGCATGCCTGCGAAGCGTTTCTTGGACTTCACGTTTGAATTGTTCAGGCTCCTCAGAGAGCATCTTTGCACTTTCTTCGTAGGTTCGGTCTGCAGGGAAATATCCACCTTGGTAGGGGTTGTGGAGACTGGTTTGGTCACTTCCTAAATCAACACGTACGTTCCGCTCAATGCACCGCTCCCACAATTCCACGATGTTGCCAATATAGCCGACAGAAATTGGCTTCCCTTCTTCGGCAGCATTAACCATCAAATCGATGGCTTGGTCGAGGTCATCCGTGACATCGGTGAGCCAACCTTGTTCGTGGCGTTTCTTTGCTGCATGACCGTTCGTTTCAGCGATGATGGAGGCCGCTCCAGCAATGGTGGCTGCTTTTGCTTGTGCCCCAGACATCCCGCCAAGACCACTGGTAACGAACGTCACGCCGGACAGGTTAGCCTCTTCACCCAAACCAAGATGGAGGCGGGCAGCGTTGAGGAGTGTGATGGTGGTGCCGTGGACGATGCCTTGGGGCCCGATGTACATGTAGGAGCCGGCCGTCATTTGCCCGTATTGTGTGACGCCGAGCGCATTCATTCGTTCATAATCATCTTGCGATGAGTAATTCGGAATCACCATGCCGTTGGTGACCACAACACGGGGTGCTTCGGCGTGAGATGGAAACAATCCAAGCGGGTGCCCCGAGTACATGACCAAGGTCTGCTCGTCCGTCATTTCCGCCAAATAGCGCATGACAAGTCGATATTGGGCCCAATTTTGGAACACCGAACCATTTCCGCCATACGTGATCAACTCGTGCGGAAACTGCGCAACTTGTGGGTCAAGGTTGTTATGAATCATCAGCATGATGGCGGCAGCCTGTTTGGACTGTGCGGGATAAGCGTCCAGAGGATAGGATTTCATAGGGAAGGTTGTTGGTCGAAAACGCCTCATGATGATGCGTCCAAAGGTATTGAGTTCCTCCACAAACTCTGGAATCAACGTCTCGTGGTGCTTCGGGGGGTGGTATCTTAATGCATTTTGAAGCGCAAGCACCTTCTCATCTTTTGAAAGAATTTGTCGTCTGTTGGGGGCGTGGTCTACGGTAGGATCAACGCCTGGATGGGGGGGCAACTCAGAAGGCATACCCTCGAGAATGGAGGCTCGCATGGCATCAACCTCGCCCTCCATGCCTTCGTGTCAAGTATGGATGTCCTTGAGCCTTGTTCTCAATTTGGCGTATGTCAGCCCGTGCATAGTATCAAAAACGGCGGCGGCGACCCAATGACCGAACAACCCGGAGGTGTTGGACATGGATGAATCGTCTGTCAACATCAACGGCAGCAACACCACCCGTGAGTTCAACATCGTTCTCGGTGCGACGTTGGCTGTTTCACTGGTGTTTTTGTTCATCTCTGCAGTGTTCGGAGAAGCACTCGTAGATTTGTTGGTCGACGACGATGACCGGTCGGGCGTGCGTGTGCCCGTGTGGGAGCGTTACACCATGCCGTACCAAACAGACGGCGATTTCGGCGTCGCTCTCGAAGTTGGTCCCTACGAAATCTTGCCAACGGAAAACGAATGGAACTCTACCCATCATTTTGTTGAATACACCTTGCCACTCGAAGAAGGTGGTGCTGCCCCCAACGGCCTCATCAGTTTGGCCGTATGGCGGCCAAACGTCCCTGAGGGTGTCAAAGTCCCCGTCATTGCCGAAAGTGGACCCTACTTCCAAGAGGCAAGTGTGAGTACGCCCTCCATCGAAGTTCCAGGTTCATGGCTGGGCCAGATGTTCATTGACCAAATTTTGCCCCACGGCTACGCCTTCGCTCAAATATCTGTTTCCGGCACGGGCCGTTCCAACCACTGTATGGATCTGATGGGCAATGCAGAACAACTCGGTAACGACGCGGCTGTACGTTGGTTAGCAGAGCAAGCATGGTCCAACGGAGCGGTGGCCTTGATTGGGAAATCCTATGACGGAAGCACGCCATGGCAAGCGGCCATGTTTGGCTCTGAGCATGATTATCTCAAGACCATTGTTCCAATTTCGGGTCTGATTGGCGTCAAGGAACTGATGTGGAAAAATGGTTCCTCCGAAGCGCGGGCCCCCATCATGCACAACGGCGTCTATGGTTCGTATGGCATTGATGGTGATGAAGAAGACTACCAGAATTTGTGCCCGGACTACATTATCGGGCCCGGGACCGGTGTTGGCGCATGGGCGTGGGGTGGTGAAGCAGCCGGTGAGTATTGGGCTGAACGTTATTTCCTCGACCGGGTCATTGAGAATTACAAGGGCAGCGTGTACTTGATTCAAGGCATGCATGACTGGAACGTCGACCCACACATGGCCGTTCCAACCATCAATACCCTCATCGATGCCGGCATTGAAGCTCGCGGATTGTTCGGTCAGTGGGATCACGATTATCCCGACCGCCCCGTCCAACTCGACGATCGTTCAGATCTTGGCGGGCGAGGTGGAGAAGCGTTTCCAGAAATGATACGGTTTGACTGGATGCAAGACATGTTGGAATGGTTTGATTATTATCTCAAGGGCATTGGACCTCAACCTGGCCAGTGGATTGAAATCCAATCAAATCAAGGCTCTTGGCGCCTTGAAACGCGTTATCCCCCAAGCGACGCTGTTGAAATCACCTATGATTTGGGTGGGTCGCTCACCTTGGCTTCAGGGTCAACCACGGTGTTGCCCGATGCCTCATCCGGACCGGTGTATGAAACCGAACCGCTGGATGAACCACTCTACATCGCAGGCATGCCTCGTTTGCACGTCGACGTGACAACGGCAACCGTTGGTGGACAGCTCTATGCGCTTCTGGAGGATTGTGACGCGCAAAACAATTGCATTCATTTGGGCCACGCCATCATGGATTTACGCTACCATGCTGGAGGCGAAGACGTACAAACATGGACGCCAGTCGCACAGACCATCAATGCAAAAATGGAATTCTTTGCCATGGATGCAGAAGTTGAGGCCGGCCGAATCCTCCGCCTCAGTTTGTCCTCCACAGGTGAAGACTACCTCCCTGCAAGCACATCTTCGATTGTGTTCATCCAAGAAGGCGAAGGGTCAACGTTGCAGTTGGACACCTTCAACCCCGACGACCGCAGGTACTTCACTCCACCCGTTTGTACCCACGAACGTTGTTTGCAAACTCAAGAATGAGGCAACACCTCTTCGGTTGGTTTCCAAACGGAAAACACCAGGCCGGACAACACCAACACGCTTGCGAACAACAGCATACCCTGTTGAATGGTAAGGGTGGTTGACTCCATCAAATAACCAGCCACGGTGGTGGAGCAGGAAAAGGCCACGGAGAGGATCAACATATCTGTAGAGAACACTCGCCCACGTACCTCATCCTCAACCCATTGCTGCATCAAAATGGTCGATAAGACCCAATTTGCTCCGCTTGCTGAATGGGCGAAGATGACCAAAACAACGGTCAACCACAAATTGATGGGAAGCGAGAGTGCAACAAGGATGTAGAAGAAGCCGGAGAGAGCGACCAACTGACCGATCAAAGCGGGCCATCGCTCTTCGTTTTTGAACAGTGTACGAGCGAGGATGGGGCCTAGGCCCGTACCCACTCCCCGAGCGAAAAAGAACAGCCCGAAGCCGAAGGCTGCTCCAAAGCCTTGCACGTCTGCACCCAACAACACGAGAAAGACGCCCGCCAAACCTCCACCTGCAATGTTCCACGATGCTTTCGCAAACACAATGCGGAACAGAGCGGGTTGCCGACGAATACGCAGCCATCCGCGTTTGATGTTTCCAAACGCCGTCGACACCCACGGGCCCTTCATTGATTCATCGATGGTTTGAGGGAGATGGAGATTGATCAAGAACAAGGTGCCGACCAAGAAGGTCACAGAGTCCGTGATGAAGGCGGCGTCGGTGCCCCACTGTGAAACCACAACACCTCCTAACATGGCGCCGATGCACAGCGCTGTTGACCAGGAAGCAGCGTCCAACGCATTGGCCGTTGCCAAATCCTCAGGGTCAACAACATTCGGCAGAGCTGCACGCTCTGCGGTCATGTAGACCCCGTGGAGCACCATCATCAGCCCGGACAGTGCAATCATCCACACGATGTCTTCAGCGCTGTCAACGAACAAGAAACACAGAGCGAGAACGCTTTGTGCGAGGTTGGACACGATCATCAACCATTTCCGATTGAATCGATCGGCCATAAGGCCAATGATGGGTTGCAAAATGGCAAAACCCGCCATTCGAACGGTGAATAACAGGCCGAGGAGAAACTCGCTGCCCGTGTATTCCAAAATCAAAAAGAACAACGCAATGGTGTTGAACCATTCGCCGAGCATGGAAATGACGGCGGCAATCCAGAGTTTGCGGAAATCTCGATTCTCGCGAACGAGCGTCACATAGCCGCGCGAAGCCATCACTCTTCCTCCTCGCCACGGTTAGGCTCGGAGTTCGAAAGTGTGCAGACAATCCATTTTGAAGTCGGCGTGTTGGATATCTCGGCGGTGGAGTGTAACGGAACCAATGCATTTGCTTCAGGGAAATAGGCGGCAAGGTTACCTCGCGGAATATCGTAGGGCACCACCAACCATCGTTGTGATGTCCTACGCTCATCATTGAAATGACTGGTAATGTCAACGGGGTGCCGTGTCTTCCAACCCCGCTCCACCATGTCTTCAGCATTCATCATCAACACCCGGCGGTGGCCGTGAATGCCTCGGTACCGGTCGTGCAGGCCGTAGATGGTGGTGTTGTATTGGTCGTGACTTCGCAACGTCATCAAGACGTATTGATTTGACTGTACGGCCATATCGGGCAAGGCATGGACGGTAAAGTGGGCCTTCCCATCTGCCGTGTTGAAGCGCTGTTCATCCCTGGGGGGATTGGGGAGTGCAAATCCAGATGGCGTTCGTACGCGTTCGTTGTAATCGTCAAACCCGTTGAGACTTTGTTCCATTAAATCCCGAATTCGGTCATAATTTTCGGCTAAGGAAGTCCATTCCAATGCGGAATTCCCCAATGTTTTTTCAGCAAGATGAGCGACAATCCAAGGCTCGCTTCGCAAATGATCTGATGCAGGTGCTAAGTTCCCCGTGGAACGGTGCACCACGCCCATTGAATTCTCAACAGAGACGAATTGTGCGCCTGAGGGTTGTAAGTCGCGTTCGGTTCGCCCGAGACAGGGCAAGATCAATGCTTCCTTCCCTGTCACCAAGTGAGATCGATTCAGTTTGGTTGAAACTTGGACGGTCAAACCAACGTTGGCAAGTGCTTTTGCTGTGACATCGGTATCTGGGGTAGCGGACATGAAATTCCCCCCCAAGCAAAAGAACACATCGACCTTCCCGTCGAGCATGGCTTGGATCGCATTCACCACATCGTAGCCATGCTCTCTCGGGAGTTCGAAACCCAACCCATTCTCCATGGTTGAAAGAAAGGCTTCGCTCGGTGCTTCCCAAATGCCCACCGTGCGATCACCTTGTACATTGGAGTGTCCGCGGACGGGGCAAAAACCAGCACCGGGTCGGCCAACATGTCCGTTCATGAGGAGGAGATTCACCACCTCTTGTATGACGGCAACACCGTTGCGATGTTGCGTGAGGCCCATCGCCCAACAAGCGATGGTTGCCTTCGAAGATGCCAACATGGCGCCGGCTTGTTCAATCTCTTGCTGCGTGAGGCCCGAGTCTCGTTCAATGTCCTCCCACTGAATCGACAAATTGGATTCAATCATGGCGTCAAATCCAGAGGTTTTGTCGTTGATGAAGGTCATGTCCAGGGCATCGTGTGCCATTTGGGTTTTGATAAGGCCCTTCATCAGTGCCGCATCCCCTCCGATGTTGACCTGAAGGTGGAGGTCGGCTAACGTGGTGCTTCTCAAATCGCCCTTCATGTAATCCTGGGGGTGTTTAAACGAAGACAAACCTGCCTCGGGCAAAGGATTCACGTGAATGATGGATGCCCCCGCCCGTTTTGCATCTCGCAACGCCGTGAGCATCCGAGGGTGGTTCGTGCCCGGATTTTGACCAATCACCAATATCACGTCTGCGTGATTAAAGTCTTCGAGTGTAACGGTGCCTTTCCCAATCCCAATGGTTTGACCAAGCCCTTTTCCGCTCGATTCATGGCACATGTTCGAACAATCAGGGAGGTTGTTGGTCCCGTATGCTCGAACAAAGGCTTGGTAGAGGAAGGCAGCCTCGTTACTGGTTCTACCTGACGTGTAGAAGGCCGACCGGTGCGGCGATTCCGTTGCGTTCAATGCCGTTGCTATTTTGGCAAAGGCCTCATTCCAAGATATTGCTTCGTAATGGGATGCGCCTTCTGGCAAGTAGACGGGGTGTGCAATACGTCCTTTTCGGTTCAATTCGTAATCACTGAGTTCGGCGAGCGCTTGAACGCTGTGTTTGGCAAAGAATGAAGGGGTCACGTGCGCTTTCATGGCTTCATCAGCCACCGCTTTCGCACCGTTTTCACAAAATTCGAACGAGGTTCGGTGATCGGGATCCGGCCATGCGCACCCCGGGCAATCAAAACCCTCTTTTTGGTTGACCATGGTCAGGGTTTTGACCGTCTTCACAGCACCCATCTTTGTGATACCGTGGACGGCAGAAGACACCACTGCCGGAATACCCGCGGCTTTTGATTTGGGTTTCTTTATTGATAATCGAGCACGGTCAGGTGGTGTCCGTGCACGGGGGTTCGGTCGCATTGGCATCCCCTCGCCTTGAGCGCGGCGGTGGCCCTTCTCAATCCTTCCCTTGGAAACGCCCCTCAACGGGCCCAATTAGGGTGGCCTTTCCATCTTTCACAAACGTAGCAAGCGTGATGTTGGCTTTCCGAGCCACATCAGCAGCCAGTTGCGATGCGGCACCTATCGATGCAATCACGCCAATGTTCATTCGCGCTGCTTTGGCTACGATGTCCCAACCGCACCGTCCAGAGAGGAGAAGAGCAATTGGTGTTCGCTCGGTGGATGATCGCAAATGATGACCAAGAACCTTGTCCACTGCGTTGTGACGTCCAATATCCTCCTTGACAGTGATGGTATCGTCATCATAGAGCAAACCTGCGGCATGAACGCCGCCAGTTTGTGAAAAAGTGGCCTGTCGGTGGCGCATATCGGAAAAATGCTTCATCAAGGATTCAATTGAAATCAGGCCCCCCGGCTCATCGACACGATGTGCAAGAGATACCAATTCGGGTAACCCATCCAAATCACAAGCTCCACAGGAGGTCGTGACGATTTTTGGACGCCAATTCGGTGTTACCTCGACCGAGGTGATGAGGTTCACTGCGAACCCGTCATCGTTCTGCTCCACCACGACACGAACTAGGTCAGGAGAGGGTTGGAGTTGATATTCCGTGGCCATGTGCCCAATGCAGAGGTCTTTGAGATCCGCGTGTGTTGCCAACAGTGTTGTCACGTGTTGGTCGTTCACCAGTAGATGAACCACGCTTTCATCCGCAAGGTGGTCGGTATCCATGGTGAACCCATCACCGGTCCATCGTTGAACAGCCCGACGATGATACCCTTCCATCTGCATCACTCCTCAAACAACTCGATGTCAAAGAATTCAAATTGTAAAGCAACCAATTCTTCGCTGCTCTTCGCCCCAGCATAGGCTTCAAGCGGTTCGCGGTTCAATTCGAAAAAACGTTGACCCCATCGAAAAGCACCCAAAACCTCCCTAGATTCGTCCTCTCGCCCCATCAAAAACAACACCGCTGCCAGGGCTTCTGCCGTTGTGAGGCGACCTGGTTTTCCCCAATTCACTGGATTGGCCGCGAGCAGCAATGGTAGCATACGTGGCACCAAACGGGTCTGCTTCATGACGCTTTCAACCGAACTTTCGATATGCGCCCAACTGCAATCCAACCCGACCAAAGCCCCTCGCTTTTCGGTCAACAATGCATGGTCTTCTGGCCCAAACACCTTGCCACACAACGGCTCAAGAATGATCCCTTTTTTTGGAAGTGTTCGAAACGTTTTGTGGAGCGTAAGATCACCTCGCTTGCTGGCAAGGACGGCGGTGTTCTTTTTCGGGTCGTCTTGAGCGAGCCAAAGAGCATGGATCGGTATTGAATTCAGTGAATCACCCCAAATCATTGAGGTAATCGCCAAATGTCATTCCACGTGGAGCTCCCGAATTGACGAATCGGGTTTCAGATGGTTCTCGCTCAATCATCAACTGAATATTGAGGACGGTTTCGAATTTTCGAATAACGGCATCCGTTGGACGCTTTCCGGACTCCGCATGTTTGACAACATTGACCGTTTCGGCCATTTTCTTTGCAAGTTGTTGCTGATTCCATCCAAGTGAGGTACGGGCATTGGATATGCGCTTGTTAAAATCCTCTGCGAGTTCTTTGGCCGATCTGGACATGATGTCGTTTTTTCTTCGAGGCGGTGCCGAAGTGTTGAAGGAACGTGCCCGTTGAAGCCCGGGTGCTTCACCTTTTGGAGCGAGGTTCATTTTCTCAACGCATCTTGAACACGCTGAAACTTCTGTTTTTCCTGTTTGGACGCGTCGGACGCCAACTTTGACGGCCCCGCACAATTCACACTCGCCCATACCTGCCTTTTCGCACGACGCTCTTTGAATCTTTTTTACGAACTCTTGGTGCATTTTCTTCCAATTCTTTTTGTATCCTTGGCATGTGGGATTCTTGATTATCATGGGCACGGATGTTGAACGCAACGACAAACCTCTTCCTCAACATGCGGACGATGACCTCCGAGAATTGGAAGAATCTTACGCAGCTCTTCGTGATGAGGCACAACAACTCATCAACGAACGCCAATCGCTTGAAGCAGAAATTCGCGGTCTGCGCAAGAAAATTGACCGTCTTGAAGAAAACGTCAACCTCCTCAAAATGCCGCCATTGATTATTGGACACATACAGGATGTCCTTGACCATGAGCGAGCCATCGTTCGCTCATCAAACGGAACTGTCTTCCAAGTATCACTCAACCAGCGATTGGACCCTGACCGACTCAAACCAGGAACCCGTGTTGCATTGAATCAAGACAGTCTCTCGGTCATTGAAATCCTCCACGAGGCGTGGGATCCCATGGTCAGCGGGGCTGAAATGGTCGAAAAACCAACCATTTCTTATGGTGATGTTGCTGGTTTGGATGAACAAGTTGAATCTGTTCGAGAAGCCATTGAATTACCGTTGACGAAACCTGAATTGTTCGAGAAAGTGGGTATTGTCCCCCCGAAGGGTGTTCTCTTGGTCGGCCCACCCGGTTGTGGCAAGACGCTGCTGGCCAAAGCCGTCGCCAATCACACCGATGCGACCTTTATCCGCATGGTAGGAAGCGAGCTTGCCCAGAAATACATCGGTGAAGGCGGTCGCATGGTTCGGGAATTGTTTTCTCTCGCCAAAGAAAAAGCGCCGAGTGTGATTTTCCTTGATGAAATCGATGCCATTGGCGCAAAGCGGCTCGACGGTTCAACAAGCGGTGACCGAGAAGTGCAGCGAACCTTGATGCAACTTCTGGCGGAGTTGGACGGCTTTGACGCTCTCCACGATGTCAAGATCATCGCCGCAACCAATCGCCCGGATATCCTGGACGATGCATTGTTGCGCCCCGGGCGTTTTGACCGTGTCATCGAAATACCCATTCCTGATGATGCCTCAAGGAAGGCAATTTTGAACGTTCATCTCGATTCAATGAACACAAAAAAGGTCAGCATCGGTCGTATCGTCGAACGAACAAAAGGCTATTCGGGTGCTGAACTAAAGGCAACGTGTGTCGAAGCAGGCATGATCGCTATACGAGACAACCGTTCTGCAGTCACACAGCAAGATATGATGGACGCCGTCGCTCGTTTGGACAAGAAAAGAGGGCAAACCAGCACACTACGGACGCCTGAAGCGCTGTATTCTTGAAGCACCTATCGCCCAACATTGAAAGACCTCATGCAGAGGCAGAATGCATGGTTTCACCACTTGTTGAATGTGTTCCGAACATTTCGGAGGGGAGGGACCATGGTCTGATTGAACAAATTGTCAACGCCGTTCGTGCCATTGATGGTTGCACGGTGTTGGGCGTTGAACCAGACCACGATTACAACCGAACCGTGATCACGTTCGCTGGCGGCCCAGAAGCCGTTGAACATGGTGCTGTTGCCCTCATCAATGCCAGTATCCAACTGCTGGACATGCGCCAACATTCGGGGGAACATCCTCGTATGGGCGTGGTTGATGTTTGTCCATTTGTTCCATTGCGCGACATCACCATGGAAGCGTGTGCAGACATTGCTCGCTCGGTCGTTGAACGGGTGGCAGCAATTCATGAGGTCCCGCTGTATCTCTATGGCGCAGCAGCGTCTTCGCCCGAACGAACCATGTTATCCGCGTTGCGAAAAGGTGAGTATGAAGGATTGGAATCCCGTTTTTCATGCGACGAATCGGTGCACACAGACAGCACGAGAATGCCCGATACAGGAGCAATGAAGTGGAGCGATGTCGTTGCGAAATCAGGGGCAATAACGGTCGGTGCTCGTCCCATTCTTGTGGCATACAATGTGAACGTCAAGGAAACCGATGGCCGTGTGGCCAAAATGATCGGCTCAATCGTGCGAAGCAGTGGCCGTTTGCTCAAATCGGAGGCAGGTGAACGCGTACGCTCTCAGGGAATGTTGCCAAAGGTTCAGGGAATGGGCGTGGTTTTAGAAGAAATGGGAATTTCTCAAGTCTCCATGAACCTGTTGGATGTTGATGCATGTCCCCTCCACCTTGCGTTTCGCACATGCGAGAGCTTAGCAGGAGATCATGGTGTTTCGTTGTGCGGAAGTGAAATCGTAGGTTTGGTCCCATTGGGCGCTATGCTCGCTGCCGGTCGATACTTCCTCCCGGGTGAGCAATCAGATGAAGACCTGGTTCAAGCGGCCATGACGGCGCTGGGATTGAATGCTTTCCACCATTTTGACCCGCACCAGCACATCATTGAGTGGGCATTGGAAGCAGAGGTGAGCGTATGAACTGGATGGACATGAACTTGAAGGATTTTCAATCAGCCCTCGCCTCATCATCACCGACGCCTGGTGGAGGTACGGCCTCGGCCATTGCACTGGGTCAAGCTGCATCGTTGGCCGTGATGGTTTGCGACTTGACACTTGGAAGTGAGCGATGGAAAGACGGATGGGAAATTGCAGAACGCATACAGATGGTCGCCATTCCACTGTTGCATCAATCGGGGGTACTCGCCAACGAAGATAGCGACGCATTCGATGAAGTCATGGCCTGTTTCAAATTGCCAAAATCTGACGAGGCTGAAATCCAATCCCGGAGAACGGCCATCCGCAAGGCAACACTGAAAGCAGCTACCGTTCCATACGAAACGGCTTGTCTGGCTACCGATTTACTCGTGTTGCTCCCCGAACTTGCCGAGAAAGGAAACGCCAATGCGGTTTCCGACGTTGGCGTGGCAGGGCTCCTTGCAAGTGCCGCATCGAAAGGGGCTGTGTTCAACGTGGAAATCAACCTTGATTCGCTCCCCGAAGACATGGGCGTTGATGTTCGAAGTGGCTTGAACGATCTCAAGGAGCGAACAAAAACGGCTTCGAGAGCCGTCATGGAAGCGGTTCGAAACCGTATGTCAAGTTGATGTTCAACGAACCGTTGAGCCGGGCGACACATCGCCGTCGATGGTCACCAATCGGACATTCCCTTCGCCATCGTCAGCAGCCAACATCATGCCCTCAGAGGTGATGCCACGCAAAGGTCGTGGAGCGAGATTTTCGACAAAAACCACCAGTTTGTCTTTCATGTCCTCAGGTTCATAGAACGCTTTCAGGCCCGCGCAGATGGTCCTTTCTTTCTCCGTTCCATCGTCTAATTTGACCACGTAAAGTTTGTCGGCATTGGGGTGATCTTCCACGCTCACAATTTTTCCAACTCGCAAATGAACCTCCATAAACGTCTCAAATTTGAGGTAGGTTACACCTTCAGGTTCTTCAGTCATCTTGCTCTCTCCTTTCTTTTTTCCACCTTTTACGCCGTGGACTGGCGAATGCTCTTCAGAAGGGGCCTCTTCGGCCACACCTTGTTCCACCTCAAGGATGGCATCAAGGTCCAATTGTTCAAACAATGGAGCGGGTTTTTCGGCGGACCACGTGAGTGGTGCGTCCCAATTGACCGATTCCTTCCAGAGAACATGTTCGACTTCACCCGAAGCACCCAGAGCGCTCCAAAGCCGTTGGGCACTCGTGGGCAGGAACGGTTGTGTGGTGATGGATAAAAATCGAGCAATACGCCAACAGAAGGCGAGCGTCGCCAGGCTTTCTTCATGCCCTTCTTGGGGCTCCTTCAAATGTTTCCAAGGAGCAGCAGCTTGCAAAATTTGGTTACCATATTGTGCGACATTGATGATGCTGCGAAGTGCTTCTTTGTACCGGTGGAGTTGAAGTGACTGGGTAATACTGGTCAATGCCTCTTCAAGGTGGCGTTGATGCGTTTCAACGCATGGGTGTTGGTCATGGGGTGCAAACGGTGATTGCCCCGGTGCTGATGGAAGACGTGCCCCCAGGGTGAGCACACGGTGGACAAAATTGCCGTAGGCTGCAATCAACTCGCTGTTGACTTTTTCAACAAAATCAGGCCAGTTGAAATCCGTATCGTGGTTTTCCGGCATGTTCATGCTGAGATAATATCGCAGCGTGTCAGGGTCGTAACGTTCCAAAAAAGAAGGGAGCCAGACCGCGTGTTTTCGAGATTTCGAGAATTGACCTCCGGCAAGCATCAGGTATTCCATGGCCGGTACATTGGTCTCAAGGGCGTAATCTCCTGGGCCCGGCAATGAACACGTATCAGAGGCATCAAGGCCGTTGTTGACTTGGTTCAGCCCCAGTATGATCGCGGGCCAAATGACTGTATGGAAGGGGATGTTGTCTTTCCCAAGGAAGTAGAGGTGCCTTGGCGACCTGCCGTCTTCACCAACAGTCCACCAGCGCTTCCATGCATCTGCACCGTCTGCGTGATCATTGGCGAATCGTTCTGCCCAAATTCTCGCACAGGTGTAGTAGCCTTGAACGGCTTCGAACCACACATACACGCATTTTCCTGACCATGCATCACCGTCCAGTGGAACCTCGATACCCCAGTCCAAATCTCGGGTAACTGCTCTCGGTCGCAGGCCCATGTCGAGCCACTGTTTCGTCATGGCCCGAACATTGGATTTCCAAACTGGATGGCGGTCCTCCGCATGTTGCTCAAGAAGTGACTGAAACAAATCAAGACGGTAAAACAAGTGCTCTGTTTCCCGAATTTCTACTTTGGCAGATGGATTCATTTTTGAGCGTGGGTTGTTCAATTCAACGGCTTCGTACGTTGCACCGCACGCATCACACTGATCCCCCCGCGCACCGGATTCTTGGCATGCTGGGCATGTCCCTTCGACGTATCGGTCGGGCAGAAAGCGGCCACCGCCATCATCGTTGAGTTCGTAGTATTGCTCCATGGTTTTGCGCTCAAAGAACCCAGCGTTGTCGAGAAGGGTGAAGTTTTCCTGAACGAGTTCCTTGTGCCTGGGGTCGCTGGTCCGATTGAAGAGGGCGCCCCCGTATTCAATCCCTCTTGGATCCACCGACATACTCCATTTGCATCCAAGGTCGTGGAGCGCTTTTGCGTTGATGGCGTGGTATTCGTCAACAACGTCTTGTGGCGATACACCTTGTTGCTCAGCTGTGACGGTGATTGGTGTACCGTGCTCATCGGACCCGGAAACCATGAGGACTTTGTTCCCCATGGCTCGTTCAAATCGAAATTGGATGTCGGGGGGCAGGTAACACCCCGCAACATGGCCAAGGTGCAGTGGCCCATTCGCGTAGGGCCAGGCCACACAAACAAGGACATGCTCGCCGCTCAATCAAACCCCTCGCGTTGCCGCTAACCTGCCTCGCTTCTTGAGGTTCACCCATCGTAAGGCAGCAGGGCCCAGATTATCTCATTTGAAGCGTCATTTTGAAGAACCCCACTCGCGTCGCTATGGTTACGCCCATGCGGGTAGGGGTCTTGGACACACCATGGTCATTGACGCATTCAATGCGGTCGTTACCGCACAAGCAACCGGCGAAGGTGACATGAGTCTCCTCATTTTTTACGTCACGTTAGCACTGGGTGTATCCTTCCTGTGTTCCATTCTTGAAGCCGTCGTGCTCTCAACACCCCAAACACATGTCAACATTCTGAAGAACGAAGGCAAACGTACCGCAGGGATGTGGGAACTTCTCAAAGACGATGATTCCGTTCGACCACTTACTGCCATCCTCACGTTAAACACCGTAGCCCACACCATGGGTGCGGCTGGTGTGGGTTCACAGGTTCAACAGATTTGGGGTGTCGAGGTGTTGACGCTCGCTTCTGCTATCCTCACGCTGGCGGTGCTCTTGCTTTCAGAAATTGTCCCGAAAACCCTTGGTGCAGCGTATTGGAAGCGGCTCTCAACGCCCGCGGCTTATTTGTTGACCTGGCTGACAAAAACCATGTTCTTCTTGATTACGCCTATTCAGTTGCTCAAATCTATTCTGCCATCATCAAATCACGCCATGGTCACACGGGACGATGTGGCTGCCATGGCTGATTTGGGTGAGATTGAGGGCGCACTTGAAGAATCAGAAGAGACCATTATTCACAACCTCTTGGGCTTGCGAGAAGCGCTTGTTGATGAAGAGATGACACCTCGTGTTGTCGTTAGTGCATTTGAAATGAACATGACCATCAAGGAAGTCTTGGATTCACATGCCATCTTGAGGTTCTCTCGCATCCCCGTATACCATGAAAACATCGACAACATTCAGGGGTTGGTGATTCGTTCGGAAATCCTCATGGCGGCCAGTCGCGATGAATGGGACCTCACACTCAAAGAGATGATGAAACCCATTTTGACGATCAGTTTGGGTTCAACCATCGAGGCCGCACTGGAAGTGTTTCTCTCGAATAAACAGCAATTCGCTCTGGTCAAGGATGAATTCGGTGGCACCTCCGGCATTCTCACCATGGAAGATGTGATGGAAACATTGCTTGGAAAAGAAATCGTCGACGAACTTGATGAAGTTGAAGACATGCGAGAACTTGCTCGAGAACAGGCGGCTCAATCCGAAGATGAATGAGCCACTGAGTTCAACCACTCATGGATAATTTGGTCGCGTTCAGCGTGTTTGTTCGCACCGGTGTGACGAAGTGAAGTCAAGAGATGCGATGAAAGCAAGTGCGAGCGGCCTCTATCGTTCATGGCGGTCAGCAGGCGTTCGTAATGGTTCATACCCAACCGTTCGTCTGGTGATGCTTGTACAACAAGGGTCGGCTCATCAGGCATGCCCCACCTCGGCGCATCAGCTTCGTCCAGAGAATTGATGCTACGTGGTGCAATGAGCGCATTCACATGCCGCAAGGTGTTGTCCAACACCAACGGTCGCAGAAGATGTGGGATCCGTAGGATGTTGCATGTTTCCTGAAAAATCTCCGTGTAACCTGTCATCGGTGATTCGAACATCCATCCAGAAAAACGATCGCCAAACGTCAATTCGTTGCGTCGTTGGCTTAATCGTAACCCAAGAAATCCGCCCATGCTGTGACCGAAATAGTACACTTGGCCCCCGAACAACCCCTGGTGGTCCTCGGCGAGTTTGTTTGCAACATCGATGAGCAGCGTTGTGCTCTGCTCAGCCGTCCATTTGTTCAGTTTGGATGAGGCGCCATGGTTCGGAAGATCGAGCATCACGACGTTCCAGCCGCGGTTGAGGAAAATGTCAGCTCTTCCCAGCATACGTTGTGACCCTGAGGTCCACCCGTGACAGAGCCAAACTGTCGGGCCATGAGGATTCAACACCTGATGGTACGTCGAAAGCTGATGTTCACCTGAATGAATCAATTGTGGATTCCATCGCTCATCATCAATGGGGGGTTTGCGGTGTTGTGGTGCTCGAAAAGCCAGTTGAGTGACGCATTCAATGTATGTCCAAAACAAGCCTATGGCAACTATGAGAGTCGCTATGCTGGTTGGAAGCAGGAGCCAACTCGCCATTGCAACGGCACCTGTAGCCAGAGGGAGAATATTGCTTTGCGTTCGCCAACGTGTAAGAATAGCATCCCCTCGATTCTATGAGGTGCTCAATCTTCTTGAGATGTTGTATCGGACTCTTCTGCCGATTCGGACTTCTGCTGCTCTTTCTTCGCTTTTCGCTCTTCTTGTCGCTTCAACATTTGGTCGCCGAAATTCCCCATGTTTTCGAGGCGGGCCCAAATACCGGTCGCTTTCTCTTCTTCGCTAGGAATGTACTTCACAAGGTATGCACCGAAGATCAAATCATACAGCCCTTGTCCCATTTCACTGCCGTTTCGAAGAAAGCGGTCAATGAACCAGAGCACCATGAACAAGGCACCAAGAGAGAACATGATAATGGCCGACGTGTTGTCCTCTTCGCTCAGGTTTTGGAATTCAGTTGCGACAAAGATCAGGCCAACCAGCGACAAAAGCCCCGTGGTGTTGGCCATGATGCCGTGCAAAAACAATGGATTCGAACCGTCGCCACGGACGCATTTTGTTCGGGAAACAAACTGTCCAATGTTTCGACTGAATTTCATCGGGATCACGGTGGTGTTGAGCAAGATAATGACAAAGCTCGAGCCAAAGAGAATGGTGGTGATGATGCCCGTGTCTGAAGAGGCGATGAACAGAGCAGCGATCAGAAGGCCGAAGTTGATAGCGAAATTAACCAGCCAAGATATCCGACGGTTCATGTTGGATGCCAATTCATAGTCATCGCCGAGGCCTGCAGGTTTTGCACGGGGAGCCTTGGTCTTTGCAGCCTTTGCCGGCTTGGCTTTTGCAGGTTTCACAGCCTTGGCTGGTGCAGGCTCTGCAGCCTTTGCAATCGCCTTTGGTGCGGGTTTTGCAACGGGCTTCTTTTCATCAGTGCTCGCACCTGCTTTGTCAAGTAGTCCCATGTGTTTCACGCATCCTTGTAGTGTTCACCAATTTCACGGTAAATCTCAAACTCGGCAGAGGCGACAAACGCCTCAATTGATTCAGCAGACATGTTGCCTAGTTGGTCATCGACCATGTTGTAAAATTGGGCTCTTGTGGCCTCGTCACAGGTGTCTGGGGCTGCCAGGACCGAACGGTAGACCTCAAAGTCCTCGCTCTCAACGAAGTCATTCACGATGTTTTCTGGCAGGTGCTCGCCAAGAAGTTCATCGACGATGGCGACGAATTGAACGAACATGTCATCGTCGTCTGAAGATTCTCGGGCGGTGGTGACGGTTGAAGATTCCGCCGAAGGACCGGCTTTGAGGGCTTTACGTTGGGCCATCAGGGCTTGGAGCGTCGGCGTCAATTCCGCCAATGCTTCCGAATCACCAAGGGCTTTTGCCTCTTGATAGAGAGGTTTGAGTGAACGGAGTTCGTTTTCAACACGTTCGAGTTCACTCAATTCGGGGGCATCATCATCGAGAAGTTCAACCACTGGTGCATCACGCACTTCTGCGACTTTGTCCTCAAGTGCAGCCTTCCGCATCACGATAATTTCACGGTCAAGAGCGTGGCCAAATCGGTCAGCATAACGGTCGAGAAGAGATCCAGCTTCCTTGTTGCTGATTCGGTCGATATGACCGTAGATTTGTTGGAGTGGTTTTTCTGAGCGCTTGGCCCACAACTCGTTGTACCCCTTCTCTTCTGCGATACCCGATAGGGTCGTATCGGGATTGTTGGCAACAACCGGTGCTGGAGCAGCTGGAAGAGGGGTTTCGGGCAAAGGTGCCGTGGGCAGTGGTGCAGCAGGAAGCGGCGCAGGAACAGGCGCGGGGACAGGTGCACCGCCTGGTAAAGGCGGCAACGCCGAACCACCGGGAGGCATGGGGAGGGGGGCAGGCAAACCTGCAGGAGGGGGCAAATCTGGCATTGGCAAAGGTGCGTCATTGCCTTTGGATTTCTTTCCCCGCCGTAGTCCCAACAGACTCACCTCATCCTAAGGGATGAGAAACCACCCTTGAACCTTACCTCAAAATGAAACCAAGCAATGCGCATTCGAATCAATCACGAAAAGGTCAGATAAGTTTCGCCCATCCCTTCAGAACCAAAAACGTCGCACCTGCCTCGTGAAGAGAAAAACGATGCCCTGCGGTGCTTTCGAGGCGGCTTTCACCAAATTGGGCGACTGCATCATCCACCGTCCATTCAAGTTGATGACTGTCGTGGAGTCCCAACACAAAGGCTTCGTTCAACGGATTGTAGGCGTTTGACCCGTCGGGGTCCAATCGAGACAATGGGAATTCACTCACTCGCATGCCCGATTTTCCATGCAAGGAGGTGGGCCAACGGATTTGGCGCCGCACATCGATGGTGACGACCTCATCGGTCTCACCTGCCGAACCCAACACAACGGAGGCATCGGCCTTCAACAAATTGAGAAAGAGACCCTGATAGTTGCCGAGAAGGTCGAACTTTCCTTCTTTCAGCCGTTGAACCCGTCCCGCATGGTCCATCATTTCGGCCAACCGTTTGATAGCAGTCGCCGAACGCTGCGATGTTGCCCCCTCTCGGTCCATCAAGGATTGGAGTTCAGCCTCGAGGCGGCGGAGTTCACCGGTGCTGCCTTCATCACCCCTGTGAATGGATTGCAGCGTCTCGATCATCGAATCCATCCCGCCACGAATGCGTTGTGTCCAACCGCGGGCATCACGGTCATGATAGCGGGCAAGACCCCCTTGGACGTCAACGCCCTCACCTCGTATGTGCGACACCAATTCTCGACGAGCCTCCGAATCAAGATGGAACAGTTTGGGGTCACGGTAGTGAAGGTGGAAACCACGATGTCCCGAAAAAGTCACTTGAAGATGATCTTCGGAAAACCCAAATTCAGGTTGTAGAAAATCGTTCCACAAGGACCATGCTTGTTCTTGGATGACTTCGAGCATTGCGGGAAAATCTTTGTCGGTAATGCCTGGAAGGTGATCGCCATCCAAGTCAAAAATTAAATCGGCACCTTGCCAAAGTTTGTCTGCCATTTTCAATTCATGCGGCCTCTTCCAGTAGGCCGTCGAGTAGAAACATGAGTGCATGGCTCGTTGTGACAGGAATTGTTGCACTTGTCCTACGTCAGAGAAGGCTTTGTGACGCAGAGGGGGGGCGCCTCCAAAAGGAATGAACATCCACTCTCGCGTCCGCAACCGTGGAGGCGACCACAGGTCAGCGTGACGATAATACTCGCCAAACCTGTGCGCAACGCGAGCCCAACCTGATGACATTGCTTCCCCCCACTTTCACGTGGAGTTGAGGGTTCTTGAAGAACACCGTCTCAATCTTGCTTCATCCAGAAACGTTGGTCAGCGTTGCTGACCTCTGTAGCCGTGTCAGCCCCGGTTGCTTCAACATAATGTTCCCAGCACATGTAGTACTTGTCGACGACCATGGCGTTGCCAAAGGTCAATCGGACGCCACATGAATGGCAGCGAGGACCAAGTTCACCGTTTGGTGCTTGAGCGAGTTGAACATGTTCGTGAGGCATGGTCGTCCTTCCTGTTTGTCGGTGATGCGTTCTAGTCTTTGAACTTGAGGGAGCCTTAGCAATCCGTGCTTTCAAACTCGGCGCCCTCAACCCAAGCCAGCAAATCAAGAGCGACAACACACGATTCTGCAACTTCGGGAAGCGGGTCTTGCGCGTATTCTTCGAGAATTGGAATTACAGAGCGGTCGCCAATAGCGCCCATGGCTTCGGCAGCTTCGTGACGCACCATGACGTGTTCGGCGTCATCTCGCAACCGCTCTTGAAGCGTGGGCAAGGCCACCGGATTCTGCATCTGACCAAGAACATAGGCGATTTCATGGCGCAACAGAGCACTTGAACTGGAAAAGCCAGAGCACAATGCAAGGCAGGCGTCATCGGTGCGATGGTTGCGAAGAGAAAAGACGGCCCGCATCCGTTGAAACATGGGCTGTGTTTCATCACAAAGAACCGTGGTCCATTCGGCAAGCCCTCCGTCGTTGTTGGGAGGAGCCGGGTCAACCGAACCGTACTGGCTGGTTTTTGGTTTCCTGCTCGTTGGCGCCATGGTTTCACCTCAGGGAGAACCGATAAACTGCATAGTGTCGACATCAAAATCAGAACGAATCATACCGATGTTCTGGCCTTCCTTGATGAATTGACGGATGGAAGAACGCCCTTCTTCTTTGTAATCGATGGTACGGTCGTTGACGTACATGCCGACAAACTCTTTGTTGGTGGAATCATCAATTCCTCGACCCCATGCTTTGGCAAATTCAAGCGCTTCATCAGGTGATTGCAACGCATACTCAATGCTCATTTTCGTGTACTTTGTGATGTCTTCCATCACGTCCTGGCCGAGATCACGTCGTACGACATTGCCGCCCAATGGCATCGGCCAGTTATCGGTTCGGTTGTTCCACCATTTTCCGAGGTCAACCAAGACATTGAGGTCGTGGTCAACATAGGTCAATTGACCTTCATGAATAATCAAGCCGCTGAGGTACGTGTCATCCAAAATACGCGGTATAATTTCGTCAAACGGAACAACTTCTACGGTTACGTCGCCCCAAGCAAGGCGCAATCCGAGATAGGCACTCGTTTTCAAACCGGGAACAGCAATGACCGATGCACGCGCTTCTTCCTCGCTCACACCTGCTTTACAGACCACCATTGGACCGTATCCTTCGCCCATCGATGCGCCACAATTCATCAAAGCGTAATGGTCGGCGATGTCCGGATAAGCATGGATAGAGACCGCTGAAACCTCGAGGTCTTGATTCATCGCCCGCTGATTGAGCGTCTCGATGTCTTGCAGTTCGTGCACGAAAACATAGCCCGGCGTTGGAAAGGCACCCGTCGTCATGGCATGGAACATAAACGCATCATCGGGGTCGGGGCTGTGGCCGATTCGAACAATCTTGTTGCCGTTGTCATCAAGGGGTAAATCTGTGACCATGAACTTCCCACCTCCATGCCCTTCAAGAACCAACCGTTGATTTCTCCAAACAACCATCCACCTAGGTCCAAGCAAATTCTGGCGTTGAACCCATGCCACATGCTGCTTCGAGGAAACGAAACAGGCCTCTCAAATGATGTTCATTGAGGCGGTTGAATACTTCGCCATAATACTGGTCGAGGCGTTCAAAACTGAGGTCAGATTTCCCCATGGACCACTCGATAACAGCAGACCGTTTGTTACCATCGTTCTCAAATTGAACCAGATTGCCAAACAACGCCGCATGGGCTTCTTTCAACAACGCAACCGGCGTGTCTCGGCGAGCAACAAAGACGCCGAAGATCATAGGAAGCTGTTCCGAGTCCATCCAAGCCGTGCCGAGGTCAAGTTGAACCATTTCAGGAACTTCTCGAGCGGCCTCCAATGCACGGTCGCCGATGAGCAAAGCACCATCGGCTATGGACATCATCGAGTCGTAGTCGGGACCTGTTTGAATGTACTTCATGTCAAGTCCTTGTTGCGCAATCAAGTGCTTCAACAACGCCACGGAGGTGGCTGAATCACTTGGCAAGGCGATGGTTTTCATGGATGTTAGCGGCACAGCGCCAAACAACAGAACACTCCCCACTTCGCCTTGGCTGCCAATGCCAATATCGGGCAGGAGCACCAGTTCATCGGCATGCTTGGCATAGTCGGCCGCAGGAATGGGTGCAAGAATGCAATCCCGACGCAACACATGCCCGGTCAGCCAGGAAGGGGGGGCAGCAAGGACATTCCACTGAGGACCGAGGTCATGGAATAAGGGGTCACAGTTGATGAACGCCACCCTGCCGATGGTCTTCGTCCATGTGGCTTCACTCATGTCCTCATCTCACTGCGCCATGGGCAAGCGTCGCTTCTCCACCAATTTCGGAGGCGTGTAGGGCTCAAACGACGTGTAGATTGTATTTCGTTGAATGGGAGAACAACCTGCATCTTCGATGAGCCTTGCAAGTTTTGTCCGGTCGTGGTCAAGTGGTGCAGTGGAGCCTGCAAGATGCATGATGGATTCGCGTTGAACGGTACCATCGATGTCATCGGCTCCAAATTGAAGCGCTAACTCAGCCAGATGATCACCAATGTTCATGCGATAGGCTTTGATGTGCGGGATGTTGTTCAACATCAATCGTGAAACAGCGATGGTCCGTAAAATCTCTGAGCCCGTCGACAACTGTGCCTCAGGTAGACGTGTGTGGTCGGGAAGGAAAGGGTACGGGACAAAACACTGGAAGCCCGAGGTTTCGTTGTTGAGGGTGCGCAATGAAATCATGTGGTTGAGTCGTTGTTCCAAGGATTCAATCGTTCCAAACAACATGGTACAGTTTGATGGAAGACCGACCTCATGCGCTTCGCGATGGATCTGAAGGTATTCCTCCGAAGATTCCTTGCCATTGCAAATCTTTGCACGTATATCATCGTC
>JALRLQ010000229.1:667-992 GCA_023254365.1 Candidatus Poseidonia sp. | reverse complement strand
GGCTGGTCACGGTTCCAAAGCCCGCTTCAAGGGCGTCCTGAATGGCGTCATTCACTTCGGACTTGAGTTTCTGGCCCACCGTGGGGGAACCGGGGCCGGCCGTTTCCTGATTGAAGGTATGACGAATGAGGTCGGCGGGCGCACCGTCGTTGGCGTCCAAGCCGTCCGTTTGTTCGAGGGCGTCACCGATGAGAGTGCCCGAACCAAGGCCAAGCGAATCCCGCTCAAACTCGCGAACCGCCCACGTCAACTCGAGGTTGATGCTGGAGGTCGACACCAGGTCAAACACATACATGCCCTCCACCCAATCCTGACGGTTGGGCGT
>JALRLQ010000229.1:0-657 GCA_023254365.1 Candidatus Poseidonia sp. | reverse complement strand
CGTCATGTCCTCGGCGTGGTCGTATTCGTCACAGGTCCCGCCCGTGTTGCTGCAGGCCTGCATGCCAGCGGCGCTCACCACGGGGGCAACAAGTTGCAACGCAAACAGCGCCACCAAACAAAAGGAAAGGGCTCGTTGGGGTCCGTGTCGGCCGGCTTCGGGCGTCATCGTGTCTTGCTGGGGTCGGGAACTTGAAAGGAGTTCCCCTTCTCCCGAGTGCATGGACCACGGCACGGACAACGTGATGTTCGTGGTCGTTGCTCGTGGCGACGGGGCAACCGCCCATGCCGTGTTGAAAAGCCAAGGTTGGTTGGACAAACGGGTTGAACCGATCGAGGTGAGCGAGGATACCATCGGCTTTCCAGTGGTCTTTTCCGTCCCGCAGGAGAGGTTGGAATCCTCCATGAAGGCTCCGTTCGATTTGGTCGAGCGGCTCGCCGTCACCCGTCCGCCCGTTGACCCGCACGAGCGACTCAACGCCGTCGTGTCCGATTGGGTATCCCGCTTTTCGCCCAAGCATCATGGCGTGCTTGACCACCTGCCGGTGAAGTGGGAAAAATTGGGCGACCTCGTACTCTTGCCAGCTGAGTTGATGCGTCACGCGGCGTGGGACGGCGTTCGGCAGCACGAACACGCGCCAACCTTGTGGAAGCAAAT
>JALRLQ010000228.1 GCA_023254365.1 Candidatus Poseidonia sp. | reverse complement strand
AATGCCGGGATCATTCGGGGTGATGGCATCAATCGCCCGAAGTGATGCCTGAAGTGGACCACTACCCTCGTTGCCATCAGAGTTTGCTGGAACCTGGGGGCGCGCGAAAACCCCAAGGTGCGAATGGCTGTCAATAAGGCCGGGAATGATGACTTTCCCGGTCACATCCACGATTGTTCCCTTGATATCAGGCATGTTTTCAGCATTACCCAGGGCGGTGATCCTCCCATCCTGAACCACCAGGTACCCATTGGTGATGGGCAGGCCGCTGGCGGTGTGGATCATCGCACCCTTATATATGACAGTCTGGTTTTTCGTGTCATCCGCAACAAAGCCGATGGATAAAAGGGCAAATGAGGTGATCAACGCGTTCATGTTAAAATCCTTGTTGAGAATGTATCGGGCAATTGATGATACCCTTGCTTGGCGGGTGGGTTCAACCAGCATTGCCAATAATCTGAAAATCCAGATTGAATATATGGTTCTACCGAATCAAGGGAGTTTTATTTCAAACCTTTGATCCAGTCGTGCACCAGTTGGACAGATTGGTCATCCACCACTCGGGATCCGATGTGGGGCATTCTGCCGAGTTTGGTCATTTTCATTCTTTCGAGGATGATTGATTTTTCAGGCTGGCCTGGAACGAGTAATTTCGCGCCTTCGATGTGGAAGCTTCCATGCACTGGGGCGACATTCACAATGCCCAGATCCTTCAGGTCAAGACCCAGATGAAGTTTGAATTCCGCATTCCCACCACCCCATTTGATATGGCAATGACTGCAATTGGAATGCAGGTAGGATCTCGCGCGATCCTCAATCGAAACTTTTTCATCCCGATAATCCGGAAGCTTGGGCATTTTTGCAGGCTCTGCGGGAAGCTTGTTGGCGAACATCCCGATATGCTCCAGCGTTGCAAGTTGGTTGGCAATGACCCCGTTGTAGTTATGGTCGCGGTTCATCTGCAAAGTGCTCACACCCAGCGCGAACTTCGCGGCGTTGTTATGGCAC
>JALRLQ010000227.1 GCA_023254365.1 Candidatus Poseidonia sp. | reverse complement strand
CTTGAGATTCACAGTTCGACTGGGTTTTGCGGCTTCGTATTTCTTGGTCAGATCATTGATTTTTTTGTTCAAAGCTGAGTCTAGGACTCCAAGCGACTCTTCTCCCATGACTTTAGGCTTTTCAGGATTGATGTTGGTCTCATTCTTGTAGCACTTATCTTTGTCCTTGTGAGTTGCGATGGCCTTGAGAAAATCCTTCTTTTTGAAGTCAATTTTACCTTCTGTTCGGACCAAGTAAACCATGAATTCAATGCCGTCTGATTTGCCTATCAACATTTTGAGCTCTAATTTTGCCAGATCCAATTTTCCTTCAGCAATCTTGAACTTTTTCCAAGCCTGGAGGTATTTCTTTGGAGGTCTTTGTGTGCCTTGTTGGCTTTGATTGTTTTTCCATTTGAAACGAGTTTCCCTTGATTTTTCCACTCGTCGAAATGAGGACGTACGCTGGCATGTTCCTTAGCGAGTTTTTGAATCAATGCTTTCACATCGGTTTTCACCTTGGTTTCGTCCATCTTGAACCATTCACTGTTAACGCAGTACTCGGCGAAATAGTAGTGGAGATATTTCTCAAGCGAACTCATCATTTCAGTACGGAGTACAAATTCGGCATGCTCCTGTCGGGGATTTCCTGTCTGATGCTCGGTTAGTCGTGTGGCAGTCTTACGCTCAGTTTTCCCGAGTTTGATGTACTCTCCATTCTTGCGGGTGAGAAAATCAATCTCCCGAATGCAATAAATTTCACCTTCGTCAACTGTTGGACATTTGATTCCCATGATTTTCACTCCAATTTCCTGTATTTAATCCAATTCCTTCTCAACGCATGCTGACGGGACGTCGGCTGTCGGTGGTTCGCCACATGGCGTCTTGGCTTTGGAAGCTGCCGCCCATGTCGTTGAAAATGAAGGGGGTCAAGTTCATGGGTTCACCGCTTGGGCTGCCGCCACTGGCGTTGGCGCAGAAGGCGGGTAGTGGGAAAGCCCCGGTTTGCCCGGGCTCGATGTCAATCCACACGTCGTCGTTGACCACCAAG
>JALRLQ010000226.1:326-1035 GCA_023254365.1 Candidatus Poseidonia sp. | reverse complement strand
AGTCAGGATCGTAAGCGTCAGGAATACCGTCACCGTCAGAGTCGGAGTACTCGCCGTCGTTGGGGTCGTTGGGGAACTGGTCGGTTGCGTCGGACTTGCCGTCACCGTCGGTGTCAGCGTTGTTGGGGTTGGTACCCTTAGCGTACTCTTGGGAGTTGGTCAAGCCGTCTCCGTCAGGGTCCGCGTTTCCATCGCCACCGTTGGTGGGGTTCAGTCCGTTGGCAACCTCCCATCCGTCAGGGAGACCGTCACCATCGCTGTCTGCATTGTTCATGTTGGTGCCTTGGGATTGCTCCTCTGCGTTGGTCAAACCATCGCCGTCCCAGTCGGCGCCGCCGTCTGAGGGGTCGAGGGGGTCGGAACCGTCGCCCGAGGCTGCCGAAACAGCGGAAAGGGCGAGGAACAAAGCCAGTAGCACGCTCATCATTTTCGTCTTCATGTTTTTTCACTTCCTTTTTGTTTGGGTTGTTTTTACACAGAGAACCCGCTGTTCTCTCTTTCCGATGGTTGTTCTGAACGGGTCAGAATCAAGCATTCGGGATTTCGATGCAGCTTGCGCTGATTTGAATCACGGTCGGTGTTCAAACAAACCACATGAGCGAGTGCCGATGATCTCATGCTTTCGCGAACGTGTTCGCTCGTTGCATGGTCGCTCAGTGCCTTGTTTTCTTGGTTGACGTAATCCTCCGTTTGCATCGTTTTTCACGGA
>JALRLQ010000226.1:0-317 GCA_023254365.1 Candidatus Poseidonia sp. | reverse complement strand
TGTGGCGACGTCTTGCTTTTTTGTGTGGTTTTTTCCTCCGTATTCATCGTTTTTTCACGGGTCGTTCATAGGGAACCCAGCGTTCCCTCTGCCAATGAGAAAGGCCCCACCCTATATGAAGAGCGCGATGGGATGTGCGCCACAAACGGATCTAGTTTCCGTAAGCAGCCACCGTGTTGACCGGCAGCAACACCGATGCTTCGTGGTTCAGGACGTAGCGTGCGATGATGTCGGCCAAGTGCTCATCGGCAAAATAGTGAACTCGCTCGGAGCCGTGGCCTGCGGCGGGTGCAAACAAATTGATGCCCAGGGGTTTG
>JALRLQ010000225.1 GCA_023254365.1 Candidatus Poseidonia sp. | reverse complement strand
AATATTAAAAAGTACATTAGTTGCTGGATTAATTTCGATTTTTGTATCTTTCTCAAGTTTTGCAGAGAAAGTAAAAATTGGAGATCCAGGTTGGACTGGTGCTACTGCAATTGCAAATTTATTAGCTGCAGTAGTATCTGATAAAATGGGTGGTGAAGTAGAAATTGTTCCTGGTAATAACACTTCTATTTATGCTGCAATCGACAGAGGTAAAGGTGAAATCGATGTGCACCCTGATATTTGGTTACCAAACCAAGAAGCTTACACAAATGATTTAGTTCCAAAAGGAACTTTAAAATTAAGCAGTAAGCCATATGAAGGTAATCAAGGTTATTGTGTGTCACAAGCTTTTGCAAAAAAAATGAACATCACTTCAATTTTTGATCTTGGAAGACCAGAGGTTGTTAAAGCAATGGATAGCGATGGCAATGGTAAAGGTGAGTTTTGGATTGGTGCAGATGGTTGGGCTTCAGCAAATGTTAATGAAGTAAAAATTAGAGATTACAAATTACTTGATGCTGGAATTGAGCCAATAAGAGCTGCAGAAGCAGTTAAAAATGCAAGAGTACTAGACTCAATTAAAAAAGGGGAAGGTTACGCATTTTATTGTTACAAACCTCATGCAATCTGGGGAATGGCTGACGTAGTTATGTTAGAAGAACCAAAGTATGATCCTGCAAAATATAAGATGATACAACCAAAAGCAGACCCTGATTGGTATAAAAAATCTTATGTTGCATCTAAAGATGCTTTGAAACAAATCCAAATTGGATGGGCTACTTCTTTAGAAAAACAATCACCAGCAATTGTTGAATTTTTCAATAATTTCCAACTTACAGCTGACGATGTATCATGGATGGCGTACGAAGTATCAGTACAAAAAAGAGATCCAGGTGAAGTTGCAAGACAATGGATGAGTGAAAATTCAAAAACAGTTGATGGTTGGTTAGGTTTATAAAAAACAATCATTAAATTTCTACCTGGCAGATAATTTCTGCCAGGTATTCAATAAAAAATTATGTCATCACAAAGCTTAGGTTGCGATATACAAATTAAAAATGTTTGGAAAG
>JALRLQ010000224.1 GCA_023254365.1 Candidatus Poseidonia sp. | reverse complement strand
CAAGCCATTGTGCAAGGGTTGACCGAGACGCGCCCGAGGTGCGGTCGCGAATCGGTCGCATGATGGTTGAAGGTTGGTCGTCGTGGCCGTTTTTCGTGTGCTTTTCATGAATCAGTGGAATTTTTTTGTCCCTTTGAACATAGCGAGAATAACCAAGGTGAAGCGATGATGCAGAAAAGAAACTAAACCTCACCAGTTTCATACGGACAAAACAAACGGCCACACTTTTGGCGTCAGTTGATGCAATTTTTGAGATCACATATGTGTGCGATTAGTAGGTACTCTGACGAAGTTGAAGGATGGTGCGCAGTGCGTCTTCTGTTCTTGTCAACTACGTCCTCAAAACGCAAAATCAGCTTGCGCATCTGCTCTGCTGTGGCATTGCGGCGAGATACTGCACTCCGTCTTAATGTCAAACGGCTGGAGACCTCAATGTTTCGACCGCAGGGACACGAAACTTTCGATTTACGGCCGGAAAACAATTGAATGTGGATATAGAGTTTCAATCCAGGCGACTTTCTTCGTTCTTCTTTGAGGGTGTTCATAATCAATTCCATATATCTCGCTTCGAATCAATCCGCATCAGTACTAAAGATTGCTGAAATTTGTCAAAAACGACTAAATCTGACTCACCAGAGAATGCAACATCATCTCAAACGATAGGCGGATTTTTTTGTCCCTTTGAAAGTAGCAGTGGCGTTGCTCACACTCGCTTTCCTTTGATTTCCTGCCATCTTCATAGGGACTGGAACGCTGCCAATCATCATGAAGCGGAAAACCGACAAGGTCGGCCAACTTTCACAAGCGTGGAAGGAAGCCAGAGAAGAAGCCATGGCCAGGAGCCAAGCCAAGAACAACTCGAAGGGAACACAGGACAACATCCGACGCAATTCGGTCTACCTTGGGCTTGAGTACCAGCGGCTCGGCATCACCAATCCAAGCGACATCACGCAGGACGACTTCCTGCGATGGTTGGACGGTTTGAGGGAAGGCACGCTTGGCACGAAGAAGCTCGGTTCAACCACGATCAAGAAGCGAGTGGAGACCTTACGTGCCGTCCTGCAGGCTTGCAAACTG
>JALRLQ010000223.1 GCA_023254365.1 Candidatus Poseidonia sp. | reverse complement strand
TGAAAGCCACCATCACACCGGCAACGGTGGTCGATGCCATTCAGCCAAGAACACCTGCGATTGAGGCCATGTACGATCAGTTCATTGCGAAAAAAATGGAGTTTGACGAAAAGAGATTGGAACTTGAGGTCCTCAAGTTGAAACTCCGAGCGTTGTGTTCAAATTATGAGGGCATTGCAAATGTCTGTTCGTGGAAAAGAGGGACACAATCCAACGAATTTCACAAGGTTTCCTTCAAGATTAACGAACCCACAGCCTACAACGACCCGAGATACCAGAAGGCAAAGGCAGCGACTGCTGTACCAAGCCTAATCAAGTTCAAGACGTGGTGAACAGAAGGGGTTGCACGCCAACTCCCGACTCAGCACGACAGAGATACCGAACGTATCCCAACCGGCGGATGAGTCCACGTCAACGTTTCAATTCACGAATGACGTTTTTGTTCCCTCTGTAGTAATAATAGGCAGGGGAGTTTCGTCCATTCTTTGCCTTGGTCATGTTTGGGTAGGGGTTTGTTCTTGAGCCCAGTGGAGACGACTTTTTTGTTGATTTCTTGATGGTTGTCTTGTTGCTCATGATGGCGGCGGGATTTCTTTGATACGCATTCATTGTCAGACGAGGTTGATTTACTTCGGTCAACATTGTCAAAGTTGCTGAAGAAGTGAACTTCTTGCTTGCTTCTCGATTCGGAAATGACATGAGTGAACTCATCCAAAGCCAGCGTTTTGAAGAGGAAAAGAAATTTTACCACAAGGGCAGTCTTCCAACCATGCCAGAGTGCATTTTTTGTGCAGATGAGGACCTTCCCGCTGATACGCAGGAATGTCCGAATTGTGGGAAAAAACCCTTCTCAGGCATGTATTTCGATCGTGAGACATACTCACGTGCGGAGACCTTGGAGTCCAACGAAATGGTTGATGAGGCGTGGACGCTGCTTTACAACGAATGGCTTAATCATCGAGACATCAATTACCATGACGAAGAAACCGGCGATGAAATTGAAGAGAAACTTCTGGAGTTGTTTGAACGTCACGCTTCCTTGGTCCACCGACGATTTGAATTGTGTGCCCAAACCATGCGGAT
>JALRLQ010000222.1 GCA_023254365.1 Candidatus Poseidonia sp. | reverse complement strand
TCCTCCAATACCGTTTGCTCAACCAAAGACATCGTGGGTGTGAGTCTTGTCAACCCCCGATGGCTTCCAAGAGGGCCGAGACAAAAGCCAGCACGGCCAGCACGGCGATCACCACCACCGAAGTTCCAACGCCCCAGAGAAGTGACCCATCCTGTTTCACTCCAGAATAAACGACCAGGCCAATGAACGCAGCACAAAGCAACACGGCAACAATCGTCTGATTGCGTGGCTGTTCAACTTCGTAATAGTGCGCTTCTCCGCCGTGGTCGTAATAATCAATGCGAAGACCAATCGATTCGTTGGCCTCGCCGCTGAGCACAAATTCAGCGGTGTGGTTGACTTGGTCGTATTCACCGAGTTTTGTAAACTCGAATTCACCGTTTCCATCATCGTTGAGATGATACATGCAGACGGCATTGACGGATTCAACCTCACAATGTTCGTTGTAGGGTTCGCGTTCATAGGTCCATCTTGCACCAATGTGAATTTCTGGTCGATAAGCGAAGTACGAATTCTCTGAGTCGAGGAAGATGATGTAGACGGATTCTTCTGTGCCGTGAGAAACCTTGGGGTCTGCATCAAACCTGAAGACGCCGTCATCGTCGCTGTTGATGGTGAATTCCACCCGCCGATTGAACTCCCATGCTCCAGCCGAGAGCAGGCTGGTGTTGGTGAGGATGAAGAGCACCAACACAGGAATGAGGACCCCAACAAAAAATCCGAGCACGTTCGATTCAGGCTCTGCCTTGGAAGAAGCTTCACCCGCCGGCGTTGTATTGACAGACGCCACGACTTCTGGTTCAGCGGCTGAGGAGATGACGATCGAGGCAGGGGCGGGGGTTCCGTTTTCATCATCCATGGCAAAACGAACCGGCTCGCTGGTTTAACCATCTCCCCGGCAGGGAGGTTTGATGTTTTGAGACACGTCTAAACGCTGCCGACCATGGATGGAATGGAGGCTTGACCTCACCAGACCCTGGCCGGAATCGAACCGGCTCCTCTGCTTGCGCAGCGTGCACCGTACACCAAGGGTGGGCCGTAGCTCCTCCACCATTCCTCAACCCGAGACTCCTGCTTGCGCTTGCCCGTGTGCGAACACCGATCTCAGTCGGTGCACG
>JALRLQ010000221.1 GCA_023254365.1 Candidatus Poseidonia sp. | reverse complement strand
GGATTGGGATTGGCGATCTGCAAAGAAATAATGCAGCGCTTGGGCGGAGATATTTCGTATTTGCCGGGCCAAGGTGGCGCAGGGTTTCGGGTTTTATTGCCTTTAGATGACGGCCGCTCCTCAAAACGCGTTTAAAGGAAATTTTAAGAATCAATAGGCTAAAGCTTTTCTTACAGGGTCGGAAACGGCATCTTGCTTAGGAAAAGCGCGATCGAGAGAGCCGCTAATATATTGCGCCAAAAAGCCAGCTTAGCGCGTCCACAAGGAAAGCAGGTCCACCGGATCATCAGTGAAGGTTTGCAAATCTCTTTCGCCAAATCAGCACTCGGGCAGATGAACTTAACGCTGCGTCCAGCGCATCACGACTCGCAGCTGCTTTTAGCGCAGGATATCGCTATAGCTTTAAAGGATTTTGTTCTAATTACAGCTTTAAAAGGCGACGACGAGACGTTGGGTTTTGCGGCTTTGAACGGTACCGCGCTCAGGTGTTTGATCGAAATCCAAACATTGGGGCGCGTTTTGGGGCATGCTTTGGCACGCGGACGCACCTCAACGCGCACTGATTTTGCGTTGGTTGCCCCCTTCATAGATGAGGTTTTGCGATCAATGTCGCTGAAAGGGCTTTCTGTGCGCTTGCAAGAAGCTTTGAAAGGATTGCGCGTGAGGTTTCCCGCACAGGATCCAGACGCTTTGTGTTTGTGGTTAAGCAGTTCTCATTTCACGACATTTCAAATCAGTTTTTCGGTTGAGAATGTCGCCGATAATTTAGTGATTATGGTTGGGGTTCCCTGCGAAATAATGAGTTTGGGTTCCGTGATGCAAAAGGGCGAAGGTTTAAAGCTGGGCGTGCAAACCGATTTGATGTCGCTACAGGCAAATTTACGCGCAGAGCTACACCGCTTTTTAATACCTTGGAATGCGCTTGAAAAATGGCAGAAAGGCACGATCTTACCCCTTCCTCAAACGGTTTTTGACAATGCCTTCCTTCGGCCCCAGGGGGGCGCTGCGCCTCTGCCGGTAAGGTTAGGGAAAATAGGGCTGCGGCGGGCAGTCGTTTTAAATACCCTCGAAACTGAGCTTACTGGGCCTGCATCGCCTCCTGAGCAGGTTGAGTCGCTGAAGGG
>JALRLQ010000220.1 GCA_023254365.1 Candidatus Poseidonia sp. | reverse complement strand
TTGGTTGCCCTGTTGCTGCTCGCCGCTCTTCACCCCATGATGACCGTCGCTCCCGCCCTCGATGATGGCGAACCGTGGTTCGCTGCTGGAAACGGCGTTGAGGTGATCGATGAGGTCGAACCCAACAACGTCAACACCTCGGGACAAGAGGTCTACCCCGGCGATGTTGTTCGGGGTTCGGTGGACATGTGGGACGACAAACGCGACTGGTATTCCGTGTGGCTTGAACCTGGCCAAACGCTTCTCTTGACGCTCTCTCACGCCTCGGGGGATGGTGTGTCCATGTCGGTATGGGACGAAGAGAACACCCACTACAACACGACCAACCCAGCGAAAACCCGAGACACCATTTTCTTGGGTGAGGAGGAAACCGAACTTGGCGGTGTGTACAGCGTGTCGGTGAACGCCACCATGACCGAGGCCGGCGGTGGCGCGTACGTTTTGGAGATTGACGCCGGCTACGACGTGCAATGGTACGCTCCCAGCGTGGGCTGGTACGTGGCGGCCGACACCTACGACGCCTACGGCAACGTGCTGTACACCTCGACGCTTTCGGCCTTCCAATTCGCTAACGCCGCCACCACGGACACGCAATCGGCGCCTGTCTGGAGCACGAACGATTTCTGGAACTTTTCCGTGACGATGCCCGAGTTCATGGGCGTCTCCTACGAGGAATACCATCAGATGACCGTGACCGGTGAGGACACCGTTTCCGGCAAGGCCTGCTACCGAGTTTCCCTGGTCGGCAAAGCCACGTTCAGCATGGACATGATGGGCACCCAGATGACCACGGTGGACGAGGAAACGGGTGAGGCGTGTTACGCCAAGGACACCCTGGCCTTGGTCCACGAGAACATCACCGTGACCAGCAGCATGGAAATGAGCGGAGGCATTGGCGCCATGAGCGACACCTCCGGACGGTCCTGCACCGACGAATTGGGCGACCCCGACGAGGATTGCGACGGGGTGTCCGATGATTGGGACAACTGTCCTGGAACCGCCTCGGGTGCTACGGTAGATGATTGGGGATGCTCTGATGCCCAAAACGGCGGCGGAGGCGGCGGTGGTGGCCAGGACGACACCGACGGTGACGGCGTGACCGACGACAACGATGCCTGTCCAACCGAT
>JALRLQ010000021.1 GCA_023254365.1 Candidatus Poseidonia sp. | reverse complement strand
TGGAGGCCTCGGTGTTGTTCTTGCCACGTTCAACCGAATACTGGTCGGTTCGTTGGGACCAAATGCTGGCGATGGCTTGTTGAATATCGGCCAGTGAGGCTCCCATTCGAAGCAGCCCCCGTACATCGTGGCCGTTGGTGGCAAACAAACAGGTGTACACAGAACCGTTTGCCGAAAGCCTTGCTCTCGAACAATCACCGCAAAAGGGCTCCGTGACGGAGTTGATGAATCCAAAAACATCCCCGTTTGGCGTGGTATGCCGTCGTGCCACTTCGTGGATGTTTTGTCCAGTTTCGGGAGACAGCTGGCCAAACCGTTGCTCAAGTGTTGCTCGGACCTCACGGCCGCTGACGATCTCGTCCAGTTTCCAAGCGTTGGTGTTGCCTACGTCCATGTATTCAACGAACCGAAGCGGTACGCTTCGATGGGTGCACATCTCTGCCAACGCAAGGATTTGATCTTCGTTGACATTTTTGCGAATCACGGCGTTGACCTTGACCTTCAACCCTGCGTGAAGCGCTGCATCGATGGCTTCCACCACGTGTTGAGGCGTGAACTGGTCGGTATCGGCCATGGTGGCGAACACTTCTGGCTCGATGGCATCCAAACTCACGGTGACGCGGTCGAGCCCTGCTTCAACGAGTGAGGTTGCATGTTTTGCCAGCAACGCACCGTTGGTCGTCATGGCAAGGTCAATGTCCGGAGCCGCCTGCCGGATCATTTGAATCAGGTTCACCAAATCGTTGCGCAGCAGCGGCTCACCGCCGGTCAAACGCACCTTTTCCAGTCCTACAGGTAGCAGTGAGCGAACCACGAGGACAATCTCTTCGTAACTGAGCAGGTCTTCTCTTGGAAGGAACGGATGGTCGGTTCCAAAATGTTCCCTTGGCATGCAGTAGGAACACCGGAAGTTGCATCGGTCGGTTACGGAGATTCGAAGGTCTTTCAGTGGACGCATTCGGCGGTCCACGAGGGTCATGTCGGATGGACCACGCACGGGTTCTTGAACTTGTAAGCAAGGGTTGATGACACCCATGCACCACCTTGGTTCATGGGGAAGGCCTGGGTCAAGCGCTGGTCGCCTCACCGCAATGGCGGCAAAGGGAGCCTTGTTCCGGTGCTTTCGATTCACCGAAAGACCTCTATAGAAAAGATGCAATGGAGCCTACCGCCGTCGAAGAGCCACGCCATTCGATGGCTCACCCTCGCCGCTCAATCCCAGCAAGAGGTCGTGTTGCGAGGGATGGAACACGCCGGACAAGACGTGATTTCCATGCGTCGCTGTTTGGTCCAGATGGGCGTCAGCGTGAGCGACCTTGACCGTGATGGTCAACCACTTAAGGTGTCCACCAACGATGACGATCAACCCGCAAACGGAACGGCTTCATGGAAGGTCACCGGCGTTGGCCCAAACGGCCTGCACCCTCCCATCAGCGTTCTTCATGCAGGGAACTCGGGTACGAGCCTGCGAATCCTCATGGCGTTGGTATCGTTGCACCATGCGCCGGTGATGGTGGACGGCGATGCGTCGCTTCGCTCACGGTCGTACAATGCGATGCTCTCATCCTTCGAACAATTGGGCGTTGCTTGCTCGAAAGGAACGGATGCAGAAGGCTTGCCGTTCCTGATTCAAGGGCCAATCAACGCAGACGTTCCTCTTCATCTCGACGTGGAGTCATCCAGTCAACCCACCACAGCATGGTGTTTGGCAGCTCCCGGTTTTTCTTCGGCTTTGGAGGTCCACTTCGAGGGCGACCCTGTTTCACGTCGTCACGCTGCGTTGACCATGGAGATGTGCGAAGCGACCGGTTCAGGTCCACTTTCTGAAGGCGCCCTTCGTCCTTGGCAGCCGACCTTTCCCACCAACGAGGTGATCGTTCCACGGGACTGTTCGATGCTGGGTTTTGCCTTCCTCGCCGTCCAAGCCCTGCAATCGGAGGTGTTGGTTGAAGCGATGCCGCTGCCAGAGGACAGTTTGGGCCACGAGCTGTTGTTTGACATCGCGACCTCGTTGGGCATCACCGTCTCCGACACGCATCTCAAACCAACACCGAACGCCAAGCGCATCGACATCGATCTGCGAGATGCCAACGATTTGATCACGCCGCTTGCGGCCACGTTGGCTTTGGGGGCAGGTGGACTCATCCACGGGGCGCCGCACGCCGCCCACAAAGAAACCAACAGGCTCACAGGAACGGTGAGCCTTCTGAAGCAATTTGGTCTTGAATCCAATGTTGAAGGAGATGGTTTACGTGTGCCGGGAGGCCAACGCCTGTCGACGCCAACCGCTCCCGTCCAAACCTACAGCGACCACCGCATGCAAATGACGGCCCTGATTCTTGCCGCAGCCTGCGAGGAAGAGGTTCTGGTGGAAGGGCCGAGCCTGCACACCGTGGCCGATCCAGACGCCGTTGAGCGATTGAGGGCGTGTGGCGTGGAGATTGAGGCTCGACTGCATCAACCTTGGTGAATCAACCGTGTCGGCCAAAATGATGGTCCAAACTGTCGATTGGAATCCTCAGTGAAGTGGGCCGACCGTGGACACAGGCCCATGGATTGGGGATGCGGCGCATGTCGTCGAGAAGCCGCCTCATCTCGGGAAGGGACAACGATTCGTTGGCCTTCACCGCTCCCCGGCAGGCGTTCATGAAGGCGATGTGGTCTTTTTTTGCCTCAATGGTTTCCAGCGGGCCACCGTCCTCTGCAAGGTCTTGAAGCAGGTCCAAAAAGAAGGGTTTCAGTTCTTCACCGCTCAACAATCGTGGTGCTGCAAGCAGGCTCCACTCCCCTTCTTCCCTTTGCAATGAAAAACCAAGAGCAGACAGGCGTTCATGGTGTGCATCAACCACCGCAGATTGCCGAGGGTCCAACGCCAAGTCAAGCGGCGTCAAGCGTTGCTGCGGCTCCCAAGCCTGCCCGCTGTGACGAAGCCGTTCATATCGGACGCGTTCGTGAAGGGCGTGTTGGTCGATGAGCAGCAATTCATCCTCAGCCTGAACCAAAATGTAGGAGTCTGCAAACTGAGCGAGAGGTTCCATAGGGGGCAGGTCGTTGATGGCGCCACCAAGGGGTTCCTCTTGTGACGGCATCGTGGTCGGTGCTGCGCCTGCATGCCGGTGAAGCGCACGTTCTGCGGTCGACAAGTGGGAGGCGACCGGGTTCTGCTCAAGGTTCGGTAACACCGATTGACCCAGCGGTGATGCAGAGACAGGGCGTGGTTTGGATGGGGCTTCAGGCTGTTCGGCCTCGGTCCCCACGAGGTTCAATTGGCGTCCGGCTGCCACCGCCCAGGCAGGTGGCGCTGGTGCGGTTGAAGCGGGTGGCTGAGGAGGAGCAACCGAGAGCCCTGCGGCACTGGTCAGCGCTCGTTCTTGTTGGTCGTTTGGCGAGGGGGCCTCAGGCGTTAAGTAAGTTTCAACCGACTTAACCCGGTCAGCGGACGCCAAGCCTTGCAGTGCAGGGATGCCTCCGGTGGCATCGGGCTCAGTGGGGATGGATTCAAGGGTGTGGGAAATCGCTCGTTCCAGTCGCTCCAGGACCCGCCAAGAGTGTTTGAGTCGGACTTCCCGTTTTGTGGGATGGACGTTCACGTCCACTTCGCCCGGAGGGCAGGTGAGGTTGATGACCGCAAGCGGATGCCTTCCGTGCATCAAACGCGTTTTGTAACCACGACGAATCGCTTGCAAAAATGGACCGGGTGCAACCGGGCGATGATTGATCAGTATGTGGATGTCATCTCCCTTTCCACGCGTGATATCGGGTGTGCTGATCCAGCCGTCCCATCGTTCCTCACCGGGTGCATCCTCGTCGATTGGAGGGTGTTCAAGCGGGATGAGTTCCGTGGCCTGTGCCCCCATCAAGTCGTACAAGCGATCCATCATGTCGTCGGTTGGTGGTACATTGAGCAGGGTTCGTGTTTCGGATTTGAGGTGGAATCCACATTGAGGATGAGCCAGGGCGTGGTCCACCACGACGTCCACGATACGAGCCGTTTCCGTCTCGGGTCGGCGTTGGAACGCCAATCGAGCGGGGGTGTTTTGGAACAAATGCTCAACGGAGATTCGTGTTCCATCGGGCATGCCGACAGGTTGAACATCCGATTTGATGCCGTTTTCCATTGAGACACGGGCGCCTTCTTCGCCCCTTGGCTGGCTTTCGATGGTCAAGGTTGAGACCATGCCGATGCTGGCCAACGCTTCACCACGGAAACCCAAGGACACGATGGCGTTCAGGTCGTCCTTCGTGGTGAGTTTTGAGGTTGCGTGACGGTCTAGCGCCAAGCTGAGGTCATCCTTTGCAATGCCTCCGCCGTTGTCTTCGACGATCATCCGGTCAAAACCACCGTTCTCAATGATGACCGATATGTTGGTGGCCCCGGCATCCAGGCTGTTTTCGACCAGTTCCTTGACGACTTGAGCAGGCCGCTCAACGACCTCTCCTGCGGCGATGTGGCCGATGGTGGCATCATCCAGTTGCTGGATGCGTTGCGGTTTCACCGGTCCACCTCCAGCATGGCCTTGAGTTGGTACAACACATCGAGGGCCTGCCTGGGTGAGAGTTCGTCCACTTGTGTTTCCGAGAGATGGGTCATCAACTGCACGATGTGGGCGGGAATGACCTCTTGGGTCACTTGAGCCTGTGTTGACAGCGCCGCTGCAGCGAAGTAGCCCATCAGGCTGGCTTGCCCTGCTTCTCGGGATTGTGGAGTGCCCTGTTCACCGGCTTTGGCACCCCCTGCCTGTTGCTCAAGGAACGCAAGCAGGTCCGTGGCCCGTTCAACCACGTTTCGAGGCAGTCCAGCGAGAGCAGCAACCTGAACGCCGTATGAGTCATCGCAAGGTCCGTCAGCCACCTTGTGCAAGAAGCGAAGTTGACCTTCGGCATGGGCTACCTGAACGTGGACGTTGCACAATCCTGGCACATCGCCCTCGAGACCGATCAACTGGTGGTAGTGGGTGGCGAAAAGCGTGCGTGAGCCAATGCGAGAACAGATGTCTTCGGTCACCGACCAAGCGATGGAGAGACCGTCAAACGTCGATGTTCCTCGACCGATTTCATCGAGAAGAACCAGCGAGTCCTTCGTGGCCCGCTTCAAAATATGTGCGACCTCAATCATTTCCATCATGAAGGTGGACCGGCCTCGTTTCAGGTCATCGCTGGCTCCAACACGGGTGAAGATTCGATCAACGAGACCGATTTTGGCTGTTTTTGCAGGAACAAAACAACCTGCTTGTGCCAAAATGGTGGTGAGGGCTACGGTTCGCAGATACGTGGATTTCCCACCCATGTTTGGTCCGGTGATGAGCAAAAACGACCGTTTCGGGTTGATGAGGACGTCGTTGGGTACATACCCTTGCTGCGTTTCAAGGACGGGATGGCGCGCATCGGTCAGATGCAGTGCGGAGGTGGTTGACATGACAGGTTTGGTCCATTGCCGCTCACGGCTGACCGAGGCAAAGCACTGCAGAACATCAATGGCGGCCACTCGTCGAGCAATGTCGGCGAGGGTGGAGGCGTGCTGTGCACAGTAGGTTCGAAGTTCCAAAAAGCGCCTGTATTCCAATTCCTTCAATTTTGAATCCGCCGTCAACAACAAATCGTCACGCTCGGACAATTCTGTGGTCACATAGCGAGAACCATTGGTCAGTTGTTGCTTACGTCGCCATTCTTCAGGGACTTTGTCGAGGTGGGTTTGTGTGACTTCGATGAACCAACCAACCTGGCGGTTGTGCTTGACCTTCAACGAAGGGATGGACAACGAATCACGCAACTGCAGTTCAAGGTTTGAGAACCACGCTTTTCCTTCGGACGTGATGGTTCGCAATTCGTCCACTTCATCATCCACGCCTGCCTTGAGCAGACCCCCATCCCTTAACCCGAGTGGCGGGGCTTCTTGCAGCGTCCCTTGGATCATCTGCGTCATCTCATGGAGGGCATCCAATTCTTGACTGAGAAGGATGAGCAGTGGGTCTTGACTGTCTTGGCACCACCGAATCAGGGCAGGCATGCGTTCAAGCGCATGGGCGGTGGCGACCAAATCCCGTGCGTTGCTTCGCTGATAGGCCAATTGCGTGGCGAGCCGTTCCATGTCCCTGATGCCTTTGAGCGATTCTCTCAACCCGTCAAGGCGTCGAGCTGATTTTGCCAGCGTCCCGACCGCTTTGTGTCTGGTTTCAATGGCCGAAACTTCGGCAAGCGGATGGAGGATCCAGGTTTTGAGAAGGCGGCGGCCCATGGCGGTCCGGCATCGGTTCAGTGTTGAGAGCAAACTACCATCGTATTCTCCGGCCAAGGTGCTTGTTAACTCGAGATTTCTTAGGGTGGTTTGGTCAAGCAAGAGGTGACCGCTTTCTTCCACAACTTCAACGTCCTGGAGAGGGATTTCACTTCGCATGTGCACGGTGGCGACGTAATCCGCTGCAAGGCCGGTCGCAGATATCGCCAAGGGTGCGTGATCCAAATCAAGATGCCCCAAGTCGGCGACGTCCAACATGGTGCGGAGACGTTCCTCACGCTTGGCGTTGGTGATGTTGTGCTGACTGATCATCGTCCCATGAAGGTGGAGGAACAACGGCCCCATCTGTTCGTGTTCTGCATCCTTTGGCGAGAGCACGAGTTCCTGAGGCTGCCACCGTTGCAGGTCATCTTGCAGTTTTGCAAAGCGATCAGGACCATCATGGGTGCTCGCCCATGCCTTCCCCGTGGAGGCATCGAGGACAGCCAGTCCAAGGCTGTCGCTGGAAAGCGCAACGGCGGCGAGCAGCGATTGTTCATCGCCTTCAAGCAAGCCTTCCTCGTACAGACTCCCGGGAGTGTAAACTCGCGTCACCACCCGCTCCAGCAGTTTTGCTCCCTCGCGCAGTTCTTCTTCCTGCTCGGCCACGGTGACTTTGTACCCTGCCCTGAGCATCGTGCGCAGGTGTTCTTCCAGACCGTGCCATGGGAAACCGGCCATCGGAATGGGCTTCTCAGCGTTTTTGTCCCTTGATGTGAGGGCAAGCCCCAAGACATCGGCTGCCAGTTCTGCATCTTCGTGGAACAGTTCGTAGAAGTCCCCCATTCGGAAGAACAACACGGTATCCGGATGTTGTTCTTTGATGTCAAAGAACTGATCCATCATTCCGCGTTTGGTCATGCATGTGCCCTCCATGGCTTACGCTGGAGTTTGAGGAAGTTGACGAGGGCACATGAAGGTTCTCGCAACCTTCGATGTTTGAGCCGTCTTTCGTGGCAGATCGTCGAACTTATCCTTGCAACGAGTATTCTTTGATGGCGTAGCGCAGCATGAGGGCCAAGACCACCGTACCCGTGAGCAGGTACAACAGGTTCAAGAAACCCCGACCACTCTCTATAGAGCCGTTTGCTGAGATATCAATGCTCCATTGAACCGGTTGGCCCAGTTCGTCGGTACCGTGAACGTGGACATGGCTTGCGATAGCACCCACTGCACTTGGCTCGACGGGCATCGCTCGTCCGAGCACATGGGTTTGCAGTTCACCGTCTTCCAGCGACCAAAGGACGGTTGAGCCGAGTTGGCCGAACAACCAGACGGTTCCTTCTGCATCCTCAACCAGTGCCGTGCTTCGCACACCCAAGGTTTCAATGTCGTCGGGCCCTCGAACCAAGAGGCTCTCTTCGGTTCCACCGACAACCACACCATCTCCAGTAACGGCAAGTCCGTGAAACACGCCGCCAGCATAGGTTCTCACCGTTTCAAGTTCAGGTGTTGCTTCACTCCCGTCCCACACAATCCAACCCAACACCGGTCGAGCCTGCGGTGTTGCCGGACTTGAACCATCGGCGCCCGCCGTACTGATGTGCGTGCCCAAGGCAAGCCAACGATCGTTCCCAACCGCCTCAATGCCGTGCCATTGCACGCCCGAGGAGGTCGACATCGGGTGCGTGGGTTGCATGCCATCCACGCCGCGAACCGAGGTTTGGGCACCTTCCTGTGTGAGCAACATACGGTGGACGGTTTCGCCGTTCTTCATCTCCGCCGCGTCCAAGATGCCAAACTCGCCGTTGGTCGTTGGGTAGACGTACGTGACCATCTCGTTGCCCCGAAGTCCAATCACCTCGTTGTTGGCCACAGAAAACAGGACTTCACCGTCGGGCATTGATTTGAGAAACTTCACGTCCGCTGCTTTGTCCTCGGTGGCGGGCGTGTAAATGGGCGTCACCGTACCGTGGTACGTGTCTTCCGTGTACAATTCGTAGCCCGCCTGAGGGGAATAGACCAAGGCGGTGTAGGCATTTGAAGAGGGGCCATAGACGATCTCAGTGACCAATCCACCTTGGTGAGCCGCTTGAACATCGACTTCTCGAGCACCGACGAAATGCTCGGTGGCGCCGATGGCGAGTGCACCGAGGATGATGAAGGCCAAGAACACGCCAATGGAAATCCACTGATGCTCCGATTCCTCTTCAAGGAACCTACGCCAGCCCCCTGCCATGATGGTGGGTGGCGCATGCGCAACATGAACACTTTGCTTGCCAACGGTGGCTTGACGCCGCTCAACCGGTGAACGATGCATGCGGAGATATCATAAAGGGAGCATCGGTCGCAGGGTTGCTTGGAGGGAGACCTATGGCACGAAAACCCGCAGTGATGTACCGCCGCTTGAAAGGCCCAGCCTACACCCGACGCAAGTACATCGGTGGTGTGCCCAACAACCGTATCCACCAGTTCCACGTCGGCAACCGAAGGGCTGCTGAGACGGGAGGCTTCCCTGTCGTGCTCGAGTTGCGCGCCGATAACGACGTGCAAATCCGACACACTGCTCTTGAAGCAGCCCGTGTGGTGTCCAACTCCACCATCCGTAAGCAAGCCGGTCCCCAGGGCTACGCACTTCGCGTCCACACCTTCCCGCATCACGTTCTCCGTGAGAACAAGCAGGCCACCGGTGCCGGTGCTGACCGTGTCTCGCAAGGTATGCGCTGCGCTTTCGGAAAGAACGTCGGAACCGCTGCCCGCGTCAGGCGAGGTCAGCGAGTCCTGTCCATTCAAGTTCATCCACAACACTACCTCACCGCTCGAGATGCTCTTCGCAAGGCGAGCATGAAGTTCCCCACCCCGTGCACCATCCGCCTCATCAGTGGACACGAGCACCTGAAGGGACTCATTTGAGGCTACCAAGACCCTTCACAACCGTCGGGTTCTGCCTGCCGGTTGGTAGGTGAAACAAAATAGAACAGACGAGAGGCTCGGACAGGTGATGACATGCGTGTTGCCGTTCTGAAGGAAGACAATTGTCAACCGAAGAAGTGCAACGATGAATGCCATGACTATTGCCCACCGGTTCGCAACGGGCAAGAATGCATCATTATGGACGAACGTACCGGCAAACCTCACATTTCTGAAAGCCTCTGCATCGGTTGTGGAATTTGCATCAACAAGTGCCCCCACGATGCGTTGATCATTGAAAATCTACCCAGCGAACTGGAAACCGATATGATTCATCGTTACTCCATGAACGGCTTCCGCCTCTTTCGATTGCCCACGCCATCCAAGGAGAGCGTCGTTGGTATCTTGGGGCCGAACGGCATGGGGAAATCGACCGCTATCAGTGCGCTTTCGGGTCGGATGATTCCAAATTTGGGCGATTGGCTCAACCAAGAACCGGTCTGGGATGAGGTCATCGATTCGCTTCCCAAAGGGGAACTTCGAGATTTTTTCATCGCCGTTCAGAAAGGGGACATCAAGGTGGCGGTGAAGCCACAAAACGTGGACCGTTTGCCAAAACGTGTCCAGGGGACCGTTCACGATTTGCTCAGCCGCGTCGACGAACGTTCCATGTTGACTGAAATGACCGAGGCCTTGGGTATCGATCACCTGTTGGAGCGAGAAGTCCAGCAATTGTCGGGAGGTGAACTTCAACGCATGGCTATTTGTGCCACGATTCTCAGGGACGTTGACGTCTACTTCTTCGACGAACCCTCCTCTTACCTCGATATTCACGAACGGTTGCGTATTGTCCGCATCATTCAGGAACTCTCAGCTACGAAGCGTGTCATCGTCATCGAACACGACCTCGCTGTGCTCGACGTGTTGGCCGACCTTGTCCACATCGTGTACGGAAAGAAAGGAGCGTTCGGCATCTTCACACCTGCCCGTTCGACTCGACAAGCCATCAATTCCTACCTCGATGGCTTCCTGCCCGAAGAGAACGTTCGAATTCGGGACAAACCCATCAAGTTCCTTCGCCACCAGGACCGGTCGGCTGAAATTGGCACCCCCGTGGTGAGTTGGGGCGAGTTGAGCAAGCAATTGGGCTCCTTTACCTTGAAGGCCGGCGAGGGAGCTGTGCATCGGTCCGAGGTCGTCGGTGTGGTGGGTGCCAACGGAACCGGGAAATCCACCATGATCAAGATCCTTGCAGGCGAACACGAGTACGACGAAGGCTGGGTCACGGCGGATGCGACAATTTCGTACAAACCACAACACATCGATGTTGATATCGATGGTTCCGTCCAACTCTGGCTCGACAGTGAACTTGGCCCAAGATGGCGCAGCGGCGAGTTCCATGTGAACGTCATCAAAGCCTTGGGCATCGACCAATTGCTTCCAAAACGCGTGAAGAAGTTGTCTGGTGGTGAACGCCAGGCGGTTTCCATTGCCTTGTGCTTGGGAAGAGATGCAGATTTGTACCTGCTTGACGAACCTTCGGCTCATTTGGATGCCAATGCTCGAATGGAGGCAGCCAAAGCCATTCGTCGCACGATGGAAGCGAACGAGAAATCGGCTTTTGTCATCGACCACGACGTCTATTTCATCGATATCGTTTCGGACTCCTTGCTCGTGTTTGAAGGTGAAGGTGGCGTCCACGGTCATGCAACCGGACCGTTCAACCTGCGCAAAGGAATGAACCAATTTTTGGCCGGTGTGGACGTGACCTTCCGCCGAGATCATGATTCACGGCGTCCCCGTATCAACAAAGGCGAAAGCCGAAAAGACCGAGAACAACGCAGCAGTGGTGACTATTATTCCTATGACGCTTGACACCGACCCGGAGAAGAGGGAACTGGAGGCTCGTCAATGCCTGTAGGCTTGCCTCCTCGAGGTGGCCCGATGGGGCGTTCACGAGGGCGTTTATCCGCCAGTGCCCTCACGACCTTTTTGCGCTGTCCACGCCAATGGTTGTTGAACTATCAAGGCGGTATGCAGGGGCCAACTCGCCCGTCGCAAATTCTCGGCATCGTTCTCGAAGAGGCGTTCTGTGAACTGCTCATGCACCATCCTCCTGCGGACATTGAAAGCATTGAGGAACTTCGGTCATGGGCCTTAGAACCCCTGTCTCACCTGGCGGAAAAAGCGATGTTGGAAGGCAAGAACACGTGGGAAAACAGCCTGTGGAAGGTGGAGGATGCCGCATGGGATACACTCGGTATCGATGTGTTTGTTCAACGCCTGGAGGGCGGACTGGAGATGTATCTGAGCGAAGTCCAAGCCTGTTTTGATGCGGGAGGTGGGCCGTGGTTGGATGCGCTTCGAAATGGCGAGGAGCCGTTTGAAGTTCCTGCACCGAGGTGGTCGGCCACGCCCGTGTTCCCGCTTCCCGAAAAGGTCCCGGATGTTGAGTTGCGCCGTTGGCCGCTCCATGCGCCGCCGGAATGGAGGCCTGCCGGAGAACCTCTACGATGGAACGAGGCTTGGGAATGCGCTCGTCCGTGGTTCAAAGACCCACGAGTGCATCAACCACAGCGTCTCTATCATCCGGACGGATGGGCGTCGGGAGAGCTTGATTTGGTGCTCCGTTGGGACGGTGCCGTTCGCGTGGTTGACATCAAATCTGGGACCTCCGATTCGGTGTTCGCATCCTCCCTTGAACACCAACTTCGCTTCTACGCTTGGCTTTGGTGGGCGACCCACGACCAAGCCACCGCTGTGGGGATGGAGGGGTGGTATCTTCAGAATGCTCAGCGGGTGGCGTACGATGTGCCCACGCGAGAAGAACTCGAACATCTCACGATCACCTACGGCGAGGTTCACCATCAAATGCAAACCATGGCCGAAGGCGTCTTGGTCTTCCCCGAAGGTCCGGAAGATGCCTGCGATGGTTCAGCAGCAGGATGCAACTGGTGTTCGGTTTCGCGCGATGAAAACGGCGATTGGAAGGCACCGGATTACCTTCAATGGGTCACTTCTGTTCCCAAAGTAAGCACTCGCTCACCATATCAAACGCTTGAATCCATTCAGGGTCGAGTCGCTGTGAAAGGACGGCTTACGGGCGTGTGGGGTCCGATGCCAAACCACTTCGGGGAGCCGGTCTTGGGTGCCGTGTTGGTTGTTGGATCCCAACACATCACCGTCGAGGAAAGCGAACCCGGCGCGTTCCAACAATTGCACGATTACAACGAACGCGAAATCGTTCTGCTGGATGCACTTCCCGGTGTTTGGCGTGACCAGCCAAGGTTGTATCTTGATGCCCGTTCCTCGGTGTTGCCTACAAACGAGGAGGAGAAGATTCCAGAGGGCACGGTCTTCACCCGTCTCGGGTTGCTGCGAACGAGGGCCAACGTCATCGGTCACGTGTTGTCCATTGGCCAACGGTCTGGCGTCCGAGTGGATGGAAAACCTTGGACCATGCTTTCCTTGATGTTGTGGGACGGTGACGCCGTTGCCGAGGTCGTAGCCTTTGGTTCGAGCATCAATCAACGGCTCCTCGAATTAAGGCCGGGGGCACCTCTTGCGATGACCGGCGTTGAAATCGGCTGGCGTTCAGGCGTGTTGCAATTGCGCATTGACAACCGTAAAACTCGGATTGAAGGGTCGCTTCAACGGTGACCATCCCCTCCTTTGTGAGCCTTGAAAAGGGGTGAATTGTGTCCAACCCACATGCCCGTTCGAGCAGCAGACCCAGCCGCCGACAACGTGGGCCAGTACAACCGCCTTTCTGCCAGTCAGGCCAATCAATTCCGAGCCTGCCCACGCCGATGGTTCTACGAGAAGGTCTATCGCTTCAAGATGGAGCAAATTCCGGTGCTCTATGTCGGTCGTGCGGTTGAAGAAGCGTTGTGCAGGGTGTTGATGGATTCCCCGAGTCTGGTGATGGTCAATGCACCGGCCGACGTTTTGGGCCCAAGCCCCTATTCCGACGACGGTGTTCCTGAAGACCCAAACGAACGGACGTGGCCTGCCCAACGTTTGCTGCCCCTCCAGCCGCATGAGCGTCCACAGACCATTGACGATCTCGAACAGTGGGTCATCGGTCGCTGCAGAGCGCATTTTCCCGGAGCGATGAGCAGGGCCAAAGCGGAATGGGAAAAAGACGAACGGCGTTCGGGGAGTTGGGACGAAGTGGACGAGGATGTTTGCTATGAGATGCTTGCGAACGGGGCCATGTTCCACATCAACGAAGTTGAACGTTGCTTTGAGGAAAATGGGGGGCCCAACGCGGAAGCATGGCGACGGGGCAAGCGAGGTACCTGGCCTGCACCCGATGGCTTTCCTCATGTCGATTTTGCTGGCGAGCATCCATTTGCGGGTTCAGGCGACATCACATGTGCAGAGGCATGGGAACTCGCACGACCGTGGTTTGTGGACCCGGATGCTCCAAAATTTACCATGAACGCTGTTCATCCTGACCATTGGTTCCAAGGCGAATACGACTTGGTCTACCGCTGGACTGGACGACCTCGAATTGTTGACATCAAAGCGAGTGTCGGTGCAGGGGATCGTTCAGGCGATTACGTTGACCAAATGCGAGCTTATGCCATGTTGTGGTACGTGACACATCAGCGCCAAGAAGAAGTCGCGGAGTTGGACATTTGGTACCTCGGCCATCCAAGTGTGAAATCCATTCCCGTGCCGAACAAAGACGAGATCGCTCAAATTGAAGAGGAGATGGAAGCGATGTGGAAACGGTTGCGTGAAAGCACGCCGAGTATCGGCGATTGCCCTCCAGAGCCGCTTCCTATGCGAGGTTACCATCCCGGCGGACAGCCAACCGACCCACCTGAAACGGTTCGATGTGAGCGTTGCGACTGGCGAGCGGTGTGTCCGGGAGGGGATGCCTCAGGCGAACCTACGGTTCCTTCGATGTACCAACTCCCCGGTGCCAGTCAACGAACGCCGCTTCAGTCCTTGAGTTCGTTAAATCCACGGATCACGACCCGGGGCACGCTGTTCGATGTCGGGTATGAATCAGAAAAACGTGCTCGAACGATGACCCTCAAGCAAGGAACGAACACGGCCTTCGTTCAGGTGGTGGCGACGGAGCACAGCGAAGGTGGGCCCACCGTTGATGTTGAGCTCGTCCGAGGCAAGGCGGTTTTGGTCGTCGACGCAGTGTTTACCGTCAACTGGAAAGGCGAGATTGTTCTCAAGATGGACCCGTTTACACGGTTGGTTGAAGACACCGACCCGAGCATCGTCACCAGCGATTTGTTTGACGTGCAAGCGAAACACAACGTGGCAGGGGTCGTGGTCTACACCTACGAAAAAAGCGGTGTTGGAAAAGGAGGCCATCGATGGTCACGTCGAGGCATGATGGTCATGGACGGCACAGGAGCGATGAAAATCGAAGGCTGGGCGGACGATTGGAACCCACAATATGAGATGGTGGAAGCCGGCGATACCGTGGTTGTGGCGAACCTTGGCCTCGATGCTTGGGCAAAGGAAGTCAAGGGTGAATACACCCGAAATTCACGGCTGCACATTGCCGAGCGCGTTGACCGTTCAACCGCCTGAGGAAATCGTGGTGACCCGCAATGTCACGCTATCGTTCAACGACGTTGAATGGGGCAAAACGGTTCCTTCATGGCTGACGATGACCATGGACGGCAGAAGGCCTGCGTTGAGGAGGGCTTCGCGAACCGTTGAGCCGGGGGACACCTCTGCCGTGTGCTCGTGCTCCCCGTCAGAAAACCGTACTTCCATGGCACATCCATGAAACATCATGCTTATGACCGTCGCGCAGAAGCGCCATGGCAGAGCCGAGGTCGCATAGCCCGGTATTGCGGTGGATTCGAAATCCACTGTCCCTTGGACGCGGGGGTTCAAATCCCTCTCTCGGCGCTCTCACACCCGTTGCATCACATATAGAACGCATCATGGGAGGCCGTCATCTCGCCGACGAGGTCTTCTCTTACCTTCGGTGCCATGGCGTTCAATTTCTCCATGAGCCATTCGTCTCCCTTCGTTGGTACATTCAGGCCGTAGTTGAACCACTGATTCAAGTGCTCAACCATTCGCTTCGAGCCCAACACATCACCGCTTGAGCCGACCGTTGTACCGATGATGCACGCCCCGTTGATCTCGTAAAGAGGGGCCATGGATGCCAACAACGAACCCAAGCCGATGGCGCCGTCTTTTGGTTCGTCCCTTCGAACGTCAACGCCCATGGCCTCCATATCGATTCGATAGGAGGCAGAACTGGCGACGGCAAAGGTCTCTTTTCGTTCCGCCTCAGCCCTCATGCCGGCCAAAACAAGGAGGGTTTCAACGCCGTGTTCCCTGAAGAACGACAACACTTCTCTCGCTGCTTGAGATTGCAACGCAGATTCATTCGGCTGTGTTTTTCCTGTCAACGAGAGGACCGGCGAACCTGACGCCGTGTGACTGAGGCACAACGAAAGGTGCGGTGGTGAAAGCAACCCATCTTCATCCAGGTCGGCATGAGGGGGAAGGCCGATGACGTGAAGCCGGGCAACTTCCGTGGTTTCGTTCAAGTCTCTGATCGACTCTACGGCGACTTTCCCAAGGTTTCCAACACCTGGAAACGCCACAACGACGGTGGCGGAGGCTGGAAGAGAGGTGCACCCGTTTCTCCACTCTACCTGTAGGGTCATGAAGGTCAAAACCCGACGACACGCGTTATAATGTTTGATGCAGAATCAACGGTGTTGGGTTGAGTTTCACGACCTCTCTTCGGTCACGGCTTACTCCTCTTCTTGAACAGCATCCCGCATGGCCTCAACCGATGGCAATGTGGGAAGCGAAGAAGACCATGCGGGGTCTTCAACCTTGTTCATTTTGCGTCGCATTGATGCCCGGTGGTCTTCAGGTGACCACTTCAACGGTGCAGCGGCCTGAGCGACACCGCCGCACGCCGGGCAAGTGGTGTTCAGGGAGAACGCTTGGCAGGATTGACATTGTTGCATGCGTTGACGAGCCATGCGATCACTCCCGAGTGGTTGTGGCTTCACCGCCAGCCTTCGCCATGTGGTCAAGAACGACCTTCGTGGCCTGCTCCCACATGCTTTCAGCGACTTTGAAGTCGGGTGCCCGTAATTCCAGACGGTAGTTTGGGGCTCCATCATAGAAGCACTTGACATCGATTTCTTCGGCCTCGTTGGTCAGTGCTTCTGCAGCTTCCAACGCCTGTTGAATGACGACGATACCGTTGCTATCGTTGATGCTCAAGGTCAACGTGCCTCGTACCTCAACAAATGGCGGGATGATGTTTTCCACAGCGAGTTCAACAAAATGCGCCAACCAGTCTCCTTCGAAGCCGGCGTTCTCAAGCGCCCCTTCCTGCATGGCCGCTTCTTCAAACGCCGCGTACAAGGTGCCAAACGCATCGGTCAACTCGCCTTCCCGTTCGCTGATGTCCTCTTCGCTCCAGCCGACCTTCTCGGCGAGCACCTTGACCAATTGGTGGGCGCGCTGCTCGTTTTTCCACTCCTGGAGACGGTCTCTTCGTCGCTCCTCAGAGACCGATTTGAGTGACAATTCGAGTGAAGTTCCGTCTCTCCGGGTGCGCATCACCTTGCAGATGACACGTTGTCCTTCACGGACAAAGGCACGGATGTTCTTGACCCAACCCGAAGCGATTTCACCGATGAAAATGAAACCTTCCGTCCCGGGATATTCATCCAAGTCCACGTAGGCGCCGTTCTGTTTCACGTTGGTGATGGTCGCAACGACGAGTTCCCCTTCCTCAGGAGACGAAATGGTGTCGGTGGACATGGAGGCTCAGCCTCCTCATCCCAGCGTTTCAACGACGGTGCAGCCGACGAGTTCTGCTTTACCACCGGCAGGCTTGGTCAGCGTGGCGCTGCACACGTCGCAAGCAATGGTGGTGGTGGCTCGTGAGAAGATGGTGGATTCGTTACCGCAGTCTCGGCAACTGACTTTCAAAAATTCGCTGGCCATGGTGTTCACCTCATCGGTCGATCAATTCGAATTTCTTTGCACGCTTGCAAGGGGCATAATGCGCCTTGCCGGTTTCTGTGCAACGGTAGAGAATGTTCACCCGCTTGGTTGGCTTTTCGCGGCCATCGGGTTTTGGACGAGGGAAACCACGGTAACCCGCCATCACACGGCGGAACCGGCGTTGACCCCAGCGAAGCTCAGAGGCTCGCTTTTTCTTCACTCGCTCAACGGTGTGGAGCGTGTGCTTTCCAGCCGAGGGGCTGTATCGCTTGACTTGGCGTGGTCTCTTTACCATAGGAACACCTCAGCGTTCAGCCCACAGAGGTGGGGTATTTATGCCCTCCGCAACCCGATTTGACGGTCTTCGGAGGACTGCGAATACATTCAAGGGATTCTCTATAAATCTCTCCGCCCTGCCTTCACCATGGAAGAAGCGACGCAAGCCTTCGTTTTCTTCTGGCTCGCTGGCCTGCTGCTCTTGGTCGGACTCCTTCTCAGCTTCTTTTCAAAGGCAGCCACCCAACGGCTGACTGGAAAAATCCTCGTCGCTGTCGGTTTTCTTTCCTTGATTGCCACGCCGTGGACCATCCCCTCTTCACCTTCGAGTGCGTTTGGCCATTTCCTCGGTAGCATCGTGGGCCCCTGCGTCTTGCTTGGTGTTGGTTTCTACCAAATCGCCTTCTCGGGTCATGTGCCGGTCGGACGGCTTTCTGAGACCGACCGTCGTCTTGGATTCGTGATGGTCATCGTTGGTGTTCTTTGGCTTGAATCGATGCATTGGTGGGTGATGACGCCCACCTATCCCGACGACGTCAACCGCTACTGGATGATCTTCTGGCCGACCATGCTGCTGTTCGGTTTTGCCAGCGCCTCCGCCGGCTATGTCCTCGTGGATGTGGTTGGACATCAACGTCAGCGGGAGCGACGCTTGATGTTGGCTCTCGGGACCTTTCTGTTGACGCTGATGACCTTCGGGGTGCTCATGGATGCCCCGAACGTGTCAAGCGAAGCGTTCACGCTGGAACTCATGCTCGCCGGCGCTGATTTGTTCGGTGTGCTGGTTGGTGCTGCAGGAGCAGTGTTGTTGTTTGCCGTTGTTTTGGCGATTTACGAAAAGCAACAACCCGTGCCAAAGCGACTGCCGGCGCCAACCTCCGAACAACTCCATCAAGCAGCCGAAATCATCGCACGACACACCTCTGGAGGTGAGGAAGAATGAACAATCCATCGCCCACCAACGGTTTGGCCAAGGTGTTTTTCGCGTTTACCGTGCCTGCATTGGTGGTGGTACTCACCGTTTGGCTCTCAACTTCGGTGCCGGTGGAAGACGCTTTGGTTCGGTTTGCCAACGCCATGCTCACCTCCTTTACGCTGGTTTCCTTCATGCTCATGGTCACGTTGATTTCCTATGGCGACGCTCGGAAACGACCTGTAGCGCCCCTCTTTGGCATGCTGTTGGTGGTTGGTGTCGGCGTGATGCTCACCCTCTTCTTCCTCTCGCAAGGTGATCTGTTGATGGAAGACAACGGCTCGGTTCGGGCCCAGGCACTCTCGAACATCATTCGCTTTGGCACCACCTCCGTGGCGATGCTTGCGAGCACCCTGCTGGTGGGCGGTGTTCTGTTTGCCTCGTTGTTAAACAGACCAACGCCTCCTGTATTCACCGAAGAAGAGTGAACTTCGTGGTACAGGGCCCTTGCCGTTGATTTCATAAGGGGGAGGTCGGTGGGCAGGTCGTTCAGGTGAGCGCATGTCCAAAGGTACACCATCCATGGGTCGTCGTCAAAAGACCACGCACATCCGTTGCCGAAGGTGTGGACGCAACGCTTACCACAAGCAAAAGTCGGTCTGTGCGTCGTGTGGTTACGGCGAGACCTCCCGCATGCGCAAATTCAACTGGTCCAAGAAAACCCACCGTCCCAAGGCCTGAACGTCTTGAAACGCAACGATAAGAAGCGTTCACGCACACGTTGCAATGAGGCAGAAGCATGTGTGGCATCCTCGGTATTGTTGGCCGACAAGGAGTTCACATCAATCAACTGCTTTACGACGGCCTCACCGTCCTTCAACACCGTGGTCAAGATGCCGCTGGTATTTTGACGGACACCGAAGGGAACTTCCGACTTCGAAAATCGAACGGCTTGGTCTCCGATGTCTTCTACAAGCGCCACATGCTTCGCCTCGAAGGCAACGTCGGCATTGGCCACGTGCGATACCCCACAGCAGGGTCCTCCTCCCGAGCAGAAGCCCAGCCGTTTTACGTCAATTCACCTTACGGCATTGCTTTGGCCCACAATGGGAACCTCACGAACGCCGACGAACTCGCCGTCTACCTCCGCGACGAGTGCATGAGGCACATCAACACCTCAAGCGACTCTGAATTGTTGCTGAACGTGTTGGCGGTCGAGTTGGGCCAACGGTCCCGAGCGCTTCACATCGAAGGGACCCCTCACATCAACATCGAGACCATTTTTGGTGCAGTGGAAGCGGTCAACAGCCGGGTACGAGGTGGTTATGCATGTGTTTCCGTCATCTCCGGCTACGGTTTGCTCGCCTTCCGAGACCCCAACGGCATCCGCCCGTTGATCTTTGGTAAGCGAAGCTCCGAGGATGGCGACGAGTACATCGTCGCCAGCGAATCGGTGGCCATCACGGCTCTCGGTTTCCAGATCATTCGTGATATTGCACCGGGCGAAGCGGTGTTCATCAGCACCTCAGGGCACATGTTCACACGGTCGTGTGCCGAGGAGACGGGCTATACGCCTTGTATTTTCGAGCACGTCTACTTCGCTCGTCCAGATTCCGTCATCGATGGCATGTCCGTGTATCAGTCGCGTTTGAACCAAGGGCGACGTCTTGCTGAACGCCTGATGGAGCAATGGCCCGACCACGACATCGATGTGGTCATTCCCATTCCGGATTCCGGCCGTATTGCCGCTCTTCAAATGGCGAAAACCTTGAACCTCCCGTACCGGGAAGGTTTCGTCAAAAACCGCTATGTTGGACGAACATTCATCATGCCCGGACAAGCGCTGCGGGAGAAATCCGTGCGGCGAAAACTCAACGCGATTGAACACGAGTTTAGGGGCAAGAATGTTCTGCTCGTGGACGATTCCATCGTTCGTGGCACGACCAGCGCACAGATCATCGAGATGGCCCGGGATGTCGGCGCTTCAAAGGTGTATTTTGCCTCCGCTGCGCCTCCCGTTCGTCACCCCAATGTCTACGGTATCGACATGCCAGCTGTTAACGAGTTCATCGCCAACGGCCGAACGGTTGAGGAAATCAACGACGTGATCGGTAGCGACCGCTTGTTTTACCAAACGCTTGAGGACCTCGAGGAGGTCACGTTGCAAGCGACTTCCGATGTCGCTGCCTTCGATTCAAGTTGTTTCAACGGTCAATACGTGACCGGCGACATCGACTCGGCTTACCTTCAAGCGCTCGACGACCGCCGAAACGATGCCGCCAAGAACCGCTCGGATGAAGAGGACGCTGTCCTTGACATTCACAACGACGAAGAAAACTGAAGATGTCGTGTTGGCTCAATCTGAGCGAGTTCTTTTGAACACGGCCACCTTACCCGAAGCATGGTCTTGACCCGTGTCGTCGACGTCCTGGTCAGGCCAGAGGGAAAGGTGCATCATTTGGCGCTGGAGCCCCACCGTTCATCCGTGGCTTGGGTGGAAGGTCTCAAGCAGGTGTTTGTTGGCGATGTGAACGAGGCTGCATCGGTTGAAGTGACGCAACGCATCGATCATCCTCAACGCATCAATCTCTTGCAGTTCCATCACGGACGTCTCTTGGTGGGCGACGATTTGGACGGCCTGACCGTTTACAGTCGTGACGGTTCCGTCGCCCAATCGTTTGAGGTGGATGGGGGGTTGCAATGCCTTGAACGCCACGAAGATGCCCTGGTTGGGATTTCTGGCATGGGGCATCTGGTCGCACTCAACAGCGATGGAAGCGTGGACGATTTGTCAACGATGCACGGACTCGAGGATTGCATTCATTTGGCCGTCCACGGGTCGCGTCTCTTCGTTGCCACCCAATCGGGCGACGTGGTCGCCTTTCACCACCGAGAAGTCGTTTGGAAGCGCCCGTCTCGCGGGGACATTGGTGAGCGAATCACCGGTCTGGGTACGACCCGGGAAGGGAGCCTCTTTCTCACTCGTGAAGGCCACGCATTGGTGGGTGGGGACGAAGAAGCCATTGAATTCGAATTTTGGGTGAACGATGTTTTGGAGAAGCGAGAAGACTTACGTATGCGAATGCTTACTTCCTGCACATCTCGCCAAGGTGCCATCATTGGGTGCGATGATGGGAGCGTGTTCAGGTTGGACGAACGCGGGGATTTGGAACCGTTGATGTCCACCAACCACCCGATTTTTTGCTGCCTTGAACACCAGGACCACGTTCTCGCCGCCTCGTGGTTTTACATCCACGGAACGAACGGTGACGATGTCTGGAAAGTCGAACACCAGGGCATGCCGTCGAAGATGGTCCTGCATCCCGAAAACGGTCTCGTGTTGTTTGCGGGTGACGACCAAAACGACTACACCTCGCCCGAGCCGATTGGCGTCATTGACCTGAACCAGCCCGCAATGGACATGGATGAGGCTGAACTCTCGTTGTGGTTTGACGTGTCAACGTCCAGTCCACCTCCGACCGCAGAAGCGTTGTATGCAGATACCGATGATGTTCTCGAACACCTCACAGAGGATGAGCGTGCATCCTACGGTGGCCAAACCACCGCCCATGATGCTCACGACCGCCTTCTTGCAGCCATGGGCGAACCCGGAGAACCCCTCGTCTCCGAGCCGATCGGTGCCGGGGATGAAACGGATGCTGACCTCTTGATGGAGGCTCTTCAGGGCGTGGGGGAACTCACCATGGAACAGGCCGACGACCTGCTTGATGCTCTTCAGGCAGCGGTGGAGGATGTGCATCGGCCGCAAGCCGTCGCTGGCGAGGACCAGCGGGTGTTGGCAGACGATGACGGCACGGCCATCGTTCATCTTGACGGGCGAGGAACCCATGATCCGCACGGCCTGGTTGTGCGTTCCTCATGGCACAACGAACGGGGAGAAGAGTTGGTGGCGAATCTTCAATTGAAACTCAAGTTGCCGCTTGGCCTTCACCGGTTTGAGTTGAGGGTGGTGGACCGGGACGGTTCTTGGACCACCGATAGTCTCACGGTGGATGTTGTTTCATCCTCAACCTCATGAAGGACAGGCCGCTGCCAAGGGTCATGGGCGTACGAAATCCATGGATTGAGCACTTCTTTGTGGGCCCATTGCAAATGCGTTGTTCGGTCATCACCGACCCTGCTACCGGCGACACCCTCATCGTCGACGGTGGCGATGAGCCTCAGCGCATCATCGATTGGATCGATGGGTTCGAAGGGACCGGGCCAAATTGGACCACGGGGCCAACGAATGCAGAAGAGGCAGAAGGTCTGCCACAACGGCGAGTGGTAGCATTGGTCAACACGCATGCGCATTTTGACCACAGTGGATTCATCCCCGCCCTACGAGAGCACTACGGTGTGGAGTGGTATCTCCACCCGGACGATAATTTCCTCCAGACCTTGGCACAAGCATCAGGGCGACGCTATGGGCTCACGCTTCCGGAGCCTGCGGTTGCCGACCGGGCCTTTGAAGCCGGCCAAACTTACGTGTTTGGTAGTCTTGAACTGCATGTTCTGCACACGCCGGGGCACACCTTGGGTGGTTGCTGTTTGCTGCTCACAGTTGAGGGGGGGCCCGACCATGTGTTCGTTGGAGATACACTGTTTGCTGGCTCTGTGGGTCGAACGGATATCGAGAATTCTGGTGGGGATTTTGACCTCCTTGCTCAATCCATCCACACGCAATTATGGCCTCTGGATGAACAAACGGTGGTCCATCCGGGGCACGGTCCACTGACGACCATCGGTCATGAGCGACGAACCAACCCCTTCGTTGGTGATGCAGCAGGTCCTGGGGGATCCTACGGTTTCGGGAAATACGCTTGATCATCCCATCATGGACTTCAAGCTCGCATGCAACACCGGGAGGGCTTCTTCCCACGTGGCGACGATGCCGTAGTCAGCGTGCTGGAAAATCGGGGCGTCAGCATCCTTGTTGATGGCGACGATGTACTTCGAAGAACGCATGCCAGCGAGGTGTTGAATGGCACCGGAAATCCCTACGGCGATGTACAAGTTGGGGTTCACGGTCTTGCCGGTCTGCCCCACCTGCATGGCGTGGGGGATGGCTTCC
>JALRLQ010000219.1 GCA_023254365.1 Candidatus Poseidonia sp. | reverse complement strand
AACTCAATGGAAATTATCACCAACGAAGTGTTCCGATGGGACGTTTCTTCAGACGATTTCATCTTCAGTGGAAAGTCGTACGTCCTTGAGAAAATTATGGTCAAGATCAACTTCTCGCAAGATGAGATGCGTCGTGAGTTGAGAACCCGTAAGCGCATTCTCGAATGGCTCGTCCTCAACGATATCCGAAAGGCCGACCAAGTATCGCAAATCGTTACGGAATATTACGTCCGTCCGAATGAAGTTCTTGCCCGAGTTGATGGTCTACGTTGAGGTGAATCCATGGATCTAACCGCTTGGCAACGCATCTGTCACCGCCTCTTAGGTGGTATCTTCAAGAAGCGTGCTCGAGCTGATAAGGAACTCTCTGACAATCTCGTCAAAGCATCGATGCCGATGATGCCTGAGGTCTATCTGGCCACAGTGTTTGTCACGACCATCGTAATCACTGCGCTTGGTATTGGCTTTGTTGCATTGTTCTTCATTCCAGAAATTGGTGTGATCGACTTGTGGGAAAGTCAACAGGATCCTGCCTCTGAAGCACCTTGTTTCGAATGGGAGTATTGGTATCCTGATCTCATTGACGAATCAAAGCCTGGTAACGGCTGTCCAGATTACAAGGCACGAGTCTTTCCGCCAGCCTTGAAACTGGTTTTGATAGCGATAGGAGGATTCGTTGTTCCGTTTGCTGCATGGAAATTCAACAAGAGCGGTGCTGAACGTGAAGCAAAGCGTCGTGGTGATATGATTGAGAAGTACCTCCCATACGCTGCATCCTACACCGCTGCGATGTCAGCAGCCAACGCAACACCAGCCAAGATTTTCCGTTCTCTTGCCATGAACAAGGACATCTATGGTGACGTAGCAGACGATGCTGCGATGGTGTATCGCGATGTCACCCTGCTCGGTTACGACTTGATTACGGCAATGAAATTGAGTGTTGATCGAGCCGCATCCGTTTGGTTGACCGAATTTTTCCAAGGTATGGTCGGTACGTTAACAGCTGGTGGTCAATTGAAACTCTACTTCCTCAACCGTGCGGAGCACTACATGCGTGAAAACCGAACCCGTTGGGGTGTCTTTTTGGAATCCATTGCGTTGTTGGCAGAATCGTACATTGTGGTGGCGGTTGCTATGCC
>JALRLQ010000218.1 GCA_023254365.1 Candidatus Poseidonia sp. | reverse complement strand
CGTTGTCACGGTTGGTCCATTCTGCGCCAGGGTCGGGAACATTCTCCTCGACCACCAAACCGCAGTCTTCGCACGTGATCTCACCTCGGGTGATGTCAAAGTCCCAATTGACGGCCCCACAATCTTCGCAGGGGCGGGTGTGGCCTTCGAGGACGCGGCGAGACGGTCGCTCAGCACCGAAGCCCGGGCGTGCTTTTGGAGCAGAAGAACTGGTTGTTTCAGTGGACGTGTTTTTTTGCTTCATCTTCTCAACTCCTTGTTTAGTAGTAGGTCCGCATCATACTTAAAGGCGTGGTTGTCTTGAACACACTTGATACCTTTCATGGTAGCATTTCTAACGAAATGGATACGGTTGCCTCCGTACCTATGTTCGTTTGTCTTGTTATAAACGGTCGTTCCTCGGCAGACCCTGTTGTTCGTTCTGTTCGACCGAAGTTTGCACTCTCCTCCAACACAGGGTTCAAAGACGGTCTGCGGTGCCAAGCAAAGGAGGAGCATCATGCCAGCTACGGTGATTTTGGGAGCGCAATGGGGCGACGAAGGGAAGGGGAAACTGGTTGACCGCTTGGCCGAACAGGCGACGTGGGTGGCCCGTTTCCAAGGCGGAAACAACGCCGGTCACACGGTTGTTTTGGGCGACCAAGTGCTCAAGTTCCACCTCCTGCCATCCGGTATCACTCGCAAAGAATGCCATCTGGTCCTCGGCGACGGCATGGTCATCGACCCGTGGGTGCTCGACAAGGAACTCACCGGCTGGATGGAATCCTCGGGCGAAGACCCTCGTGGTGAACGGCTGTTTATCAGCGAGCGAGCCCACATCATTTTGCCCTATCACCGCTTCATGGACTCTCTCGACACCAAGATTGGAACAACCGGTCGAGGCATCGGCCCCACCTATGCGGACAAGATCAACCGGGTTGGCCTGCGGTTCGGCGATGTCGCCGAAGTCTTGGGCGACGCGGCGTGGACCGCCGCCACCGTGGCTCGCATGAACGCCTCCTTGGAGGCTGCCGGGTCAGGTGACAGGGTCACCGAGGAAGGCCTCGCATCTGACATTGCCTGGATTCACGAGACCTACGCATCGTCCATCGGCAACACCGGCTTGATGCTGGACAACGCCTTGAAGTTGGGCGAACACGTCA
>JALRLQ010000217.1 GCA_023254365.1 Candidatus Poseidonia sp. | reverse complement strand
CATGCTGCACCGTGGTGGCGGGTGGATATGAATGCCGTGATGCTTCAGTCTTCAGCGGCTTCTTCCTCGTCATCGGTTGAAGCACGCTTGCTGCGGTCGCTGTTGACGTAGAACACCGCATAGCCGCCCTTGAGGAGACCCTTGTCGTGTTGCTCTTTCATGTTCAACAGGCGGCTCTTGACACCTGCTCCTGAAAGGCCGACAGCGTTGGCTATCGCGTTCAGGTGCCCTTCGTTCAAGCCCAGTTGGGACATCACTTCGTACAGCACACAGGCCGTAACCATCTGAATGCTGACGTTGGCCAAGGGACCGTCCATGGACGGTTCTTCGAGGGCGTTCATCGCACCCTTGAAAGCTTCGAACACGGCCTCGAGCTCAGCAACGGTCAAACGGCCTGCTAAGGCGTCATCGATGTTCTCCAAGGCAGCATCAAAGTCGCTTGAACGGTTGGCTTCCAACATCACGGTGCGGGGAGCGAGGGCCCAACCCATGCTCACACGGGCCTTGTAGTGCTTTGCGATGGTGTTCTTCGCCGCCGTTAACTGGGCTTTGGAGATACCGTACTGGTCCATGATTCGCTTTTCGTTGAGGGGAACGGTGCCAAACCATTTGGCAGAGAGTGAGGCGATGGCCAAGGCCATGATGGCGAGCATCTGCTCCTCGCTATTGCCTTTGATGCCGTCTTCACGTCGCGTGAGACTGGTTTTGGGGCAAGCGAGACGGTTGCGCAGGCTGGTTGACTTCAGCGCCTTGCGCTTTTCCTCCTGAACTGGAGTCAATTTTCGCGCTGTTGCCTCAGCCAAAAAGCGCGTGGTGTGGGCGAGGTTTTCACCAAACATCTCGCGCAACTTGAGCATCAACTGATAGAACATCGGGTCCTTTTTGCGTTGCGTGTTGCGGTCGATGCGAGAGATGCGGTTGAAGATCTTCTTGTTTCGTGCCGACAGAGGTGCGCCTTTTCCATCCTTTTGATTTCGAAGGTCCATCTTCGTGCCTGCTTTGCCATCTTCGTCCACCTTGCCGACATGGGCTTCTTCTCCGAGGGAAGAAGAGCTGTTGGAGTCAGCGTCAAGCGTGGGGAGGTTGTGCACCAACGAACAGTCGTCACACACTCCTTCGGCTCGGCTAAGGTCAATCGTCAATTTTCCGCTACATTCGTCACATACATGCTTCATTTTTTGTCACCGTCCTACTTATTTTGCCGTCCTGTTCC
>JALRLQ010000216.1 GCA_023254365.1 Candidatus Poseidonia sp. | reverse complement strand
CACCGATGGAGATGGGAAGGATGGTGGGCGCCCAAAGGAACTCGGTACGCCCCGGAAGCAGGCCGGTGATGGCGCCCCATCCGTGAACATCCGCCGCAATCGCCACCCAAGCCCCGGCCGGAGCGAGGCCGAGGCACAGTCCGAGCCAGAAGTGGCACAGCCACGTGAACCGCTTCATGTACGGGTAGACAACGAAGGTGAGCACGGGCAACCACGCCATCATCAGCGCCACCTCATTGAGCAAGCCGGCGCTGATCAGAAGCATCGCCAGGAACACCGCAGCCAACATCCATGCGGTGCGCAACGACATGGCTCCAGAGGCAAGGTGACGCCCTTGGGTACGAGGATTGGCAGCGTCAATGTCTCGGTCGATGATGCGATTGAGCGCCATGGCCAAGCCTCGAGCCCCCACCGCCGCCAGCAAAATCCACAGAAGGTCCATGCCGGTTCCGGCGCCAAATTGCCGAACGGCGATCAGGTAGCCGATGAGAACGAAGGGGAGCGAAAACAAGGTGTGCTCGATTTTGATGAAGGACAAGACCTGCTTGACGTTCATCACTCAGGGCCCCCAAAGGAAAGATGGGGCGGCCATTCGTATTTCTTGAGTTCGGGGTGCGATGCAACCTTCGCCAGTGTTTCTTCGTCGTGCAGGGTAACGGCGGGCCAACGGCGCACCCCGTGTTCTTCAGAGGGGATGGGGGTGGTGGCGTCCCAACACAATCGCGTGCGGTCGTCATCAAACGTCAAGCCTCGGCCCACATCAAACCGAGAGGTGAGTTGCCAGAGCAGCCGGCGACGGGCTTTCGTGTGGGTCATGTCAAGGTCGTCGTTGGTGATGAACAACCACCGCAGATTCTTATCAGAATCCAACTGCCAAATTGAATTTCTCAATTGAAGTATCTTCTCAAGACGTGCCTGCTCCCGAGCATCGTTACCGTCGTGTTGCCCCGTCAACGGCGATGGCGTGCCCTCGATGGAGGTGGAAACCACCAACATGTTGTTGCGCAACATCCTCGCCTGCCTCACCTCGTCCAAGGCCTGTACGGCCTCAAGACCGTCAAACGGTGGCGAAGCGGTGCCTCGCTGGCGCCATTCCGGCGTGGGTTGGTTGTAGGAACCTTCCAAGGGGTCATCGGGTGAGCGAGGATCGGTGGAAACGATGGAAGTTGCATCGATGAGCAACTTGTCATGGACGTTCTCGAACGGCGAAGCAGCCTCCAGCGCGTCGGCGACCA
>JALRLQ010000215.1 GCA_023254365.1 Candidatus Poseidonia sp. | reverse complement strand
GTCCGCTCCCACTCCTGCCGCTGCACCGCGTTGTGGGCGTCGTAGTAGCCCGTGATGGCCATGCGAAACTCGGGCATTGTGAGCGACCAAAAATGCGACGGGGCCAGACCCAAACGGCCTAGCCCCACCTGCATAATGTCGGCCCATGTCGGGAGCGTGTTGCTTCCGTCTATGCTTTTTTTTCGCCAATGATTTCCGCGCTCAAGATGTCGAACGCGCGCACGACGTCCGCGAGCGTGAGGATGTCAGCGAGCTCGCCCACCTTCATCTCGAACGCATCGCCCGCTGCCTTCGCGCCTGCTTGAAGTCCGCAGTAGATCAAGTAACACGCCGCGTCGCTTCCGAGCTTGGACGGGTCACTCAACGCCAGCGCGTTGATTTTGGTCTGCTTCTCAAACTTGGCGAGGGCCCCGAGCGTGAAGCGGACGGGGTAGTCCTTGCCTGCGATTTCAATCGTGTCGACCATCAGGAAGCAACCGTGTCAGCGATGACGCCCGTGAGCTGGAACGATGCGGAATAGGTCGCCGTGTCCTCGGTCGAGCCGCTCAATTCCAAGCTCGTCAAGATGCCCGACGCGCCGAGCGAAATCTCGCCTGCTGCTTCGTTGGCTTTTGCCCACTTGAGAGTCAAGGTGCTGCGGTTCTCGTAGGCTCCCCACAAATCCACGACGTCCTTGTTGGATGCGTCGAGCATGTCGATGAGGCCGTCGCACTGCATCGTGCCGCCGCGCTTGCCTGCGAGGAATTCCGACCATCCCGCCGAATCGTTCGTCGTGATTTCGATGGTGTCGAGTGAGAGGGAGACGCTGACGGATTGTGCCGCCGCGATGAGCGTGTCGTCGATGTAGACGCCGAGCTCGGTTCCGTTGAAAATTGCCATTAGTTCTTAGGTTTCCGTGGTTTGCGAGTTGGCCGTGGGCGCGGTTCTTCCACCACTTCCTCGGCTTTGGGTTCAGGGTCGGGCACTGGGGCCTCGTCGCCATCGAGAGGCAGGCAGTAGCCGCCCCTCAAAAGGCGTTCGTACAGTTCACGCGTGACGGACGGCGTCGAGCCTTCTGCCCAAATCTTGCCCGTCGCGTTCACCGCTTTGATGATAGTGACCTTCATGCCGTGCAAGTTACGCAAGTTGGTCAATTCGCGTTTTCGTAGTTGTTGATGACTACGTGCCCGCCGTGGACGATCAGAAGGACAAGGAAGCCAAACATAGCAGCACGTCTTTGATGTTAATGACCCCGTCGCCGTTGAGGTCGTAAATTGGATTGAAGGGCGGGGGCGTTCCTGGCCCGTTTGCCATCGCCATGTAGTCGAGCATGG
>JALRLQ010000214.1 GCA_023254365.1 Candidatus Poseidonia sp. | reverse complement strand
GGCAACGCGATGATGGACGAAGAGGGCAACTTCTTCTTCATCGACACCGGTGCCATCTGCAACGCTCCTGAACACGTTCGCAACGCCCTCTTCGGCTTCTTCTACTTCCTTGCCAAAGGCGAATTGATGCACGCCTTTGACGCCATGTTGACGATGGCGGCTGTTAAGCCCAGTGGGAAAACGCTGGAAACCTACTACGCATCGATGAACGAATTGTACGACGGATTTGTCGGGACGTCGGTCAGCGAAGTCTCGCTCACAGAGCAGATGATGAAGACCGTGAAGGCTGCTGTGTTGGCGGGGTGTTCCTTTGGCGAGGAAGCCTTTCCCATTATCCGGTCGCTCATGTACATGGACGGCATGGTGCTCAAAGGCCACCCTGATGTTGATTTGATCAGTTCGATGGGGCCTTATTTGGACGAGTTTTCCGTGCTGATCGACCCTCACACCATCATCAACCAAGACCAGTAGAGTGTTATTTTTTGAGTTTATTTTAGGACGAAAACCCCCCTTTATATGCTCGTGACCTCACCTCAACCTATGAGCGCAAGCGCTTCACCAAATGTTGCTATCATTGGAGCCGGTCCAGGAGGCCTCGCTTCAGCCCTCCTCCTTGCCAAATCAGGCGTGAATGTCACCGTGTTTGAACGGTCGGGATCGGTTGGTGGACGCAACAAAGTGTTTGACAGAGACGGATTCAAGTTCGACCTGGGACCAACCTTTTTCCACTATCCCGAAGTCATTGAAGACATCTTCAAGGCCATCGGCATGGACGCTCATGAAGAACTCAACCTCCACAAACTGGATCTCAATTACCGACTCATCTTTGGCAAGGGCGGTCAACTGGACTGCACCAGCGACCTCGACCAGATGACCGAGCGCATTCGAGACCTCTCTGGGGACAGCAACGCCAACGCCTTCCGCCGGTACGTTGTGGACAACCGACTCAAGTTGGCCAAATCCAAAGCCTGCCTGCAGGAACCTTGGTACGGCCCGAGCGATTTGTTGTCAAAGCGGGCCATGCGTGTTGCAGGCGTCCTTCGCCCGCAGCGTTCCGTCGCAGGTGACTTGCTCAAGTTGTTTGACGACGACCGCCTGATGTTGGCCATGTCGTTCCAAACGAAGTACCTGGGCATGTCGCCCTTCAACTGCCCGAGTTTGTTCACCATGCTGGCCTTCCTCGAGTATGAATACGGTATTTTCCACCCGATTGGAGGGCTGGGTAGCGTCAGCGAACGCATGGCGAGCATCGCCAAGGATCTCGGCGTGACCTTCCGCATGAACGAGGCCGTTGAATCGGTCATCATGGACGGCAAGACCATCA
>JALRLQ010000213.1 GCA_023254365.1 Candidatus Poseidonia sp. | reverse complement strand
CAGATTTCCGCATGAATGCGTCGTCCTGCTTGGCTCGTTTCGCCGGTCGGTTCGTATTCTGCTCCGTTGAACAAGCCTCGATACGAGAGCGATTCGGTGGCCCCTGGCGTGACCCAGGAGGTGATGTCCAGCGTCCACTGCTTCACGTCCATACCGGCGCACCATCCTGCGCGACCGTATGGCCACGATCCAAATTGATTGGCCACCACACCCTGCTGCACGGAGTCTTCGCATCCCGTCGAACTGTAGACGATGGGGTGCCATTCGTAGTCCGAGTTTTCACCGATGGTGAAATGATGTTCATGGTCGCAAAATTCTGCACAGTTCGCGTTGTCGACTTGGAATCCATGTCCCGTGATGGTGGCCACAATCTGTACACGACTGGCGTTTGAAGGGACAACCAACGTTCGTTCCCGCTCGTAGAGGTTCGGATCGTTGTAACTGCCGTTGAACTGTCCACCTGTGAATCCGAAGGTAGCGGTATCTGGACGGTGGCCTTCGTTTGAGTCGCTCCACCGGGAAAAGAGCAGGGTGATGGTCAACCCTCCTCCATTGGCGCCTTTGTAGAGGAAGCGTCGGTCGTCGTTGTCTTCAAGCATGAACAAGTACGGAGACAGGTTGGTGAGCCATCGCCCCTCGCGTCCATAGGTCGTGATCCATCGCGTGAATTCTGTTCCGCAGGACGACGCATTGTTCCGCTCACAAATCATGAGGTTTGCTTCGTAATCCCACTCGTGGCACCCTGCGTACGTTCCAGACCCTGTCTGGTACCTGTCCCGACGCTCTGAACATGCGTGTTCATGGAAGACTTCCATCGTGTCATAGGTGCTCAAGTCGTGTTGAAGGTCGAACGTCGCGTTCATCGACGACGTGAAGCCTCCACCCCAGCCTCCTTGGTGCTGGGTGTTGAACATCAAATCAACGGCCTCGACTCCAGGGTCAAATCGCCGCTGTTCGACCGGGAATTCCGTGTTCCACATCCATGCTTCGTGCGCGTAATGCAGCGGGTCGTACGAGGAACTGGCCGTGTTCCACGTGTAGGTCGACCCAATCTGCCGAAGGCGTTGGAATCGGTCGATGCCAAAGCCGGCTGGCTCACCTAGGGACGTGAGGGCATCGCTTAAGCCTCCTGAGGCGGAACTGAGATCGATGTCGATGTAGTGAATTCTTGATGCCCAAGTGAGTTGTTCCGAAGGGGTGAGCCTTCGTTCGACATCGGTCTGCCGGTCAATCACCTGTTGGTGGTACGAACTGTCGAAGGAGCCGTAGACAAGGTGAACATCATCAGGCAAGGCACGAATCAGGCTTCCGGGATTCATCGTGAACGTGGAGGCGGTCGAGCCTTGTGATGTGGTTTTCATGATGAGGAACATGTACGTTGACCGTCCATCCC
>JALRLQ010000212.1 GCA_023254365.1 Candidatus Poseidonia sp. | reverse complement strand
GCCGTGGAAGAAACGGTGCTCGACGAGTCCGATTTGCACAGAGGCAGGGCCGCCGTTGTTCGCTTCCACCTCAAGCGCATCGGTTGAACGCCTTCGGGCATGACTTGATGTGGGTCATCCTCCTGCGTGAGACATGCGCCTGTATCACAACCCCCGCTGTTCAAAATCCCGTCAGGCTCTTGCGCTCTTGCACGACCGAGGCATTGAGGTTGAAGTGCATCGCTACCTTGAGGAAGGCATCCTTGCTGATGACCTCGACGTCTTGGCCGAACTCGAAGGCATCGTTCGCTCAAAGGATGCTGGCAGGGCCATCATGGCGGAACTCACCTCGTCCAAGGCTGTGAAAAACCTCCTTCGGACGCAACCGAAATTGCTCGAACGCCCTGTCCTGATTCACAACGGAACGGCGATCATTGGTCGTCCACCCGAGGACATTCTCGCCCTTCTGGATTGAAGCAACCGACTCAGGGCCGCTTGACATACATGGCCACGGCGTTGCCACCGCCCAAGCAAAGGGTAACAATTCCCGAGTTGGCCTCAAGACGTCGCATCACACCGAGCATGGTGATGAGGCAGCGCGTCCCGCTGGCGCCCAAAGGATGACCCAAACTGACCGCCCCGCCGTGGAGGTTGAACCGGTCATCGGGAATACCCACTTCTTGGGCTACAGCGCATGATGCGGAAGCAAAGGCTTCGTTGTGCTCGTATACGTCCACGTCAAGCACGTCGAGGTTGTTGCGCTCCAAGAGCGACTTGACGGCTGGGATGGGAGCGGACATGACGCGAGCGGGCTCAACACCGGAGGTGCAGTAGTCTTCGATGGTGGCGATGATCTCCCAGCCTTGGGCTTTGGCGAAGGCTGCCTCGGCGATGAGCACGGCACTGGCACCATCGTTGAGGGTGCTGGCGTTGCCGGCGGTAACCGCTCCTTCACGGTCAAACACGGGACGAAGCCCAGCGAGGGATTCGGCCGTGGTCCCGCCACGAACGCCTTCATCCGTGCTCAAGACGACGGGGTCGCCTCGGCGTTGAGGAATTTCAACCGGGAACGTTTCCCAGTCAAACCAACCGTTTGACCAGGCCTCGGCCGCACGCTGCTGACTGCGGGCTGCAAAAGCATCCATCGCCTCTCGGCTGATGTTGCATTCGTTGGCCACCGTTTCACCGGTCGTGCCCATGTGAACATCGTTGTAGACGTCCCACAAGCCGTCATGAATCATGGAGTCAACCAGTTTGGAATCCCCCATTTTCGTGCCCGTGCGCTGGCCCATGAGCAACTGAGGTGCGTTGCTCATGCTTTCCATTCCACCAGCCACGATGACCTTGTATTCCCCTGCACGAATGCTGTTGGCAGCCATCATTGCCGCCTTGAGTGAAGATCCGCACACCTTGTTGATGGTGACACACGGTGTCGAAACGGGCATCCCTGCACCGAGCGCCACCTGTCGAGCAGGGTTTTGCCC
>JALRLQ010000211.1 GCA_023254365.1 Candidatus Poseidonia sp. | reverse complement strand
ATCGATTTCAATCGGGCCATCCAACCGCTGAACGGTGACCCCGAGTGAGGACTCAAGTTGGGAGACGATGGCGGTGAGGGCAGCGTCATCTTGCCGATTGATCGATATGAAAAGCAAAGGCAAGGCCTCACCCTCCACCGTGATTTGGAGTTGACGCCCAGATTGGGAGAATGAGCCCTCATTCCAACCATCGCTGTAGCCCTTGGCGTTAACCACGGCTAATGAAGCGAAATCAGCCTGTTTCCAAGTTGACCCGGTCAGGGGTGAGCCTCCGAAGGACTTCCTCCAGCGAAGCGATTGAGAGGGTGTGTGAAAGGTCAGTTGATGGCGACGGTCATCGGCAATACTGAGCATGAACAAGCCCCCCCCCACAAAGAAGAGGGGGAACAGGAGCACGATCAAACCCTCATCGTAGGGAAGCACATAACACGTATCCTCCACCGAATTGAGGTCGAATCGAACCCCGCAAAAGTAGCCCATATCGTCGGATTCAACCATCCAAAGCGTGGTGTTCTCAAATGGAGAAACGTCAACTGGACTCCAATTTCCCGCCTGCTCCTCCGAATCAAATGCTTGGTTGCACCATGCTGGAACAAGGTTGTAGGCGTACGGGTCAACAAGGTCATCAACGGTCCAGTTCTCGGGCAAGTTGGCTCCATCGAGATGCATCGTGCACCTGTAGTATCCGCTCGACCCGGGGTCCTGTTGGTACATCCCCACGACGACGTATTGGCGTTCCTCCGACCAACGGAATTGTCTCCAGTCACCGTCCGATTTCGTGACTTTGAAACGTTGCCCATCCTCCTCAAACGAGGTCAACTCCGTTTTGGAAGGTTCCTCCTCACAGTACAAAGTACCGTCCCCGAGCACCAGCGATGGGCCCCCCACGAAGGCACACGGGTCGGATGAGTCCTGCATCACCATGCTCACGGCCCCAGCAAGAAAGGCCCCAAGGCCCAAGAGGAGGAACACGGCGGCGACAAGGATGAAGGGGAGATTGTTCAAAATGCCCGACGTCACCCTCGAATCAGACCAACGCAACGTGCAGCTCTTTGCGTGAGGATGAACCTCAACCTCAGAAGCATGGTTCACCCGGAACAACGCTGCTCGTTGATTCGGTTGACGGGGAGTCACGGACCCGAGAGCCAACGCCTGCTATATCAAGCATCACTCGGCGCCGAAGAACTGGCGAATCATGGGGTGCATCTCCATGGCCTGTTCTTTCTGGATCTGCTCGTAGGTCCGCAGAATGATACCGACAGCGAGCAAGAGACCCGTACCTGAAGCGTTTCCAACCGTGCCCAGCAGGTCAGCACCGGCGGCCAGCAGACCAACAAACGCCCCGGAGAAGTAGGTCACCGGTGGAATGTAATTTTCGAGAATCTTCTCGACCGCCTTCGGGTTGTTTCGGAAACCGGGAATTTGCATGCCCGTGTTTTGAATCTGCTTGGCCACGTCCTTCGTGCCCATGTTGGTCGTGTCAA
>JALRLQ010000210.1 GCA_023254365.1 Candidatus Poseidonia sp. | reverse complement strand
TTGTTCGAAGGGATGCTCTCGGGCGGTGAATACGACCTTCCAAACGGCGCTTGAGTTCACCATATCGTGTTGCATGTTTATATGAAAAGAAGGGGATTCCCGTCCATGAGTATACTTCATAACACGAAACTCTGGTTAATCATCATCGCACTCGGCCACACCCTCCTCGGCGTTGGTGGTTCCCTAGCGACGTACGGCACCGATGAACTCGCCATCATTGGTTTCTTCTCGCTCACCAGCGTTTCGCTCTTCTATGCCGCCTTCATGCTCGAAGGCCAGGCCCAAGCCCGTCTCGCTGCCGTCATCTGTGGCCCAGCCGTTATCTGGTTCGTGGTTTGTGCCGCCCTTGGACTCGAGATGCTTGGCGACCCTGCCGCGCCAATGCCCGAAGGCATCATGCCGATTGTCCTTTGGGGCCTACCTGCCCTTTCGGGCGTGTTGGGATGGAACAAGGACGATGCTTCACCTGCTTCTGTTGTCGTTGGGTCGGCCTGAACATGGATTGGAAAAACAACGTCCTCAACCCAAAGGGCTGGCTCATGGCCTTCGGTATCATCTTCATCTTGATGGGAACCGGCAACTACCTCACGGCAGAAACCGCCTCCGAGACGGCCTACCCAGACCCGACCGACCGAGACGTGTTCTACGAGCAGACCTTTGGTCTGTTCACGATGGCCATGGCCGTCATGGCGCTGACCACCGCTTTGGTCGTCAAGGGCCGACCCTTGTCCATTCTCGCCATGACCTCTTCGGGCGTGATGATCGTGATGATGTCCCTGCACTACATGGCGGGCGAAGCCGTTGAGTACGGCTACAACGACCCCGTTGTTCTTGGTGTGGTTCTCACCTTGATCGCTACGATGGGCGTTTCCGGCTACCTTCACCTTAACGATGACGAAGTTGAAGGTGCTGAAGCATGAATCCTGTCGTGAAGAAGATTTTCAACCCGAAAGTCTGGTTGATTCTTTTTGGCTTGCTCCACACGGTCGGCTTCACGATGGATGTCATGTCAGCCATCAATGACGACGACGTCATGAGCGAAATCATCGAGACGGAAATTGACGCCACGCTGGCCGATAACCAGGTCTTGATTGACGCCTTCCAAGAAAACATGTTTGTTGCGTGGGCACTGGGTATGGTATGGTCACCCATCCTGTTTGTGGGTGCGTTTTGGTTGAAAGGTTCGGAACAAGCGAAATTGAGCATCACGTTCGGCGCTGCTTTGGCTGGTATCGGCGTGCTGTTCGGGTATGCCGGCGTGATGTTTGGTGATGGATTTTCACTCGGCGACATGATGGCGCCTTTGATATTTGGCGCACCCATGATCCTCTCGGGTGTTTTGCATTTGAACGAGGATGAACCTGTCGAGGCTCCCGCAGCTGAGGTCTAAGCTCGAACCGAATCGTATCAAGCGGCTTTGACGCCTTGAGGCCAAAGCACGAGAATGAGGGTCTTGCCACGCGTTTTGGGCGTGTGGGTTGATTCCGGGTCCATCCAAACGATGGATCCAGTCGGATAG
>JALRLQ010000020.1 GCA_023254365.1 Candidatus Poseidonia sp. | reverse complement strand
GGGCTTCTTCTTCTTTGATGGCAGCGTAACGTGCCATGGTGTTGATGTAAGCGGCCATGGCTTCACCGTCACTGGAATCAGGAGGCGAGAGAGCAAGCATCTTCTTGGTCATCGATTGGACGGCTTCAGCGGCGATACGAGCACTCGCAGGGTCGTACACGCCACAGGGTCCGTCACAGTGGGCTTCGGCAACAATTGGGGTCTTCATGGACACCGCCAAGGGCCGCAACCATATGAACATGATTCTTTGGCCCTAAGGCTGGGACGCGGCGACGGTGGTTCCTGCTTCACCCCTCAAGGCTGCAAGCACATCACCCGGTTGGCACAACAACGCTTTGCCTTGAGGTGAACGGAAAACAAACTCGCGCAGGGCCTTTGCCTTTGGACCCATTGAACCCGGGGGAAACTGACCTTCGTCGTCCATGCGTTCGATTTGCTCTGGAGTAAGGTGGTGATGGGGGGTTGCCGATGGAGTACCAAAGTTGGAATAGATGGCGTCCGCTTCGGTGCTGATGATCAACGCATCTGCACCCAAGCCGTGAGCAAGAGAGGAGGAGAACAGGTCTTTGTCGACCACGGCAGGCATGCCAATTTCAACACCATCAACCATCGCAACGGGAATGCCGCCTCCACCTCCGCAGATGACGACAGCTTGCAGTTCAACCAACTGACGAATCACATCGATTTCCAGCACCCGGAGAGGAGCAGGGCTTGCCACCACGCGCCTCGGACCGTGAACGGTTTGTGCAATGTCCCAGTCGGCTGACATCACGGTTTTGGCATCCAGGACCGGCCCCACGGGTTTGGTTGGCCAAGCAAAGGCCTCATCTGCTGCATCAACCTCAACTCTCGTCAACACGACGGCGGTACGTTCAGGCCTCCGCCGACGACGAAGAATCGCCTGCAGGTTGGTTGAAAGTTCGTGACCGATCATGCCCTGTGTTGCCGCAACCCATTCATCCAATCGATGGGTCAATTCCTCATCGAGGGAAAGAAGGTGGCCGACTTGAGGACCGTTTCCGTGCGTGATGACCACCCTCCAATCCATCTCGAGGAGGTCGATGATGTCGCTCATGACCTTGGCGAGAACGGTGGCTGCGCCTTTCCCATCACCGGTTGGCGGGGCCAGCGCATTGCCCCCCAACGCATAGACTGCCAACCTACGCACAAACAGAAGTGGATTCTGTTCGCTTTGAGGGTTTGCATGGCCTGCGTCCATGCCAATGCGGTTTCGCAGGTTGTTCAAGGGAGACATTCACATAGGCAAGGATGGTGCCAAGGAACGGTGAGAGCATGGTCAAGACCACGTGGATAGGCGATGTGCGTCAAGGTCAACATGACGGTCAATCGGTTGAACTCAAAGGTTGGGTGAAGCGTGCACGAGGCAACAACAACATTTGGTTCGTCGTGCTCCGAGATTCCACTGGCACCCTGCAATGCGTCGGAAAGCGGGACGTTCTTGGCGATGAAGCCTTTGACGTGCTGTGCAGCATGATCATCGAAACAAGCGCCGTGCTCACCGGAGAGGTGCGAGTTGACGACCGTGCTGATGGCGGGCATGAATTGAGCATCACCGGCGTTGAACTCGTTGGAGCGGTCAACTCCGAGCGACCGTTTCCGATCACGGAAGCGGATATGTTGGTGGAGGACGAAGACGGAGAACTCACGTACGGTGGAACCGAACACACCCTGAACCATCGCCATCTCTACCTGCGAACCACACGAGCAACCACGATGCTCAAACTCCGCAGTTCAGCGTTTGGCGCCATTCACAACTACTTCAGGAATCATGATTTCCTCGAATACCAAGCCCCGAACTTCGTCGCAGGGGCGGTTGAAGGGGGTTCAACCTTGTTCGAAGTACCCTATTTTGGGAAGCAAGCCTACCTCACGCAATCTTGGCAGCTCTACGCCGAAGCCGCCATGCCTGCACTTGAGCGGCTCTACACCATCGCCCCTTCTTTCAGGGCCGAAAAATCGCGCACGCGCCGCCACTTGACCGAATTCTGGCACGCTGAAATGGAGATGGCCTGGGCGACCAACAACGACATCATGGCTCACGGCGAGGGTGTGGTTCGCCATATCGCACGAACCCTGTTGGATGAACGTGAAGAAGAACTTACTTACCTCGAGCGGGACATGAATCTCCTTGAGCGTTACGCCGACAACCCGTATCCGCGTATGCGGTATGACGAGGCCATTGAGATCCTGCAGGGCAAGGGTGTTCAAGTTGAATGGGGCCAAGATTTGGATTACTCAAAAGAAAAGGTGTTGACGCAAGATTTTGACGTCCCTCATTTCCTGACACACTACCCGAAGGTGGCGAAGCCCTTCTACCACCGGGTTGACCCTGAAGATGAAAAATACGTTCTTTGCCATGATTTGCTGGCCCCCGAAGGGTACGGCGAAATCATTGGTGGTGGCGAGCGCACATGGTCGGAGGAGGAAATTCTCCAGAGAATTGACGAAGAGGGAACACCTCGTGAACCTTACCAATTCTACATCGATGTGCGATCCTACGGTGGCGTCCCACATGGTGGGTTCGGCCTCGGGGTTGACCGAGTGGTGAGTTGGCTTGCAGGAGCCACCCACATCCGCGAGGTCATCCCGTTTCCACGGACATCTCGCCGAGTCACGCCTTAGAGCAGCAACTCACCGCATTGCGGACAAGGCATTCCGGGGACAAAGGCCCCCAACAAAAAGCCACAGTGCGTGCAAATCGACGTCAGAAAATCATCAACCACCATGCGTCGTGGTTGACTGACTCGAACATCAAGGTTTTGGGAGTTCGAATGTATCGCAAATATGCTCCAACACAAGCCCAAGGTCTCGCTCTTCGATAACGTGGGTAGCGTAGGGTCGTGGGCGGTCGTCCCATGGGTTGAACAACACTGCACATGCGCTTTGTTGGAACATGCCCACATCGCCCATTGAATCGCCAACAGATGCCGTCTGTGCTTTCTCAACACCGAGTCGCCGCTGAAGCATGTTGACGATGGCACCCTTCCCGTCCATTTGGACTTGGTATCGACCAAAATCTCCGATGCCATGTTCACCATCGCCGAGGGGTTGGTCCCTCAGCCAGCCGTTGGTAAACACGTGGAGCTTTGTGTCCTTGCCCCCGATTTGTTCTCGTGCTGTGTGCCGATCAATGCCTCCCCATCGGCGTCTCCACGTTTGGTTGGATGGAAAGCATGCGGCGATGTCCCTCGCTGTCTTTTGCAATCCACCGCTGACGATAGCCACATGAACGCCGAGGTCAAGCAAATGGCCGATGAGTGTCTTCCAACCCTTCATCATCGGCATGCCCTCCATCAATCCCCGCAAACGTTCGTCGCTGATGGGCTGGTCGGAAGAGGACTTGATGAGTGCAAGGTCAAGTTTTATCCAAGCCCATTCATCCAACAGACCTTGATTGTAGAGTTCAAAGGATTCATCATTGGAAATACCAAGTTTGTCGTAGACATACTGCCAGGTGGAGAGATGGTCCACAAGGACACGGTCCATGTCCAAACATACCAGATACTCGCCCACACCGCCACCTCAGAGGTTGCCTTTCGGCCAGTTGTATTGGTTCTGCACACGAGCAACCTGCTTCCCCATGATGTACAAAATTAAGGCCACCATCATCGCAAACAGACCGACCAGCGTCATGGCAATGGTGACCAAGGTCACGCCGATTGACGTGGAGTTCAATTCGGTAAACATGGTCGCAAGGTCACCAGAGAGCCGGTAGCCCAAAACAAACAGCACGACACCAGGAATCCCAAACAACAGGAGTGGATGCTTTGATTCGAGCATCCAATAGAACAGTTGTGCAAAACGGGAAGCCGTCGCCAGCGATTGTCGCTGAGGAAGTTGAATGGGTTTGTCGGCTTTGACCAGACGCACCCGAAGACCCTGGTCAAGCGAAGCAGGTGTTGATGTTTCATTCAAGTCAAGCATGGCACGACAACCTGATTCGCTAACGATGAGATGGCCAACGCTGGTGTCCGAAAACACCATGCCATCTACGTCCTCTTGTTTGATGCCGTCATGGTGGAAGACATAGTGAACATCCCATTCTTCTCGAGCACGGTTGACGCTGAGGGGGAGTTCCGATAATTTCCATGCAGCCGTGATGGGGAGAAAGAGTGTCCTTCCCCCGTTGGCTCCTTCTTCGTCCAAAGCACTGCACAAGCTCTGCAGCGAAACCGCTTGGCGAAAGTGCACCACCTTGCATCCGACTTCCTGAGCGAGTTCAACGGTTTCGTCGTTGGAGCCTGTGTCAAACAGCATCACCTCTGAGGCGACTTCTCGACTTCGCACGATGATGGACACAATCCTCAATTCGATGTTGCGCCCTACCAGCACAATGCGCTGAAGACCTTCACTCACGGCCATGCCCTCACGAACGAGACTATCAATCCTATTCCCAAATTGGAACCAAGACGGTGGTTCACGCATAGGTTGATTTTGGCGGAACCGTTCGGCGAACCATGGACCAGAAATGGAGCGTTGGCGTGGTGATCCCCGCCAAGAACGAAGCGCTCCACATTGGTGATGTGTTGCTTCACCTCCCAAAAGATGTCGATTTGGCGGTTGTCGTTGACGACCGTTCGACCGACGACACCGCATCGGTGGCAAGAAACGCAGATGCACCGTGTGAAGTCATCGTTCTCAGCGGACCTGGCGAGGGCGTTGGTGCCGCTATTGACGCAGGCCACCAGTACCTGCTTGGACACCTCAGGCAACCCTTTGTGAGCGTGGTGATGGCTGGCGACGGTCAAATGAATCCGAACGATATGGAGAACCTGATCGAACCGATTCTTGCCGGTCGAGCTGACCATGTCAAAGGCAACCGGAAATCCCACCCAGAGGGATACAATCGGATGCCCGTCGTTCGCCAGTTGGCCTCGTCTTTGTTGGCCTTCTTCACCACACTCGCCTCTGGACAACGCATCCAAGACCCTCAATGCGGGTACACGGCGACGTCTTCCGAAGTGCTCAACCATTGGCCCTGGAAGCGCTCTTGGAAAGGGTATGGCTACCCCAATTTTTGGCTCATCAATCTGTCAAAAGCCGGTTGGCGAATTGAGGAAAAACCGGTGCAATCAATCTATAGAAGTGAAACAAGCGGAATTAAACGTGGACGTTTCTTTGTCTCGGTGGGGTGGATGATGGCACGTGAGCATCATCGTCGAAACCTGGCATGGCTGAAACCACCCAACCTCTTGCCCCACACGCTGTTCGCCTTGTTCGCCTACCTCCTCGGTTGGTCAGCACTTTTGCCGATGTTCACGAACGATCTCGAAGCCGAACTCGGCTCCCGAGGCATTCCCATGCTGCTGTTGGCCTTGGTGTGTTGGAGCATGGCGCACCTTTTTGACCGATTGGCCGTGCGTACACGGATGGAGTTGAGGTTGAATGCGAAGACATGACCGAAGACGAAAGCCAAGGAAGGCGCATGTTCGTCACATCCTCGTCGCAACGAAACCGGATGCGAAAACCATTCTCGAAGAGATTCAAGCCTCGAAAAAGCCGTTCAAGGTGTTCAAGAAATGTGCAAAGAAGTTCTCAAATTGCCCTAGCGGGAGTAAAGGGGGCGACCTCGGCGAATTTGTTGAAGGTCAGATGTCACAGGATTTTGAAGACGCTGTGTGGGTCGCCGACCTCGAAACACCGCCATCCGCATTTTTCAAAACCCAATTTGGCTACCATCTGATTTGGGTGCACAGCGTCACGCTACCGGATGACAATGGTGGGCGTACCAAGATTTGAACTTGGGTCCAAGCGTCCCAAACGCCCGAGTATAGGCCAAACTAACCCATACGCCCTTGGCCTTTGCCACGAGGTCTCACCTATGAACTTCACTCAAGAAAACTCCACCGCCCATGGCCAGCCCGAATGACCAAGCCTTCGACCTCGGCGTGTTCCATGACGGAATCCACGTGTTCTTCGATACTCAATTCGCGCAAAACACGTTGAACGGCGTGCGCTGAGATGGCACCGTCTTCATCGGCTGCAGAACGAAGTTTTTGCAAGAGGGTTGACCGTGAAGGAGGGCTTTGGTTCGTTTGGAGGCCGCCTTCCGTCATGCGTGCACGAAGGTCCTCCCTCAACGACTCGGGCGTGTTGGCCAAGGCCACTTCCATGTGCAAATCATTGGCGTTCAGCACGGTCTTGACCAACTCACTTTCTCGCCCCAACGCTTGACCACAGTGGGGACAGCGACCTTTCTGGTGACGATGGCCGGAGCATTGCTGACAGCCAGAACAACGCAAGACCAACCAGCTTGCCTCGCTCATGAAGCACCCTCAGAGGCTGAAATCATGTTTGTTTTGAGGCTGGCCAGGCCGTCGAGCGGGTGCAGCAGGCGCCTTGGTATCGACCCGCTTCTTGGGTTCCTCTGCCGTTCGCGTCAGTGCGCCTCGGACTGGACCTGTCTTGGTTCGTGCACCAAGCGACAACGAATCGGGCAGGATAAGCGCCGCCACAGCCACGCCGTGGTGATCGGGACCAGCGGTGACTTCGTCAACGGCGACATCAAATTCAATCACTTCCAAATCTCGACTCGCGAGGCGCCGTTGCAAGTTTCGACGAAGCAGCAACACCGTTTCCTCGTAGTCACGGTCGGTGGTGATGGTGGCAACCACAGCGCACTCATCCCCTTCAGGCGTCACACACGACGCCCAAGCCACACCTGCTGATGCAGAGGAACCGTTCCAGGCATAGGCGGTCGCCAAGTGGCACTCCACCAAGGACCCCATCGGGAGGGGGCGCGGTGGCGTCACACCAAAGCCAAGGGGCAGCATCGCACCCTGTGCTTGGATAAGGCGTACATCGCCCAACCCCAATTCAACCAATCCTTGGTCGAAAGCATCTTCAGCATTTTCGCCCCAAGGCGCCACAGCGGTCATCAACCATCCTGGGCATGCTGGTCCACGTGCTGCTTGCATGAACAAACACACACACAACGGGTTCATGAACACCGTGGTCCTAAGCCTTGCATGGCAGGTGGCACTCGACCGGTGATGCTCACCAGCCTTGTCCTCGGGTTGCTCATCGTTCTTTTCGCAGGATTCACCTCAAGTGAGTTTACGCTAACTTTAGCCCTTGGAGGCTTGTTTGCAACTGGAATTGGCCTTGTCATGCTCATGAAACCGTCCCAACAAATCGGTTCAAAAATTGAAGCATCTCTCGTTCCTGTGAACGATGGTGGAAGCAGTGAAACGCCTTACGCAGGAGAATCCTTACCCGACCCGCTGAGCATCGGCCTTGACCGACCGTTGTGATCAGAACAAACGAACCGTTTCGAGGTTGCTTGGCGCAAACGTCAGACAGTTGTATCGCTCACGTAGGGTGAGACCGAGTTCGTTGCACTTTTGGTAATCACCGTGGTGGCAGATGATGTTCTTTGGTGGCGGGTTGATGCGGTCAACGAAATCAAGCAACTGCCGGCGGTCGGAGTGACCTGAAAAACCGTCGATGGTGACCATTTCACACCCGATTTTCACAATCTCGGTCTTCCCGTTGATGAGCATCGGAACCTCACCAAAGCCCTTTTGCAACCGGCGACCCAAGGTACCTTCGGCTTGGTAGCCCACAAAACAAAGTGAGTTCCGGTCTTCGTGGGCCCAGTTCTTGAAGTACTCCATGACCGGCCCACCGTTCAGCATACCAGAGGTGGCCAAAACGATGCATGGAGAGTTGTCCATGATGATGCTCTCTCGAAGTTCTCGACCCTTGACGGGGCGGAACCATTCACTCGTGAACGGATTCTCACCGTCGTCCTTGAGCAAGGATTTGCTCAGTGCCTTGGTGAGGTAATTTGGGTGGGATGCATGAATCGCTGTTGCTTCCTGGATCATACCGTCCAACCAAACCGGCACCGGCTTCACGGTGCCTGAACGGAACAGTTCATCGATGGCGATCATCACTTCTTGACTTCGCCCGACGGCAAACACAGGACAAATCATCTTTCCACCGCGCAAAAGGGTGCGTGAAACGATGTCCTGAAGCTCTTGATTGGCTTCCTGTCTGGAGGGTTGGTAGTCTCCTGAAGCACCGTATGTTGATTCAATCACGAGGGTTTCAACGCGAGGGAAGCGGGTGTTGGCGGCGTCAAACAACCACGATTTCTCGTATTTTTGGTCGCCGCTGAACACGATGTTATGCTTGCCGTCTGCGATGTTCAGATGCACGGCAGAGGAACCCAAGATGTGCCCTGCGTTGGAAAACGTGAGCTTGACATCGGGGGCGATGTCGGTGGTTGAATCCCAATCGACGTCAACCACGTGCTTCATGCACATGCGGATGTCTTCCATGTCGTAGGGTGCACGCTTGCCTTCAGCACCACCGACCTTGAGGTAGTCGGTCTGGAGCAGCAGCATCAAATCCCGGGTGGGTGGGGTGCAGTACACTGGTCCACGGTAGCCGTACTTGAAGAGCACAGGAAGCATACCTGCGTGGTCAAGGTGGGAGTGGGTCAGCACGACGGCATCCAGTTTTTCGAGAGGAAGGGCCTCTGGGGCGTTGAAAAACGGCATCGGGTCGGTATCTGATGCAATGTTGACGCCGACATCGATCATGATTCTTGATTCGTTCGTCGTCACATAATGACATGCACGACCCACTTCACGGTAGGAACCGAGAGCCGTCACGCGGGCCCATGTTCCACCAGGCCGAGTTGGGCGGTGGATGTTGAGACCGAAATCCTTCAGCAACTTTCGTCGTTCTTCGCCGTTGGTTTGGCGGTACATGCGAATGTCATGAACGGTTTTTGAGAACAGTGGAGGGGTCCGCTCAACTTTGACCGACCATCCGGTTTCGTCGCGAATTCTGAAATTGTTCTCGCCTTTGCGACCAATCGCTGTCCCAGGCTGCTTGCACTGGATGGTTACCTCTCGGTAGCAGGGATCAAAGTAGAGTTCAGTAATTTCTGCCTCTGCTGGAACGATGTCGTGAATCTTGTCTTTGGCATCGTTCATGTCCATGATTGAATCAAGTGGGGAGCGAAGCACAATCTTTCGCTTGATGCGTTTGGCTATTTTGCCAATCAAACCGTCGGGGCCCGTAAAGGGCTTCATTTCGCTGGTAATGATGGCGATGTTGCCCGCCTCAAGATCAATTTCGTACTCGATGGAACGGGGGATGATCTTGGCAATCTCGTCTTTCAGTTCTCTGTAGGTCATCTGCATGATGTTCACCTTTGGTGCTCCCGCTCATGGTTGTTACCACGATACGCCGAGGCGTAGTGCGGCTCAGCCGCGGGAATTGAACGCTCACTTGAGGAGTTTCGAAATCTCTTCTTGTGAAACTTGTTGGTAGCCGGAACCGGGCGTGATGACGGCCAAATCCATGCCGTTGCCGGAGGCCGCATCACGCTGTCCCGATGCATGGAGGGCTCGTGCTGCCAATTTTAAGGCCTCCGCTTCGCTCATGTTTTCTTTGAAACCGTCTTCCAACACACCGTACATGTAAGGCGAACCGGAACCTGTGGCGCAGTAGACATCGGGGATTGAACCCCCGGCAGAGTCGATGGAGTAGACATGGCTGCCGTCGTCATCAACGCCAACGATCAGCAGTTGAACCCAATGCGGACGTCCCGAGAGGATGTTGGCAGTGAGCGTTGCAGCTCCTTTGACGGTCATGGGTTGTTGACGGCGAAGTTCAAACAGGGCGACTTCTGCAGCCAACGTTCGGGAGAGGGATTGTGCGTGACCGACGAGTCCAGCGGTGGTCAGCGCCAAGTTGTCACCAATTTTGAACAACTTCTGAACGCTCTTGTTGGCGATGAAGTGGCCCATGGTGGCTCGGTGGTCCGCACCAACAACGACGCCACCTTTGAACGTGATACCAACGGTGCTTGTACCGGTCTTCATGACATGCTGTTGTTCTGACATGATACCCTCTCCACCCCGACACTTCTTGAACCTTGAGGCAGACTGGAATTGCGGGACAACATCCAGACCGGAGAATCAACCAAGGGCCGGGAATGGACGAAGTGTGCCGAGAACCAAGGGGAGTGTTGAAGAATCCTCGCCGTGATGGTTGTGCCATGCGGCGAAGACGACGAGCGAGAGTGGACGAATCGCAGTCTTCCCTCGACCGATTCACGGGAGCCCCATCTCAAGGGGAGAGCCCCGAAGAGGAACCGATCGTCCCCGCCATGCCCGATTTGGACATTCTTGAGGCGGCCGAAGCCAAAGTGGACGGTCATGTCAAGCCGGTAACCTCTGCCCCAGTCACTGTTGACGAGCACCGGGGACCAAGGTCGTTTTCCATGCCAAGTGCGCAAAACGATGCTCCCCGTCCACTTCCTTCCACGACCGCCACGTACCACGACTTGGCCGTCCTGTACCCAAACGCCCCCGTCCCGCTGTTCGAAGGTGAAATGGTCCTTCACAACTCCACATTGTTGGATTTGACCGGTTGTGGAACGCTTATGGATTGGGTCTCGGAAGGTCACGGTTGCATCGTTGAGATGAAGCGGATGATGAAGCGTAAAACCGAATTCAACCAAGCCTTGAGCATGCTCAATGAATTTGTAGAGGGCGACGTACAGGGACAGATCATCCGCATCACCGACACCCGACTCCTGCTGTTGCCGCAGGGCTGTCGAGGCATTCGAGGCACAGAAATGGAAGGCTTCGCCGTTTCACCTGACGACCTTTCGGACGTGTATTCATGAACGAACAACCCATCGACATCCCTTGTCCGGTGTGCGCCTCTGTCGGCAAGGTTAACATGATCGCCCACATTGACGAAATTCCGTATTTCGGCGAACACACACAAGTGACGTTGCTTTGCGATGACTGCGGTTGGCGCCAAACCGATTTCATCCCTGCTGAAGGGAAAAAGGCCGGAGGTTGGTCGTTGATTCTGGACAGCGAAGAGAAGTTGCGGGCGAGGGTTGTTCGTTCATCTTCCTGCACCGTCGTTCTGCCGGAACTCGACCTCCAAGTGAATCCCGGCAGCAGTTCAACAGGTTATGTGTCAAACGTCGAAGGTGTGTTGAACCGTTTTCTCGAGATCATCAACATGGTGAACCGAGACCTGGTTGCCCAATTCGAGGGAGCGCCCGAAGAGGAACGGGAGACCATCATGGAACACATGGCATCGCTTCAAAACATGACATTGGTGATGGGTGAACTCGGACAGGCAGGTGCTGCACCGCTCACCCTTGAATTGCTCGACCCTCACGGCCACTCCATGATCATTCATCCGGAGGCGGTTGAACGGGACCTCACTGTTGAGGAACTCGAGTTGCTCCCTGTTGGCCCCGATCCTGCGGTGTTTTCGACCGACGATCTCAACGACTCATCGTGAATCTTCTGCGAGGAAATCATCAACAAGATGGGCAGTCTGGTCGCGCATTTCGTGCAGGTTCTTCATCCAAATGGTTGCTGCATCGATGCAATGCTGCTTCATTTCTCCAGCCAACAAGGCCCCGGACCTGAACGATGCATTGAGTTCTGACATCACCGCATCGTCTTCCTCAAAGAAGTACATCATGTACTGATAGGCGACGTCGATGTCGGGGTTTCCTCCGAGGCGGCGATGTTCCTCAACGGTGGCTTGACCGCCCGAAAAAGCGCGCTTGATTTTCTTCTCAACCGTCGCTAAATCGTCCCTCAAAAACAACGTTGTTTTGGGCTGGCTGCTGCTCATTTTATCTCCGGTCATCCCCACAGCGAAGTGGTGATATGTCGATGATGGCGCCAGTAAACCAAGACCACCAAGCTCACGCTCCAGTTTCAGCAAAGCCATGCGAAGACCGTGCTTATCTCTGGACGTGGCCGAAGGAACATGCACGTGCCCCTGTTTCGGACTCGACATGATATCGGAAAACCCGAGGCTTGCAACGGCTTGGACCACACGGTCGAACACAGATGCAACTCGGTCTCGGTCAATTCTTCCGTTTGGAAGTTGGCCGAACACCTCAGCGTTTTCGTCGTGGATGGAGAGGCTGATCAACACCCCACTCGATGAGGCGTCTTTGAGGTTGAACCAGTTGGTTTTCGAAGCCAAGCCTCGGGTGAGGCGTAGGTGCGGGTCCTGGTCGACACCAACAGGGACAACGATGGGTCGAAGCCCGCCATGTTCGTCCATTTGAGGATGTAAGATATCGCCGACTTGGACGAGAGGAGCTTGAACATGGGCAAGATTGGTCTCTCCATTAAAGCCGTAAATAGCTTCAAACTCCGTGAGATTGGTTCGCTTTCCAAGTTGGAAACCGAGGCGTTGAACCACCGGTCGTGTCGACTGAAAGTAAACACTGGTCTTTTCGGGGTCCAAACCAAGGGCGGCGTAATGGGCGATGTATTCCTGCAGAGCCACCTCTCTTCCCTTGGCGAGCGAAACGCCCCGCGTCGCTTGACTTTCAAGGTCAGCAACGGCGATGGTCACATCGCCACCCAATTGCTGAAACCATTTGGCCTGTTCAACCACCATGGAATGCCCGAGGTGCATCTGTCCGCTGGGCATGAGTCCTGTGAGGACGCCGAAACCACCTCCGGTTCGATGTGCTTCGAGGATCTGGTCCACATCACGATGGGCGAACACAATGCCCCTTCGGTGCAACTTTGATGGCGAAGGGAGCGAGGAACCGTCAAGCGGCGTTAACCCAAACTGTTGGATGATGCGTTCGTAATCCGTGGATTGCGCACTGCCCCATGGGTCAATGACCACATCTTCGTTTGCCACAGCACGCCCTCCAACAAATCTACTCGGCCTCTTCGGCATCAAGGCTTCGCTCAATTTTGGTCAACGGGTCGTGTTTTGTGCCGGGTTCTGGAACGGTCAAGCCTGCGAGTGGACCAATGCCCTCTCGACCAAGCACGCCAAGCATCAGCACCACGGTGCAAAAGCCAACCCCAAGAACGGCGTAGGGTATCCATGCGTGTGCTCCTTCGGCAGGCCGTGGTTGAACCAACCACGTGAAGCGTACATCGGTGTCCTCCAAAAACCGCTTCGACCATTTGAAGAGGTCTGTGGTTTCGTGACCTGCAACCGTTACAGCTGCCGAATGGTTGTTGAAAAATTGAGTCTGGCCGAGTATGTCGTATTCAACATCGGGTTGATCAAAATGGATGGAAACGCTGTGGCCGTTGACCACGGAGAGCAGAAGAATTCCGTCATCTTGTTGCCACCAGCCCTCTTGCGATGTTTTTTCGCCTTCTATAGAGAGCAACGCTCCGCTGGCACCCTCAACCGCAACCACCACGGCACCGCCCGTATCAATTCGCCACGTGAGGGGCACGTTCCACGGCAGCCCCTCGGAAACGCCCAAGCAGGCTTCCGTGATCAAGGATTCAAACAACAGGGTGCTGTTCTCCTCCGAAGATTGGAGGGTGTGCGCATGCTCGTAGCAGCGTTTGGCCGACCAGAGCGACCACGCTTCACCCCAGGTGGTCAACCAAACACTTGGATGCTCGTCCAGGTAAGCCAAAACATCGGCGTCGTGCCGGACGGTAGCATCGTTGACACGGCCGATCCAATACATGTTCACTAGCCCACCTTCGTTGATGGCCTGTGAGAGTTGTTCGAGGGACGCAACACCTTTCTCGAGGCTTCCTCCTCGTCGGCCGAGGTTGTACCATTCCCAAAGGTCCACAGGTTCGTCCTCCCCGTCGTGCCATGCCGTGTCGGCCAGGCCCGTTTCATCGCCGTGGACGACAAAGCCTTGTGTCGAAATCTTCTGATGGTCGGCCATCGTGAGGGTGTTGGGCGTATAGATGGAAAGCGGGTTGGCGCCCCATTGACTGGCATTGATACGTTGCGTGATGTATTCTTGGCAGGCCTGAGCCACCGCCCCGGGGTCGTTTGACCAAGCCAATCCTGGAATGCCGTAGCAACCAAATTCATCGCCTGCGTTGAGACGGTCCTGACCATACGAGGTTCTCAGCCAGCCGTCTTCCTCCCACGCCGATTCAGCCAACACCACGGGGTGAACGGTGACAAGAACCAAGGTGGAGGCCAAGAGGACATGGAGCGCCGAATGCGTACCACCGTCGCTCATGTTCTTGGCTCCCGACCGCCCTCTTTGACGCTTGTCCTTTGGCCCGTTTGAAACAATCGTGAAAACTGCCGATGAATCCCATTGAATGGAAGAAACATGAAAACACCCTGCTGCAGAGAAGCACCATGGCCGACAGCCCGTCGTTAAAGCAAGCGTGGGAAGCCATCCGACCCCATTGGGAGATTCAACCTCATGCTGCGCCCCTTCCGGCCACACCGGTCTACAGCGCGTTGCGTATGTTCCTCTCGCCTGCACTCCGACCCCTTCTTCGCTGGAGGATTCGAGGATCACATCGAATACCTCGCACAGGCGCTACCATCCTCGCAGCAAACCATCTCTCACACGTCGACCCAATCGCTGTGATCGCAGCCGCCCGTAGAACCACCCACTACCTCGCCAAAGACGGTCACTTCACCAATCCATGGACTCGGTTCGTGATGCGTGCCACAGGCCAAATCGAAACGCAGCGAGAACAAGGCGGGAATGAAGCGCTTTCGAGTGCTGCGAACATCTTGGCTGAAGGAAAGGCACTCGGAATTTTTCCGGAGGGAACACGGTCGAAAAGAGATGAGGCGCCCTACTTGTTACCCGGGAAAACGGGTGTTGCACGCCTCGCGGCTGCCTATCCTGAAGCCGTGGTGGTGCCGGTGGCCTTGGTTGGAACCCGAGAGATCATGCGGCCTTCCTATCACAAGTGGCCACGCCTTCTCAAACCGTTCAGCGTTCATGCAGGCACAGGGGTCACGTGGTTGGAATGGCTCGGCCACCCCGAAGGTGGAAACATGACTGCCGAAACCCTTGGCCGTTGGTCATCGGAGGATGAACACGAAGTGAGGAGTCGCCTGGCAGGCCTCTACCGGAAATTTACCGACCAATTGATGGGTTCACTCGCAGCACTTGGAGCGCCTTAAGACTAGAAATAGAGTCGGATGATAAGTCCGTTGTGCCAGTGTACACCACGCCGTTCGGCGCCCTCAATGGAGACGGTAGCCTCAACCACATCGAAGCTCAACGACTCGCCGCAGAAGTTCGGGGGCTTCAACTTCTGGAGGATGTCTTGACCAGCGCACCAAGCTGGGGAAGGCACTTGTGTGTCAAGTCCGGCGACACCCAGTTGGTCACAGAGACCGACGGTTTTGAGTTGAGAATCGATGTCATCGGAACGATCAACGCCTTCCTCAAGGACCACGACCCGCACATTCAGGTCCACCTTTACCGCGGTCGAAACCGAACGGTGGGGACGGTTGAACCCATTTGCATCCTCTACAACAACAATCACCCCGGCTGTGCCATCACCGACGCCATCGTCTCGTTGGTGTTGCTTGGCGAAGCAAATTGGCCGGAAGCAGCAACGCCGAAGACGCTGTGGGAGTTTGCATCGGTTGCAGCATCGGAGCGAATCGCTCAACGTTACAAACTCGGTATTATCGATTTGACCTTGGAGGACGTTCAAGAAATCAAGGATATTCAAGAAGCATTGAATTTGGGGATGGCGCATGCCGCCATCGATATGCTTTGTTGTTTTGCACGCCGTTGTTACGCCTGCAAGGGCATGGAGGTTGATGAGGTCAACACCCACATTCAACCGCTTATCGACCAATTTGACCCCAAAGACATCGCCGCCTACACGCTCCATCCGAGCACACCCAGTGACCTGATGTTCCTTCCGGATTTTTCCGTGGAAGCGTGAACAACCCCTAAGTGCCTTCTCTGCTGGCTTCCGTTGGGTGGAATCGTGCAAACGTACCTTGACTTGATGAGGCACATCCTTGCGGAGGGTGCTGACAAAGGCGACCGGACAGGAACAGGCACGAAATCCGTTTTTGGCTATCAAATGCGATTTGATCTGTCCGAAGGATTCCCAATGGTCACGACCAAAAAACTGCACCTTCCCTCCATCGTCCACGAACTCCTTTGGTTTTTGAAGGGAGAAACCAATGTGGGTTACCTCCAAGAAAACGGCGTGCGAATATGGAACGAGTGGGCCGATGAAAACGGTGATTTGGGTCCTGTCTATGGAAAACAATGGCGCCGATGGGAAACGAAAGACGGCCGAATCATCGACCAAGTGGAACAAGCCATTGAGGCGCTCAAAACCAACCCTAACAGCCGCCGAATCATCGTTTCAGCCTGGAATGTCGGTGAACTTGAGGACATGGCGTTGATGCCCTGTCATGCTTTTTTCCAATTCCATGTCGCTGAGGGAAAACTGAACTGCCAACTCTACCAACGAAGTGCCGATGTGTTTCTTGGCGTGCCATTTAACATCGCCTCGTACGCGTTGTTAACCCACATGATGGCCCAAGTTTGTGACCTTGAAGCGGGGACCTTTGTCCACACGCTGGGAGATGCCCACCTCTACAACAACCATTTGGAACAAGCTCGTTTGCAAATCACGCGTGAACCTCTCCCCCTACCAAAACTGGAACTCAATCCGGACATTCGCAACATCGATGACTTCACCTACGAGGACATTCGCGTCATCGACTATCAACATCACGAGCACATCAAGGCCCCCATTTCTGTCTGAGGGATGTTCATGCTCTCCATGATTTTCGCTTCCGATGAACACGGCGCCATCGGGCGAGAAGGTGAACTGCCATGGCGTCAATCCACCGACCTGCAACATTTCAAACGCATCACCCTCAACAAAACGGTGGTGATGGGCAGAAAGACATGGGAAAGCATCGGGCGGCCGCTGCCCAATCGCCGGAATGTGGTAATGACAAGGCAGACCCCTCCAGAGGGCATTGAAACCATGACTTTTGACGAGGTGCTTGAACTGAGTCAACATGAAGACGTGATGGTCATCGGCGGGGGAGAAATTTACGCGCTCTTCTTGGAACACACCAAAGAACTCCACCGGACCGTCATTCATACGCAAGTTGACGGGGCAGACGCCCATGCTCCTGAGTTTGAACACCTCGGATTCTACCTGATATCAGAGCGTCACGTTGAGGCTGGTGAACACGACGACCACCCCATGACGTTTCAACACTGGATTGTTTGATCACTCCGGCTTGTATTCCGTTACCCGAACGCCCAACCGCCCCTGGCGTGCTTCTCTCTTCATGATGCGCTCGTACTTGGCTTCGAAAGCCGCTTTCAAATCAAGTTCCATCGCCAGACTATGGCCCATTAAGAGAATCAACACATCGGCCATCTCTTCGGCACATTCCTCCAGCGGCTTGCCCTTGGTGACCGCAGCAGCGAGTTCCCCCAGTTCTTCGATGGTGAGGGCCAGTCGGTAACCCATGTCGTGTCCGTTTTGGCCTGCAAAATCATGCTTGTCGTGGAACAAAGCAATTTTCTTCATCATCGACTCCCACTCATTCTGGGGTTCGCATTCCACCCAATCGTCAACGGAGCGGCCTTTCATAGCAACGGCTCAACACCGAAGCACATGAGATTTGGCCTACGACATGAGGGACACGATGCAGGCCCAAACAGGTTCAAGCCGGTCGTTGGCTTGGGCTGAAACGGAAGCGTGATCCAAGTCTTTGGAGCCGTCTTCGGGGTCTCGCCCTGCGGCCCAGTTGGAAGAAATACACACGGCGGCGTACGGGATGTCCAATTCCCGTGCGAGTTTCGCCTCACGGGGCATGGTCATTCCCAACATATCGCCGCCCAGCCGTTCGATGGCATCAACTTCAGCCCCAGTTTCAAATTGAGGTCCTTGGGTCAACCAGTAGGTGTACCTCATGGGTTCGTTTCCATCAAACCCTTGTGCTGCTCGAAGCACGTCTTCAAGGCGCTCGTTCAAGGCCTCATCAAACGGTTCGGTGACCGAAGTAAACACGGATTCTTGGTCGTGAAAGGTCGTGGCAACCCCGGTAAAATCGATGTATTGCTCGGCCAATCCGACCTTCCCTGGCGGGAACGTAGCCGCCACAGCTCCAACCGAGCACACCGAAACAATGGCGTCCACATCAGCACCGTTCAATGCCGTCATGTTGGCACGGTGATTGATGGCATGAGGCGGGCAACCGTGGCCTGATGCGCTATGATGACGCTGAAGGAAAATCAGTTCGACGTCCCGGCCGCCGACCTCACACGTGAAGCAGCGGAGAGGGACGGGCCCGTACGGTGTCTCTACCGTCACGTCGGATGTTCGCAACAAGGTACCATCAACCGTTTCAAGACGCACACCGAGATCCATTTGGATGAGACCTGTGCCCCCGATGACGCCGAGCCGCATGGAACATCCCTCGCTTGGTCTGCATGTCAATTCTGCGGCGATTTAGCGCGTCAGAGAGATAATTCCAATTGATTCACGGCCAAGGCAGCAGCAACGACATCGCCATCCTCCCACCAATCAACGGCGATGAACGTGGGGCGCTTGCCGTGCATGTCGAAGCATTCGGTTGCTCGTTCGATGAGAAAAGCGGGGTCGTTTGTCTCCTCAGCGTTGTTTGGACTCGACAATCCCAACGGCCCACTCAGCCAGTTATTCATGTGAAAGACAACTTGTGTTGCATCGCCACGGTGAGGAGCACAATCCATCTCCTCTTTGCTCTCCTCAGCATAGTCGGTTGTCCAACTGAATGTTAGGAAGTCATGAAAGTACGGATGACCGGTATCGCCTGCCTGCTCCCAGAACAACACCATTCGTTGGTTCTGTTCGACGAGTTCACGAAGGGTTGGCCAGGGTTCATTCAACGTGTGTACATACGCCATTTCCATAAGACCTGCCTCTTCCAAAACAGCGACCAAATCGTCGGCTTCAACATAGTTTTCAATCAGCAACGTGACGACGTCCGATGGTGCTTCAGCCATGTGTTGATTGAGCTCGCTCAGCCATGTCACTGCGTTCACACTCCCGTAGACACAGGGACTGATGGCCCCGCCACCACTCCCGTGACAAAATCGAACCCCGCTTGAACTTGGATTTGACGAATCAAGGTAGTGCGTGTCGAGCATGAACGCACGAATGCCAGCCTCCCATTGTGCATCCAACCCTGTCCGGTGATTGCTGGCAGGGTAGAAAATACCGTCCTCGTGGGTTGCAAAAGCGTTGTGTGTTTCGGGGAAGGTCACGTTATCGTAGGACCGATCACACAAGACCGACAAACCATTGCACAGCAACCCATCATCCACCTCTTGCTCAACAACAAAAGTGTCCTCCCTACCGGGTGAGGTGCACCCCGTCAGCAACATGCAGAGCACGAGGACAACCGCAGAACGCGTGCTCATGGCACCGCCTGTCGGGAGGGAACCATCAATGCGATGGTCGCTGAGGCATCTATTCCTGCAGACGTGCGACGAGGTCAGCCTTCTTTCCAGACACGGGTTTTCCTGCGGCCTTGAGAAGTTCTTTCAATTCAGACACCGTCATGGAGTCGTAATCTGCCGAGGCTTCTTGAGATGGGGATGGTTCTTCTTCACCGTCTGCTGCTTCAGCGATTTCTTCAACAGCCTCATGCTCAGCTTTTGGTTCATCGGATGAAACATCATCGTCTCCTTCGTCGTCGGCCTGAGCGATATCTGCTTCTTCTGCAGCTTCTTCAGCCATGGCTGCTTCGAGAGCAGCCTTCTTCTTGGCCTTCAATTCTGCAGCGACACGGGCTTCTTCAGCGTGAATCTCATCCAGGGTTGGCCCAAAGGACGGAACAACACCCTCTTGCAGCAATTGGCTCTTGCGAATGGCCACCGAGCGGACCGGATAGATGGATTTGACACCCTTTTCGATGGATTCCTCGAGCTTGCCGTCGAGAAGGGCCATTTGCACGTCGGCGTAGGTGTTCTTCGCAGCAAAGGCGACGATGATTTCTCGAGCGCGCCCTCGCATGTCCTTCTTGACCGAGGTCTGCACGCGCTGTTGGGTGATGATCAACGGCTTCATTCGAACGAGGTAACCGTCGGTGGTCACCACATCGACCACATCGTCGATCTTTCCACGGTACCGACGAATTTGACGTCGGATGTGGTCGGTCTGATGGTGATGGCCGATGAACACGGTCAAAGCATCTTGTCCTACGCACTCCGTCACTCGGAAGCGCATGACGACATGCATCTTGGAGAAGTTGCCGTCAAATTGTTGTTGGGTCATTTCGTAGACGCGACCGATGATATGCTCATCGGTCTCACCGAGGGTCTCGCCAATGCGTTTGAAGTTCCACGGGTGACGGGGAGCACGGATGGCGTACCATCGCTTCATCTTCCACTTGTCACGTTGTTTACGCGCTGCTGCGCGTGCCTTTGCACTCACTTTCTTCGCCATGTCAATCCACTCGGTGTGTCTTGAGGGGACTACCCCACCAGTAGACTTGCGACAAACCTCCCCTATTTGAAGGAGCCTCATTGAAAGTTGGAAGGCCAAGATGCGTTTTCGGCAACCTCATGACCCAAAGACGCGAGGCCTGTACCGTGGGGCTCCATCGAATCACATGGCGGGCGACCGGCAGCGCCCTCTCAAACACCGATGCCATCGCTGATGCGATGGCGTGGCTGATTGGGGACGAGGAGGATGTGCAACTGGATCAAAGCACTTCGTACCACGGCCCCGTTCTGATGCTCGTCGAGGCCAAGACCAGCAAGAAACGGAAGGCGCTTTCCTCGCTCGCTCGCTTGGGCAGTGACGCACTCAACACCGTTTTGGAAACACTACCCGAGCGACTCGACGAGGACCATGTCGTTCATTTTCGATTGGTTCTCGACAACCTGGTGAACGGAGAGATTGTGCTGGCCAAAGGGAGTGGAACGGGCCATGTCAAGGGACAGGCGAAATTCGAAGTCTACCCCGGCAAACCAGCATTGGAACAAATCACTGAAACCATTCAACAGGCCATCGGTCTCGCACACGCTGAGGAGTGACCGAGCATGCGACCCCCACACATTGCGGTGTTCTTGGCCACGCTCATGTTCATCTCTCTCCTTCCCGCTACCACGGGTACCGAACCGGACGAACCCATCAACACGCCACCCTCGTGCAGTGCCGACCGCGTGAATTGGACGATGGGAGTCGTTTTCTGCAACGGCAACGCCACGACGGGCTACACACTGTTCGCCCCCATGCCGGGAAACACCACTTATCTCATCGATCACGAGGGACGCTGGATACACGAATGGGTGTCGCCTGGAAACCATCGACCGGCCCTTTCCGCATACTTGCTCTCCGATGGCTCCCTGCTGCGGACGGCCAACACGGCAAGCACCGCTGTGGGGAATTTTTCGGGAGGAGGGACGAGTGGGAAATTGGAGCGAATCTCTTGGGACGGCACCCTTGAATGGTCGTGGGAATACAACGGAGCCACTCATATCAGCCACCACGATATCGAACCCATGCCCAACGGGAACATTCTGTTGATTGCGTGGGAAGAGCGAACCCAAGAAGAGTCCATTCAAGCAGGAAGGAATCCAGAAATTGCCAGCGACTCTCCCGGTGAAGAATGGCACGTTTGGCCTGACCACATCATCGAGATTGAACCGGTCGGCAACGACGATGCCAACATCGTTTGGAAGTGGCATGCTTGGGATCACCTCATCCAAGATTACGACCCGAGCAAAGACAACTACGGTGTTGTGGCCGACCACCCCGAACGGCTCAACATCAACTACGTAGGTGGCTCAGGAAACGCTGCTGGCCGTGCAGACTGGATGCACTGCAACGGCATCGATTACAACGCTGACCTTGACCAAATCGCCATCTCCTGCAGGAGCATGCATGAAATCTACATCATTGACCACAGCACCACCATTGAAGAAGCCGCAGGACATTCAGGTGGTCGATGGGGCAAGGGGGGCGACATTCTCTACCGTTGGGGCAACCCCCAAGTGTACGGAAAAGGCCTCTCATCAGACCAGCAGTTGTTCGGTCAGCATGATGTCAATTGGATTCAAGACGGGCACCCGATGGCGGGAGCCTTGTCCATCTTCAACAACGGAAACGGCCGCTATCCATCCTACTCTTCGGTTGAAATCATCGTTCCACCCACCGTTAACGACACCTACGTGCTCGAAGAAAACGGGACGTTCGGACCCTCAACATCCTCATGGACGTGGGACATGGGTGAAGCGATGTATTCCGGTTCCATTTCTGGCGTGGATGCCTTGAGTAACGGCCATCTCTTGGTGACGCACGGAACCAAGGGAACCTTGTACGAAGTGGACGAAAACGGGAATGTTGTTTGGACGTACATCAATCCAACCGGTTCGAACGGCGCATACAATCAAAGCCAGACCATACCCGACGGAATGCGGGCTGGAACAACCTTGAATCAAATTTTCAAAGCAACCCACATCCCTGCGAGTCACCCGTCACTCAACGGGAGGACGTTGATACCCGGAGACTATCTTGAGCATTGGACGGACCTCTGCCCAACGGAGGAAGCTTGGGGTTGGGATCGCAACGGTGACGGCTGCGTTGATGACACCGATGGTGATGCTGTGCTCGATCCGTTTGACCGGTGTCTGCTCGGTGATGACAATGTCGATGTTGACAGCGATGGCGTGCCCGATGCCTGTGATGGGTTCGTTGATCGGGACGCAGATGGCGTCGAAGACGCTTTGGATATCTGTCAAGGCCACGACGATGCTGAAGACCAAGACCAGGATGGAATTCCTGACGGTTGCGACCCACTCATCGATGATGATGGCGACGGGGTGGGGAACAACGATGACCTGTGCCCGGGAGAAAACGACAACCAGGATAACGACAGCGACGGCATACCGGACGCCTGTGACGACCTGATCGACAGCGACGGAGACGGTGTGGCGGACACCATGGACATCTGCCCGAACGCAGACGATGCATTGGATGCCGACCAAGACGGCCTCCCCGATGCCTGTGATACCACACCCAACGGAGTGACCAACGCATCAACAACCACCAACCAAACGGTGAACCAATCCGATGAAATTGATGAGGAAACCCTTGACTCCAGTAGCTTAGGAAGGCAAACCCTCCTTGTTCTTGGCTTGTCCGTCGTCCTTGGAACGGTGGGTGTCGTGTGGTTGATGTTGCGACAGAAGAGAGGTGAACGCACTGTTGCGCTCAACAAAGTGTTCGTTCCGGTCGAAGAAGAAGACCCATGACGGGGATACCCTCGTTCGGTGGTATGAAGAAATCCAAGATGTCCCTCGAAGACCTCTCCGTTTTTCAGATGACAAGCAATTAAGTAGGCCTTCAACCCAGAAGAGAATGGAGGAAATCCCATGCCACACGTCGTTACATCTGCTTGCGTTGACCACAAATACCAGGAATGCGTTGCAGTCTGCCCCGTCGAGGCCTTCCGTGAGGCCGACACCTACTTGATCATTGACCCCGATGAGTGCATCGACTGCGGTGCTTGCGTGCCCGAGTGCCCTGTGGACGCCATTTTCGCCGACACCGATGTTCCTGCTGAAGAAGAAGCATGGATCGAGCGGAACGCCGAAGAAGCCGTGGACGCCGACATCGCCGAAGGCGATTCCCCCGTCCTCGCCGACTGAGAACCGCCAGCGGGCCGGCCCGACGAAACAGTGCGAGCGAAAGCCAGAGGCCCCGTTTTGCGGGACACAGCAAGCAAAGAACCAACCTTCTTGAAGGAACGGTGACAGCCAACACCATGAGCAGGGACCCTGTGGATTTGGAACAACTTCGTCACGGCAGCAGCCTGGTCAAGCGTGGCTTTGCTCGCATGCAACAGGGCGGTGTCATCATGGACGTCGTGAACCCTGACCAAGCCGCTGTGGCCGAAGACGCCGGAGCCGTCGCTGTCATGGCGCTGGAACGGGTTCCCGCCGACATCCGCAAAGCCGGTGGGGTGGCTCGAATG
>JALRLQ010000209.1 GCA_023254365.1 Candidatus Poseidonia sp. | reverse complement strand
CGACGCCTACGAACTCGTTGGCGCCGACATGGTGGTTGACATGACGGTCGGTAACGACCAAAACCTGGCCGTTGACATCGTGTTGGCCGGCGGCGGAGAAGAACTCACCGTTGACTTTGACACGGGCATCAACTTCGAGTACAGCATCTCCTCGGACGCCGTCTGGCGCATGGGCTCCAACAGCCCCATTTACATCGAGGCCGCTGAAAACGCCTACACCTCGTGGGAGTGTGTTGAGGACGCCATGGACGCCGGCGTTGAAGAGTGGGGCGACGAAGCCTACGTCTACGACGACTGCGGCATGGTTGACGGCACCTACACCGGTTCCGCTGACTACGAAGTCTACCTCACGGGCCTGCCCACCGAAGAAATCGGGCTTGACGCTGGCCTGCTTGACATCACGCTCTCCGATGCCTTCCAGAACGCTGGCGACTACAACGAACCCGCTGAATTGGGCTGGGTTGAGTTCTCCATGGACACCTCGGAACCGCTTGAGGTCGATTTGGGCGACGGGACGACGATCGAGGCGCTGGCTTGCGACTCCTGCCCGCCTGGCAACCCTGTGATGTTCAGCATGCTTGGCAACGTGTTGGCCTATGCTAGCATGTCCTTCGGGGAAGCCGTGGCCGAGGACTTTGAAGCTCAACTTGACGAGTCGATCAGCGAATTCATTGACGGGCTGTTTGGCGGCGAAGACGAAGATTGGGACGACGAAGAATGGGACAACAGCGAATACGAGTGGACCTGCGACAACGGCGAAGTGATCAATATTTGGAACCTCAACGACGGCAGCGAAGATTGCTCCGACGGTTCCGACGAAATGGACTTCTATCTGCAAACGTCCTACGCTGAGGACGATGATGGGAATCCTGTGTATGCGTTCTGGGGCAACCTTGACCCCAGCGCTGTTGGCATGGACGAAGAGGCTGAGAGCGAAGCCAACGACGACTGGTTCACCTGCAGCGACTGGTCCGCCGAGGTGCCTTGGCAATGGGTCAACGACGGAAGCGAAGACTGCGACGACGGCTCGGATGAGTACGACGCTAGCAACCCCACCGATTTCTATTGCGACGCTGACGGTGCTACGATTTCCTTTGAGGCCGTGAACGACGGCACGGACGACTGCAGCGATGGACAAGACGAAGGCGAGGCGTTCTTCATGACCATGGGCGTTTGGATGTACGACGACGAGGGAACCCTTCTCATGGATGTCAACGACCTGATGGTGTGTGAGTCGTGGGTGTGCGATGTCTACTACTCCCCCGGTTCCAGCATGTATTTCAGCACGGATGTGCCGCTGGCGAACATGGCCTACGGCGACTACGACCAGTGCATCTGGGCCGATCTCTACGATTCCCAAGGCAACACGCTCACGACCATGGAGTATTGTGAATCCGGATGGAGCGGACCCGGAATTGACGAAGCAGGGCTCAGTTTCGATGGGAATGAAGCCTCTATTTTCGCCCAATCCATGTCCTTCACCGACCCCTACGATGATATTGCGATGACAGCTACGCTTTACGATGCAGATCAGAACATGATTTGGGAAGAGACCGTTCTGTATGATGGCTACGATGTC
>JALRLQ010000208.1 GCA_023254365.1 Candidatus Poseidonia sp. | reverse complement strand
GGTATTGCAGAACACCCTTACACACGACGAGCATGTCAACATGGGCTTGCAGTGGGCTCTCTCCATGCCTACCGTTGACAACACTCAGTCCTCGGCAGCCAACCATTCACTGACCAAGGATGGAAGCAACTCTCCGGCTTTTCCAAGATGCATTTCATCGAACGCATGGGCGTTTGCAGGCGCCTCAGCATTGACGAGAACCGTCCTTGCTCCCACGTCATTGGCAATGTTCACCAGGTCGGCTGCAGGGTAGACGTGCCCCGAACTTCCAATGACGATGAACACTTCACAGGCTTCAACCGCTTGGTAGATGGTTTCCATGCCCATGGGCACTTCCCCGAACCAAACAATGTCCGGACGCATGCGTTGTGGTTCGCTGCAGCAGGTGCAGAATGCAAATTCATCGGTCAAATCGTCGGCTTCCATTCGCTCTTCAGATCGCCCGCTGACCTCACAGCGCAGGGTTCTGAGCTCCCCGTGCATGTGCAGCACGTCGTTGCTGCCACCACGTTCGTGAAGGTCGTCCACGTTTTGGGTGATGAGGAGAAACGAATCAACGCCCTGCTGAAGCTCGGCGAGCGCCTTGTGTGCGGGATTCGGTTCAACCTCGTTGAGTTGCCGTCGCCGGCCTTGATAGAACCTCCAGACCAACGAGGGGTCTGCGGCCCACCCTTGGGGCGTTGCAACATCTTCGATGTGGAAATTCTCCCACAAACCGTCGTTGTCCCGAAAGGTACGGATACCCGATTCTGCTGAAATTCCTGCTCCGGTTAAAACCACCACGCGTTGTTGTATCATGTCGAGGGGCAATGTCCGACCGTATTTCAACCTAGGACTGCCGTGCGAAGTGCCGTGCAATCACGAACGCAGCGAACGGCTTTGGGTCAACCTAGACTTCGGCAACCCGAATGAGGCGAGTTGTACGGAACCCCTGAAGGATTTTGATGAAACGCTTCGTTTGGAACTCCCCGTCCAAGGACTCATCACCGGTGTCGATACGAACGGCTTCCAGTCCAATGAGTTTGGAAGGTGTGGCCACTCCCAAAATGTTGGTGTGGCCGATCAATCGAAGCACCGCCGGCGAGAGTTGCAGGTTCCCCCGACCGATGAGGAAGCCTTGACCGCCCATCGGCGAGAGCAGCAGCAACATCGGCCGAGGGTTCCCTTCGTTGTCAACGTGATTGGAAATCACCTCGAGAAGGTCGGCTTCGTTGAGGTCGGCATGCACGGTTTGGCCGTGTTGGACATCGATGCCAAGCAAGGTCAGGGCGTGGCCGAGGTGTTCACCCATCCTTCGCAGCGTGCCGCCACTTCCCCACACCACCATCAAGTCGGGTTCATCCTCAAGCAGCGTACCAATGTGCTGGGCCAAGCCTTCGATGGTGTCCTCTTCACTGACGCGCTCGACCTGTTCCTTGGCACCCTGCATGAAACGCGGCGAGGAAGGCGTCCAGGCTTCGCCGTACATCCGAACTTTCCAAACCCCTTCCTGATAGATGACTTCGTCAAGGTCCATGACTTCGGTGATGGCTGTTCGCAAATCGCCCATCGCAAACGAAAGCACCACTTCAGCGGCAGCCTTGGGCGTGGTTGCGAAGCATCCGGAATGCATT
>JALRLQ010000207.1 GCA_023254365.1 Candidatus Poseidonia sp. | reverse complement strand
GTTGATGGTCTCAACCAACTGAGCGTTTGTCTTACGTACTGGGTTGCTCATTTGACCCCCTCGATGCTTAGAAGCAACCCTCCGACCTGCCTTTTGGTTATGAAGGCACCGACGCGGCCAACCCTGCGGTCGCGCCGCAGTGGGCGATTTTTGCCCTTCACTCGTCAAAGATGATGTCGCCTTTGGCGTCCAGCAATTCAACCGTCAACCCAGCAGCGTTGGCTTGGACGATGATCTCGTCGTGGAGCGTGTCCGAAAAGTCATCCAGCGCGCCAAGTGCCGTGATGCCGGCCACGTCGGTCAGCTGGTCGATCAGGTGGTTGAGAATGCAACTCACGCCGTAAGCTTGGCCGGCTCGGAAGGCATGGTCAACACCGCCGACTTCCGGATCTTCGGCCTTCATGCGGAGCATGACCGTTTGGGAGTACGCTACGAGAGCACCGTAGATGGACTCGATGATTTGCGCGGCTTCCAAATCCCCCAACAGCATCTGGGATTGGGCCAGTGCGGCTCGCACGCCCTGTTCGTACAGCCCGTGAGCACCGATGGTGTCCGTGGTCTCGATTTGCATGGCTTGGTCAATGAGCGCCTTCCAGTCGTCCATGAACCCACACAAGGGCTCCAGCCTTTGAAGGTTGAGGGGATTCGCAGCGTTCGCTCAACCCCTCCCGCAAGTGCAGGATTTCAGCCGTTTCAGATCTTGAAATCGGTGTTCTCGCCTTCGGTGATGCCGGCTTGACGAACCGATCCATCGGCGGCCACGAATTGACCCGCCTTGGTCTGGTTGTCGTAAATGCTGGCCACGTCGATGCGCTTGACCGTGCCTTCTTCGCCAAGCGCCATCGTCAACGAGTTGGTGATGGCATTGAGCGTTTGCATGGCTCGGTCGCGATGGCTGGCATCAATGGTGTGCTCGGAGTACCGGGCCTCTTCAAAGATGGAGAGGAAGTTGTCCAGTTGATCGGCAGGTACCATGTTGAACGCTTGGCGGACGGCAGACTCGAATTCACGCGCCGTTTCATAGACCTTCTTCATGAAACCGTATTTCTTGAAGTGCTTGACCAGACTCTTGTAGCAGTCAAAGATGGCAGCAATGTACTCGTTGCTGGCTTCGAGTTGCATCATGGCGTCGGTCAAAATACCACGGAGCGCTTGGACTTGGCGGCGCTGTTGCACGCGCTGGTAGTACACCGCACCGGCGATGAGCAGACCCATCAACACAATGGCGAAGATCATCAGGTTACCGGGCGACAGCAAACCGGTCTCTGCGGAAAGGCTGTCGGCCTTCTGATAGGTGATCTCGTGCGTGATGTTGTCCTGCGAGGCTTGGAAGTACGGTGAGCCGGGGTAGTAGGCGATGATGCGCCACCGTCCCGAACATTCCTGCCCATCGCAGGAACGTCCGTTGAACGACCATTCGAAGCCTGCAATGCCTTGTTCGTTGGTTCGGGTACGGTTGTTCAGATCGGACACCACCCACTCACCGGTCGTATCGTCGAAGTACTGGTAAGCGAAGATGACCTCTTCGTTCTCCACGGCCAAGTCAAGTCGGTCACGCAGCAGGGCGATTTCACCGACGATGATGGTGCCTTCGTCCACGCCGGGGTTGCTCCACGTTTGCTTCACTTGGAGGTC
>JALRLQ010000206.1 GCA_023254365.1 Candidatus Poseidonia sp. | reverse complement strand
AACTCTCTCGCATTTCCGAAGCGATGACAGCGTCTGCGAGGCGTGGAGGTGTTGGGTGAGCGCCACGGGGTGAGCGCCCGTCGGACTCAGCGTCGTGGCGAGCCAAAAGGTGGTCGAGAACATGACCGGGGTCGGTGAGAAGGTTAGCGGGCAAGGTTGGCCAATCTTCGGGGAGAAGGGCGGCAATCGGCTGGAAGGTCTTGAGCGATTTTTCCCAAGTGGTGAGCCAGATGTCAATTTGCTGTTTTCGGTCCGCCAAGGTACGGTCCAATCGTGCATACCATCCGCTCACGCCGTTTTGCATCATCCCCACCAATCCGCCGGGACGGCTTTCCCGCTTTGAAGGTGACCCTTCGGACAAGGCTCCGATTTCCTCGGTTTTCCGACCTAATCGCCAAAAATAGCCGTAGCGGATTCAAACCAGTTCCAACCGTCCTTCACCCAATCGAGAAGTTCGGAGAGCTGCGCCGTGGAAACTTCGGCTGCCTTGGCAATTTTGCGTAGGGCGCGCACCTCTTTGTTATCGTAGGCACCGTCAACCGCAGCAACCAATGCTGCATCTCGAAGAAGAAACCGAACGAAAGCGGGTTCGAGATCGGCCAGGGATTGGTCAAGCGGAATCGGTTGTTCAAATCCGGCCCGGACCTTCACCCGAGATTCAGGATGAATCATCGCCCTCCCCATCATCGCTTCAATCACAGCGATTTCTTCGCGAACCAATTCGCCATCGGCTGCTGCGATGTACACCAGCACTTCGGCGTAGCGAACGAGTTCTTGAGGCGAGCGTTGGCCCATCCCGTCGGGGAACATGACCTCATTCCTCAAGCGTGTCGAGCAGTTCGTACCCTTCCTTCATCCACTTGTAGCCCTTGACAGTCCACTGCAGGAGCATGTCCACAGCGTCTTCTTTGAGGCCGAGATGTTCGGAAATGTCCTCGAGCGCATCCCGTTCGTCTTCGTCAACCGTGCCGTCGGCTGCCGCCATCATCACCGCATCACGCAGCGCGAGACGACCTGCTTCACCCGTCAAATCCTCAAGGCACTCCTCGAGCGTGGGTGGATTTTTCAGTGCGGCTCGGATCATTTCCCGCTGATTCGGGGAAAGAAGGGCCGTTCCCAGTCGTTGTTCAAACATCGCCATTTCATCAACCGTCAATTCGTTGTCAATTCGGGCCATGTAGGCGAGCAGGCGCGCATAAGCAAACCGTTCTTCTCGTGGAAGTTTGTGGACCGTGTCGGGCAGCATGGGAGGTGGTGCGCGCTTCTTCCCCAAGAACCCAACGGCGACAAGTCGGCACGGAACCCCAATCTTGAAACCCGCGACAAACCGCCGAATCAGCATGCCTCGGGACGCCGACGTTGAGGTGGTCGTCTGGACCGGTCGCGGATGCGGTGCATGCACCAACGCCAAACAATTTCTTGGCCGAAAAGGCATCCAGTTCTCCGAACGACGTCTCAAAAACGACCCCGCCACCCAACGCTCGTTTGCTCGTGCAACGGGAGGTGCTCGTACGGTTCCACAAATCTTCGTGGGCCCTCATCATGTTGGTGGCTTTGACGACTTGCTGCAAGCAGAAAAATCTGGGGAACTTGACGTGATGTTGGGTCGGGCCGAACACCTTCCTCAACAGTCCCTGTGGCAACGCTTCTTG
>JALRLQ010000205.1 GCA_023254365.1 Candidatus Poseidonia sp. | reverse complement strand
AGCCCGCACGGTGCATGTTGTTCCCATCCTCCTTGATGGTCACCGATTCGCCGGCCTCCCACATTGCCCCGAGGGACGTACTGTTGGAGAGTCCGTCTCCGGGCAGCACCTCGCAACTGTAGTAGTAGGGTTGACATTGCCTATCACCCTCATCTGAGCCATCGAAGATGATCTTGACTCTGTTCCAATTGATGCCATTTTGGCCATTCGTTCTCGAGATGGTCACCAAGTAATCGGTCGAACCGTCCGAGGCGAAGTCTGCGTGGTCGCTCACCGAGAAGTTGTATTCCGTCACATCGTTGAAATCTGCACATGGCTCGGTGTCGATGTAGGAATAGGTGGTTCCTTGCCTGGAATAGTAACTTTCAACTATCTTGCGAATCTTGAGAAGCCCACTGCTGGTCCAAGCACCCGATTCATCAACTGCTCCAAATGCGACATGAGATTCAGCGTAGATGTAGTTGTATTCATTGTTTCCAGAGCTGGTTTCGTTTGAAAGAACCATGTCAACGAGGTTCACTTGAAGCGCTGTGAAGCCTTCTGCGGCGGTGACTGGATAGTCAATCGTTCCATCGAGATCCACGTCCCAGCCTGCCTGGGTGATGTTGTTGTCCCAATCCGTCATGGCGTGGCGGCCTTGGACCTCAAAACCGACCGTCGTGCAGTCGCTTCCTTGGACGTCCGATATGACGGTACCAAGGTATGCGGTGATCACAGGTGGAAGGTTGACTGAACCACTTGCCGTTTGCCCAGTGGAGGAGGTGGTCGGCACCAGCCCTTCCTGGCTTGCGCTTGCTTCTTCAACGACATCTTGGCCTCCAAGACATCCTGTTAAGGGGAGGGTAAGGAGAATAAAGCAGATGAAAAGGAATTGTGGCTTCATGTTGGCCTCTCAATCATGCGTTTATTTAGACCTACTCCCGAAAATTCTGTAATTTTCTCGTTCGGCTGATTCGGGTTTGCATTTGCGTTGTCCATTTTATCGTATTGGATTTCAGTTTCTTTTCTGCATCATCGCTTCACCTTGGTTATTCTCGCTATGTTCAAAGGGACAAAAAAATTCCACTGATTCATGAAGAGCACACGAAAAACGGCCACGACGACCAACCTTCAACCATCATGCGACCGATTCGCGACCGCACCTCGGGCGCGTCTCGGTCAACCCTTGCACAATGGCTTGACGGGGTGCGTTTGATGGCGAAGGTGGCTGCATTAAAAATCACGACTTCCGGCAAAAGAGTGAGGGTGACATGTGGGAAATTCAGCGATACTTTCCTTCCAAGCGTTTGGGCCCAGGCCATTTTGAATTCGGTTCACCAACCTCTCCTTCTCAATCCCGATGAACAGGCAGAATCCAAGCGAATTTTCCTTTATCGTGGATTGGGTTTTCGAATTTCTCCTCATGATACTGTAAGGCATCTTGAACAAGCAATCCTCGAGAATCAACAACCACCGCCACCTCCTGCACCGTCATTCCAACCGAATCCATCGTTTGGCTATATCCAGGAACGAAGTCATCACTCAAGTCCCCCATCAGTCCAGCCAGCGTTCGTGCAACCGATGTTCTACAACATGTCGAACGATACCATGGCCAAAATTTTCCTAAGATTAGCTGAACAACAATCACGTTCGAGAGAGGGGGATGAATCCTAC
>JALRLQ010000204.1 GCA_023254365.1 Candidatus Poseidonia sp. | reverse complement strand
ACACCGAGGTTTCGCCTTGGCGCTCACCCCATTTCACGATGGGATACACCACCACTTGGCCCGGCCCGTGCCACGTCAGGCCTCCGCCGCGGTCAACGGCCACGGACGGGTAACTGGCGGGAGGGGCGATACCGTCGTTGCGGGCGCGAGGCCCCACCGTCACCACCTCGGGATGGGAAAGAACGAGCAAGGTGTCTTGAATGGTGTTCTCGATGCGTTGTTGCTGCAGGTCTTTCATGAGCTGCTGTGCCTCTTCGTAAGGGACGACCCCAAGTTCGCGGATGTCCACCATGCGTTCACCTCCACGTGGTCAAAATTGGCCTGACGAACCAAAACCACCCTCGCCCCGTTCGGTCTGCGTGAGTTCCTCCAGCGTTGTCTCCACCAGTGTCACGAGAGGAACAGGTGCAAAGAGAAGTTGCGCCACGCGTTCACCGGCTTTGACCGTGAAAGTTTCACCTTCACCGATCCATGTGGCCAGCACTTTGAGCTCGCCACGGTAGTCGGAATCGATGGTCCCAAGGCCGTTTGGCATGATCATGCCCTTTTTTCCCAACGACGAGCGGCACCGGATTTGCCCCTCCCATCCTTCGGGGATGGCCGCAGCCCACCCGGTTGGGATGAGCACCGTGGACCCTTTGGGCACCACGGTGTCTTCAATGGCGTACAGGTCCCAGCCGGCGGCTTGGGCGGAGCCTTGGGTCGGGAGGACGGCGCGTTCGTCAAGTCGGGCGAACGGAACTTCCAGCGAAATTCTGTCCATGGAGCCACTCAAGATACATTCCTTTTTGACTGTTGGGATAATGTAAGATTTTGCCAACATGGGGCTCCAGTGGAAAACAAGGTGATTTTATGCTATTTGAAGAAAATATAGGTGGAAATATAACACCGATTTGCGATACCGGAAACCGCAACACTGCGAGCAAGTGTGAATCCCCTGCAAAGGGTGCAAAAACCGTTCAATTTAATCACGCCCTTGACGCATATATTATAGGCATCCGAGGAAGGCAAACAAAATCCAGCGCGTTGCGTAATACCCGGGGGAATTGAGATGGTCATCGAACACAGCAAAGACGACAACATGGACATTGATCTCTCCAGCGAGCACGTGGAACCCATGCTTCAGGAAAACCTCGACCGGTTCGTTCTGTTCCCTATTCAGCACGACGATATTTGGGCCATGTACAAACAGGAACAAGCCTCCTTCTGGACCGCAGAGGAAATCGATCTTGCGGAGGACCTCAAGGATTGGAAGAACCTCAACAAGGATGAGAAGCATTTCATCAAGCACATTCTCGCATTCTTTGCAGCCAGCGACGGTATCGTCAACGAAAACCTGGTCATGAATTTCTCCAATGAAGTCTGTTGGCCTGAGGCTCGGGCCTTCTACGGTTTCCAAATCATGATGGAGAACATTCACGCTGAGACCTATTCGCTTCTCATCGACACCTACATTGAGGACGAGAAGGAAAAAGACCACCTGTTCAAAGCCCTTGAGACCGTGCCTTCGGTGCAAAAGAAGGGCCAATGGGCCATGCGATGGTTGTCTCGCAAGCGCGGTTCCTTTGCCGAGCGTTTGGTCGCCTTCGCCGCTGTCGAGGGCATTTTCTTCTCCGGTTCTTTCTGTGCCATTTTCTGGCTCAAGAAGCGCGGACTCATGCCCGGCTTG
>JALRLQ010000203.1 GCA_023254365.1 Candidatus Poseidonia sp. | reverse complement strand
ATTACGACACCTATGTTGAGCCCTTCATTGGCGGAGGTGCCGTCATGTTCCATCTCCTTCACCATCACAACTTCGAACGAGTTGTAGCCCTTGACATCAACGCCGAACTCATCCTGTGTTACAAAACGCTACAGACCGATGTGAAGAAGGTTATCGCTGAACTCAAGAAAATGCGTGATCGCTATCCTGGGCACGAAGAACAAGAAGAACGCAAAGCTTTCTATTACGCTGTTCGAAGCGATTGGAACGCTTCTGTGGGTGATGTGTTTTCCCTCAAGAAAAGCGAACAGATCAAGCGAACAGCACAGACCATCTTCCTCAATCGAACATGTTTCAATGGACTGTTCCGAGTGAACTCCCAAGGTTTGTTCAATGTCCCCATCGGTTCGTACAAAAATCCATCAATCCTCGATGAAGAGAACTTGTTGAATGTTTCAAAGAGCATTCAAAACGTCCAGTTCCACCATGCTCAGTACAGCCAAGTCCTGCATTTTTTGGGCAAGAAAACCTTCGTTTACTTCGATCCACCCTATCGCCCGCTCACCACCAGTTCGAGCTTCACGGCGTACTCAAAAAGCGGTTTTAACGATGAGAACCAACAGCAATTGGCTGACCTTTGCCGACAATTGGACAAGAACGGTGTTCAATTCATGCTCTCAAATTCGGACCCCAAAAATGCAGATGAAGAAGACCTGTTTTTTGACGACCTGTACGACGGTTTTCGCATCGATCGAGTCGAAGCGAATCGGGCTATCAACAGCAAAGGGAGTGGGCGAGGGAAAATCACCGAAATTTTGGTTCAAAATTATAACACATGACGCCAAGCAGACGGCATGGCTTCATCCAAGGACACCGCTTGGAACGAAATTTTTGATGTCTTGGACATTCATTCGCACAATTTCAATGAACGACCTCTCGCCATCTCCGCAAAGCAGATCAAACACATTTGCTCCAAATTCACGGAAACGGCTGAAAAAGAACCTCGTATCATTTGTTATCAAGCCCAACGTAAGGACCGCCCCCAGGTTTTTGTTGAGCGAGGGCTGTTTCTTTTACCCGTGAGCAACGGTCATTATGTCATCGTGAAAGGAACGGGTGATTGCGATGGCTATGTGGATATTCCTCCAATCTCATCCCCACCTATTGAATTCCGCTCAAATCTCGCATTTGAACTCCGCTCTTCGAAGGTTGGCGACTCAGAAATGCAACACGTCGACAAGGCCTATGCCTTAGGCATCATCCAAGATTTCTGTGGTGTTGACCCAATGTATCTAACCATTCGTGGGCGAAAATACTGTCCCGAATTTTCCTTCTCCGTTGGGTCACAGGCTTTGGTCGCGAAGGGCGTGCAAACGGAAGTCGATGCAGGTTATGAAGGGAAAGATACCGTTGTCCTCATTGAGGCGAAGAACACCAAAGTGAAGGACATCATTATTCGCCAAATGTACTATCCTTACAGGCAGTGGTGGCATCACACCAAGAAGGACACGACGGTTCTCTTGTTTGAGTTCAACGAAGGGATGTACCACTTGTGGCAGTTTGAGTTTGACAACCCGGATGAATACACTTCAATCCGATTGATGAAGAGTGCACGATACCGTGTCGTGTGATCTCACATGTTGCGCCGATACTGCCCACCCACGTTGAACAACGCATCCGTGATTTGACCGAGTGAGGCCACCTTCACGGTCTCCATCA
>JALRLQ010000202.1 GCA_023254365.1 Candidatus Poseidonia sp. | reverse complement strand
GCCACCTGTGCGATGCCGTTACCCATTTGTCCTGCGCCGATGACACCAATGCTCTGAATCATGTTCTCACTGGTCTTAACGAGCAAGCGATGCTTCAAGAGCCTTGTCAAGCAGTTGGATGAAAAAAGTAGCCCGACTCGGATTCGAACCGAGGTCGGCGGGACCAAAACCCGCCATGATGGACCCCTACACTATCGGGCTGTGTAATCGCCTCGGAGAGGTTCCGCTTTTTGTTCTTGTCGGAGATTCACTCAGCCCAACAACGGGTCGTCACCCAGCGTTTTACGGGCACTCGCAACGAAGGCATCGAGATTCAAGCCGGTTCGTTCCGCATACAGTCCGGCTTGCAAGGCCATGTCCAACTTGTCAAGGCGACGAGTAAACATGGCTTCAGGGGTGGTGTTGGCCTCGTACTCCTCAAACAAATCCAGCCACTGAGGTGCAAGTTTGACCATGGCTGCATGTTCGTCTTGTGCTTTCGTGGAACGGTCATCCTGTGGCGTCAAATCCCCCACGAGAACTTCGGGGAGATCGTGGACCAAGCACAAGGCCAGCACTTTGTTCAAATCCAATTCCGGAGGACACAAACGCAGGGCCAAGATTGCCATCCCCCACGAGTGAGCAGCCACCGACTCGGGAGATGGAACGCCTGCATTCACCCATCCTTGTCGAGTGACATCCTTGAGTCGAAGCACGTCCAAGAGTTCATCGCGCATGCACACGGCTTCATGCACGGGTTCAAAACCTCACCTCTGCAGTTTCACGCATGGCAGCCACGACCCCTTCCTGGTGGGACGAGGCTCACGCCTACCTGCTCAACGATGCCTTGCTCGGGCCGGTGGTTAGGGAACACGGACCCTACGGCATCTCAAGTCGAGGCGACCTGTTTCAGACACTGGTGAGGTCCATCGTCGGTCAACAGATTTCTGTGCTCGCAGCGGATGCAATTTGGGGAAGGTTGTGTGAACACCTCGGCGAAGTGACGCCGGCAGCTGTTTTGGCCACCGATCAGCCAAGCATCGCAGCCTGCGGCGTGACCCGCCCCAAAGCGAGTTACATCTACGGTTTGGCAGAAAACGCCGACTCCCTGCTCAACCAACCGTGGGACGAGATGCAGGACAGCGACATCCAACGGCACCTTGTTTCGTTTCGAGGCATCGGGCCGTGGACGGCAGAAATGCTCCTGATGTTCCATTTTTTGCGACCCGACGTGTTCAGTTTGGGCGATATCGGGTTGATTCGTGGAACGCAACGTCTCGTCCCAGAGGCGGAAACCAAGGAGGACGTGGCGGCCATCGCTGAACGTTGGCGCCCCTATCGAACAGCGGCCGCGTGGTACCTTTGGCGCATTCTTGACCCGGTTCCCGTTGAATACTGAAAACCGTTATAGTGTACGGTGGAGTAGAACATTCATGCCAAAGAAAAGCGCCACCTTTGATGTCGCTCCGGAACTTCCAACCCCTACCCGTAGACAGAGTAGAGATACGACGGAATGGGCAATTGATTTCATGGCTGTTTCGGCAACAGTGTTTGCAATTTTGGTTTCCATGAACTTCAGCCCACTCGGATTAACCACCGATAACTTTGAGTTCGTGCGATCATTGATGATTGGTCTCTCGGCTCTGTTTTGGATTGGTGCAATCCGCCTCGATATTTCGGCAAAAAAGAATGCAGAAAAATTGTTTGAAATTCAAATGAACAATTACGAAATCATGCGCACA